>DATMSE010000172.1:0-5852 GCA_035565575.1 Xanthobacteraceae bacterium
CTAGGGCTGCTCGCGGCCGCTGGAGCCGCCGATCGGACGTTGGATGCGTGGAGAGTGTCTCTTGATACCGCGCTCGCCGCACCGATGGCGTTCACAAGCCTGTAAAGCCGCTGCACTGCCGTTGCGCTTGACGTAAAATCCGCTACCTATCGTCGCCATCGCAGATTTGCATGCGCGGACAGGGGCAGATGTCGATGGCGTTTTCTCAATGGTTTGCACGATGCCGTCGGCCGCGCCGGCCGCTGATCGCCGCGCTGGTGCTGTTCGCCTTCGGTCTGCTGATCGGGCGCGGAGCGCAGGCGGCAGAGCTGCAGACTCTCGAGATCGCCACGAAGTCCGGCGTTCAGGTGTTTTCGGTCGAGATGGCGACGACCGAGGAGGAGAAGCGGACTGGGCTGATGTTTCGCAAGGAGCTGCCCGACGGCCGCGGCATGCTGTTCGATTTCTCACCGCCGCAGGAAATCTCGATGTGGATGAAGAACACCTTCATCCCACTGGACATGATCTTCATCCAGGCCGATGGCCGCATCCTGCGTATCGCCGAGAACACGACACCGCAATCGACCGCCATCATCCGCTCGCATGGGCCTGCGAAAGGCGTCCTCGAGGTGATGGCAGGGACCGCCAAGCGATACGGTATCGCCGCCGGCGATCGTGTCGCGCACCCGCTTTTCAACGGTCGTTGAGGCTTTGGTTGCGGCTTGCTGGCGCCGCCCAGAGCGTGTATCGACATTGCGCCGTGGCAAATCCATTTATGTGATTTGCAGGTTCATCGGGGTATAGCGCAGCCTGGTAGCGCGGCAGTTTTGGGTACTGCAGGTCGTTGGTTCGAATCCAGCTGCCCCGACCAAAATCACAACTTCATCAATAGCTTGGTCCTGATGCGCGCGCTTCGGGATGGCGCGTGGAACAATGATCCGGCTCGACAACATCACGAAGCAGAACGGCCACCAGCTGCTTTTCGTGGAAGCCTCCGCAGCACTTCAGCGCGGCGAAAAGGTGGGACTGGTCGGTCCCAACGGCGCGGGCAAGACCACGCTGTTCCGTATGATCACCGGTCAGGATCATCCGGATGAAGGGCAGGTCGCGGTCGATCGCGGCGTCACCATCGGTTACTTCAGCCAGGACGTCGGCGAGATGAGTGGTCGCAGCGCGGCGGCCGAAGTCATGGACGGCGCGGGGCCGGTCAGCGAAGTCGCGATTGAGCTCAAAGCCCTCGAAACGGCCATGGCTGATCCGGACCGCGCCGATGAAATGGACGACATCATCGCGCGCTATGGCGAGGTGCAGGCGCGGTTCGAGGAACTCGATGGCTATGCGCTGGAGGGCCGCGCCCGCGAGGTGCTCGCCGGCCTCGGCTTCAGTCAGGAAATGATGGATGGCGACGTCGGCAAGCTGTCCGGCGGCTGGAAGATGCGCGTGGCGCTGGCGCGCATCCTCTTGATGCGGCCCGACGCCATGATCCTCGACGAGCCCAGCAACCATCTCGACCTCGAAAGCCTGATCTGGCTGGAGCAATTCCTGAAAGGCTATGAGGGCCTGCTGCTGATGACGTCCCACGATCGCGAATTCATGAATCGCATCGTCGGCAAGATCGTCGAGATCGATGGCGGCACGCTGACCACCTATTCCGGCAACTATGAATTCTACGAGCAGCAGCGTGCCCTGAACGAAAAGCAACAGCAGGCGCAGTTCGAGCGGCAGCAAGCGATGCTGGCCAAGGAGATCAAGTTCATCGAGCGCTTCAAGGCGCGCGCCTCGCACGCTGCGCAGGTGCAGAGCCGCGTCAAGAAGCTCGACAAGATCGAGCGCGTGGAGCCGCCGCGGCGGCGGCAGAGCGTGCTGTTCGATTTTCCGGCGGCGCCGCGGTCGGGCGAAGATGTCGTCAGCCTGAAGAACGTGCACAAGGGCTACGGCAATCGGACGATTTACCAGGCGCTGGATTTCGCGGTGCGCCGCAAGGAACGCTGGTGCGTGATGGGCGTCAACGGCGCCGGGAAGTCGACCCTGCTCAAGCTGGTCGCCGGCGCGACGGAGCCGGATGCCGGCACGGTTTCGCGCGGCGGCAGCGTCAAGATGGGCTACTTCGCGCAGCATGCGATGGATCTGCTGGACGGCGAGCGCACCGTTTTCCAGTCACTCGAAGATGCCTTTCCGCAGGCGGGGCAGGGCTCGTTGCGCGCGCTGGCCGGGTGTTTCGGGTTTTCCGGCGACGATGTCGAGAAGAGGTGCCGCGTGCTGTCGGGCGGCGAGAAGGCGCGGCTGGTGATGGCCCTGATGCTGTTCGATCCGCCGAATTTCCTGGTACTCGACGAGCCGACCAACCACCTCGACATGGCGACCAAGGAGATGCTGATCGCCGCGCTCGCCAACTACGAGGGCACCATGCTGTTCGTCTCGCATGATCGCCACTTCCTCGCGGCGCTTTCCAATCGCGTGCTGGAATTGACTCCCGAGGGCATCCATCAATATGGCGGCGGCTATACCGAATACGTCGCGCGCACCGGTGTCGAAGCACCCGGATTACGCAGCTAGCGCATTCCTCCTCAAGCCCGGCATGACGATGATATCGTTACGCCGCATCCGCGCGCTTGACCGGTGCGGCGGGCGCTTGCGCGGTATCGACCGTCGCGGTCGGCTTCGGCCGCGGCTTGTCCTGCTGTTTCGACCAGGAGATGTAGTAGGCGACGACGGTCATGGCGAAGATGCCGGCGATGCTGACGCCGAACTGCGCCAGCACCGAGCCGGAGCTCATGATCAGCAGGAAATGCGCGACAAAGGACAGGAACACGCCGACGCAAAAGACCGCCAGCGATTGCTGACCGCATTTGATCACCGGCCTGAACAGCCGCCACTCGAGACCGGGCCAATCCTTGGGCACGAAACGGGTGACAAAGAACGCGATGATCACGAAGTGCAGCACGCGGTAGGGCGCGAGGTAGGTTTTGTCGTTGGGATTGAAGGCGTCATACAGCCATCTCGGAAACATCGCGCCGAAGTCGGGGAAGCGTCCCGCCATGGTCATGATCAGCGCGAAGATCAGATAGGCGCCGCCGAAATAGAGCAGGATCGGCGAGTTGATCACGGAGCGCGATGCTGTGGCGCCGCCCAGCGCAAACCAGGCCCCGAACATGAACAGCACCTGCCACGTAAAGGGATTGAAGTACCACTCGCCTTCCGGGTAGCCGCGCAAATTCCAGCCGTAATGCCGCGCCGCGAAATACAGGCAGAGCGACCCGAGCATGGTCAGGTCGGGCCGGCGCAACATCATCCACAGCACCGGCGGGAAGAACGCCATTAGCACGATGTAGAGTGGCAGCACGTCGAGGTTGAGCGGCTTGAAGCTGAGCAGCAGACCATGCGTCAGGGTCTGGATCGGGTTCTCGATCAATCCCGCGACATTAAATTCGTTGATGATCTCGACGTCATAATAGCGCTGCGCCACATAGCCGATCGCGGCCACGTAGATCACGAACAGCACGACATGGGCGACATAGAGTTGCCACACCCGCTTGAACAGCCGCGTCGCGCCAACCACGAAACCGCGATCCAGCATCATCTTGGCGTAGACGAACGAGGCCGTGTAGCCCGAAATGAAGACGAATAGATCGGCGGCGTCGCTGAACCCGTAATTTCGTGTCGTGATCCAGTTCACGACGTTGTTGGGGATATGATCCAGGAAAATTGCCCAGTTGGCGATCCCGCGGAACAGGTCGAGCCGGAGATCGCGGCCTTTCGGGGGCAAGGTAGCGTGGATATCCATGAGCACCGTCGGTGAGGTCTGGACTGGAGCAAACGTCGGGTTGCCGGAGATGGTGTCTTGTCGAGATTGTCACAAGGCTGCGGACGGACTATAGCATCAGCCACGCGTGGGGCACGGGTCCGCTTGGACTCCGGTCCGGCGCGTAACGGGCCGGCGATGTCCAGCGCTTGCCCAATTCGGTTGTTGTCGAAACGCGAATCAGCAGGCTACGCCACGTCATGACCGCACGTATCTTTAAACCCGCCAAGAGCGCGATGCAATCCGGCTTCGCCAAGACGCGCGAATGGCAACTCGATTACGAGCCTGAACAGCCGCGCGTTATCGAGCCGCTGATGGGCTGGACCAGTTCGGGCGACATGAAGCAGCAGCTGACGCTGCGCTTCGCAAGCAAGGAAGAAGCCATCGCTTATTGCGAACGCAAGGGCATTGCCTATCAGGTCATCGAGCCGAAGGAGCGGGGCCGGCGTCAGGCCGCCTATGCCGACAATTTTGCGTTCCAGCGGACCGACCCCTGGACCCACTGATCCGTTTCGATTCAACGATCTATTTCCCCCGAACTGACCGCCGCAATCCGTGGTCGGACGGATGCGCATGTTCGTGCGGCAAGCATCGTGGCGGGTGAGGTTTTACGGGCGGAAACCTTGTCCTGTTCGCCCCTTGCGCAGAGCGGCCGGAATATACTGTGTTTGCCATGGAGCCCGAAAGTTGAGGTTGCGCGAAGTGGCGCGGCAATGACAACATGGGCCGCCGTCACCGCCGCCGTTCACTCGTAACCCTCCGGACGTCATGCCGCTTCATTCCAGTATTCAAACCAGCTCGTCGGATTTTCAGCAGAACGCCGAAGCGATGCGCCTGTTGGTCGCCGAGCTTCGTAGCAAGTTGAATGAAGTGGCCGGCGGAGGTGGCAAGACCTCGCGAGAACGCCACAGGTCGCGCGGCAAGATGTTCGTGCGTGATCGCGTCGATCTCTTGATCGATCCCGGCACCGCGTTTCTCGAACTGTCGCCGCTGGCGGCCAATGGCCTTTACGGCGGCGACGTGCACTCGGCGAGCGTCGTCACCGGCGTCGGCCGCATCTCCGGGCGCGAATGCGTGATCGTCGCCAACGACGCCACCGTCAAGGGCGGCACGTACTATCCGATGACGGTGAAGAAGCATCTGCGCGCGCAGGACATCGCGCGGCAGAACAATCTGCCCTGCGTCTACATGGTGGACTCCGGCGGCGCGTTCCTGCCGCTGCAGGACGAGGTCTTTCCCGACGAGCGCCATTTCGGCCGCATCTTCTACAACCAGGCCAATCTGTCGGCGCAGGGCATCGCGCAGATCGCCATCGTGATGGGCTCCTGCACCGCCGGCGGCGCTTACGTGCCGGCGATGTCGGACGAGAGCATCATCGTGCGCAACCAGGGCACCATCTTCCTCGGCGGGCCGCCGCTGGTGAAGGCCGCCACCGGCGAAGTGGTGACCGCGGAAGAACTCGGCGGCGCCGATGTGCATTCGCGCCAGTCCGGCGTCACTGATCACTACGCGCAGAACGACCGCCACGCCATCGGCATTGCACGCAGGATCGTCGGCACGCTGAAGCAGTCGCCGCGGCATGTCTCCGGATGGCAGACGCCGCGCGAGCCGCTCTACGCGCCGCAGGAAATCTACGGCGTGGTGCCGGCCGACAACCGCAAGCCGTTCGACGTGCGCGACATCATCGCGCGGATCGTCGACGGCTCCGAGTTCGACGAATTCAAGAAACTCTACGGCCAGACGCTGGTGTGCGGCTTCGCGCATATCTGGGGTTTTCCAGTCGGCATTGTCGCCAACAATGGCATTCTCTTTAGCGAAAGCTCGCTGAAGGGCGCGCACTTCATCGAGCTGTGCAGCCAGCGCAACATTCCGCTGGTGTTCCTGCAGAACATCACCGGCTTCATGGTCGGCAAGAAGTACGAAGCGGGCGGCATCGCGCGCGACGGCGCCAAGCTGGTGACGGCGGTGGCGACGACATCGGTGCCGAAGTTCACCGTGGTGATCGGCGGCTCCTACGGCGCGGGCAATTACGGCATGTGCGGCCGTGCCTATTCGCCGCGCTTTCTGTGGA
>DATMSE010000173.1:0-7008 GCA_035565575.1 Xanthobacteraceae bacterium
GTGGTGGTTGGCGGCGACGGGCAGGTTTCCATCGGCCAGACCGTCATCAAATCCAATGCCCGGAAGGTCCGAAAGCTCGGCAAGGGCGACGTGATCGGCGGCTTCGCCGGCGCCACCGCCGATGCGTTTACGCTGTTCGAGCGCCTGGAAGCCAAGCTCGAGCAGTATCCGGGGCAACTGACACGCGCTGCGGTTGAGCTGGCCAAGGACTGGCGCACCGACCGCTATCTGCGGCGGCTGGAGGCGATGATGATCGTTGCCGACAAGGAGGTTTCGCTGGTCTTGACAGGGACCGGCGACGTCCTCGAGCCGGAAGGCGGCGTGATGGCGATCGGCTCCGGCGGCAATTATGCGCTGGCCGCGGCCCGCGCGCTGGTCGACAGCGACAAGGACGCTGAAACCATCGTGCGCCGCGCGCTGGATATCGCCGCCGACATCTGCGTCTATACCAACCGCAACGTCACTCTCGAAACCCTGACAGCCTGACCGAATGACAGACTTTTCCCCCCGCGAAATCGTTTCCGAACTCGACCGCTTCATCGTCGGGCAGAAGGACGCCAAACGCGCCGTCGCCATCGCGTTGCGCAACCGCTGGCGCCGCATCCAGCTGACCGGCAGTCTGCGCGACGAAGTGCTGCCGAAGAACATCCTGATGATCGGCCCGACCGGTGTCGGCAAGACCGAGATCGCGCGGCGGCTGGCGAAGCTTGCGGGCGCTCCGTTCCTCAAGGTCGAAGCCACCAAGTTCACCGAGGTCGGCTATGTCGGGCGCGATGTCGAACAGATCATTCGCGACCTGATTGAAGTCGGGATTGCACAAACCCGGGAGCGCAAGCGCAAGGATGTGCAGGCCCGGGCGCAGGTCGCCGCTGAGGAGCGCGTGCTTGACGCGCTGGTCGGCAGCAATGCCAGCGCCGCAACGCGGGATTCCTTTCGGCGCAAGCTGCGGGCCGGTGAGCTCAACGACAGAGAAATCGAGATCGAGGTGCAGGCCTCGGGCGGCACGCCGATGTTCGAGATTCCGGGACTGCCCGGCGCGCAGGTCGGAGCGATCTCCATCGGCGATATTTTCGGCAAGATGGGTGGTCGCACCAAGACCCGGCGCATGACCGTGGCGGATTCGCACGAAATCCTCGTCAACGAGGAATCCGACAAGCTGCTCGACAACGACCAGGTCGTGCAGGAGGCCATCAGCGCTGTCGAGAACAACGGCATCGTCTTTCTCGACGAGATTGACAAGATCTGCGTCCGCGATGGCGTGCGCGCGGGCGACGTCTCCCGCGAAGGCGTGCAGCGCGACCTGCTGCCTTTGATCGAAGGCACCACCGTGTCGACCAAGCACGGTGCGGTGAAGACCGATCATATCCTCTTCATCGCGTCCGGCGCGTTTCACATCGCCAAGCCCTCCGACCTGTTGCCGGAGCTGCAGGGCCGCCTGCCGATCCGCGTCGAATTGAATGCCCTGACGCGCGACGACATGCGCCGCATTCTCACCGAGCCGGAAGCGTCCCTGATCAAGCAATATATCGCGTTGATGCAGACCGAAGGGGTGACGTTGGAGTTTTCCGACGATGCCATCGATGCTCTTGCCGATGTGGCCGTTGCGGTGAACGCAACCGTCGAGAATATCGGCGCCCGACGCCTGCAGACGGTCATGGAACGGGTGCTGGACGAGATTTCGTTCGTCGCTCCGGATCGCCACGGTGAAACCATCCGTGTCGATTCCGGCTACGTGCAGAAGCACGTCGGCGACCTGGCGAAGAACTCGGACTTGAGCCGGTTTATTCTGTAGCGCTATCGCGCGCGGCGCACGCGCACGTAAAGCGCACCTGCGCCGCCGTGACCGATATGCGCCTGCTCGAAGCCGACGACGAAAACGCGGAATTCGGGCAGCGACAGCCATTCCGGCACCTGCCGACGCAACACGCCGCGTTCGGATTCAGGTCCGGCAGTGCGGCCCTTGCCGGTGACGATCAGCACGAACCGGAGCCCGTCGCCGCTGGCGCGCTGCAGGAAATGCAGCAATGCCCGATGCGCCCTCGCCTGCGTCATGCCGTGGAGATCGAGCCGTGCGTCGATCTCCAGTCGTCCGCGCGACAGGTGCGACCGCTCGCGCCGGCCCAGCGGCGCGAGCGGCGGGACCGACGGCTGATTTGGTCGCCGCGCGGGCGTCGGCACCGATGACGGGTGGGTTGCCGACGCCGTCGGCTTGGTGGATTTCATCGTCCTGGCGGCCGCTGCCGCTGTCTCGCCTTCGGCCACGGCAATGCGAGCTTTCTTGCGCAGCGGCTTCGTTTGTTTCGTGACGCTGTCCCACAGCGCACGCTCGTCCTCGCTCAACAGGCGCCGGCGGCCCGGTGCTGGTGGCGCTTCCGCTGCGATCTCGTTCGATGCGCGACGCTTCATTGACGACTCCGCTCGCGGCGGTGATGGCGCGACGACGATTGCGGCGGCGGCTTCGCCGTATCTTTTCGACGGGCCGGCGGCAGCGGCATGGTGCGTCCGGCGGCAACCGGGTCAAGGCTGGCCGGCACCAGGATGGCAAACCGGGCATTATGGCGTAGCCGCCCGGCGATCTGCGCGGCTTCGGCACCTGCCCCGAAATAAAGGTCGGCACGCGCCGGACCCACAATCGCCGAGCCGGTATCCTGCGCGATCATCAGCCGCCTGAATGGCGTCTGCGCATTCGCCGCGCTGATCGGCAAGGTGCCTTCGATGAAGAACGGCGTCCCGTAGACATGGAGTGCCTTGTCCACAGCGATGGAGCGGCCCGGCGTCAGCGGCACTCCTTGGGCGCCGACCGCCTCGTCGTGGTCCGAAAGCTGAACCTCGCGAAAGAAGACATAGGAGCGATTCTGCCGGCGTAGTTCCTTGGCACCGTCGGGATTAGCTTCCATCCATTGCCGGATGCGCTGCATCGACATCTCCTCGCGCGGAATGATGTTGCGATCGAGCAGGATGCGGCCGACGGGCGTATAACGATAGCCGTTGTGGGCGTCATAATTGATGCGGATGGTTGAACCGTCCTCAAGACGAACGCGGGCCGAGCCCTGAATCTGCGTGAACAGCAGATCGGTATCGTTCTTCAGCCAGCAGATTTCGAGACCGCGACCAGCGATCGCACCGTCCTCGATGGCGGCGCGATCGTAATAGGGCACCAGCTTGCGCCGGCCGATCTTGCGAAACACCTCGCCGCCATTGGGAAGGCCGGTATCGCTTTGCTTGAAGCCGCGGACGAACAGATTGGAAGGACGACGGTACACCGGCACAGTATAGACGTCGGTACGGATCCTTGATCCATCGATGATCGGTTCATAGTAGCCGGTGACGAAGCCTGCCTCTTCGCCGAGCTTCGAAATCCAGAGCGGACGGAAGTGCTGCTCGAAGAACCGGCGCGCCGCGGTGTCGGTCCCGATGCGCGCCGACCTGGCGGCACGGCATGGCGCGCGCAAGGAATCGCCCAGGGCCTTCGTCACAGATAGTGACGCACGCGAGGCCAAGACCGGCTTGCAGCTTTTGCGGAAAGTTTCGAACGCCGCCAGATGATCGTCGTCCTGCCAGCCCGGCATGGCGCTCCAGGTCGTCGGCGCATATTGACCGCCGGCGATCTCGATCGGCCAGACTCGCGGATGCTTGGGATGAACACGTTTCGCGACGGCCGGAGCCGAGAACAGTCCCAGCGCCGTGGCCACCACCACAAGCGCCGCAGCGCTCGGCATCAGCCGCCTTGCACTATTGCGCGCTTCCCGTCCCAACCAGCTTCCAGTTCGGATCGCGGGAATTGACGTCACGGGCAAACGTCCAGACATCGGTGATATCGGCGACCTTTTCCGGATTGCCGTCCACGATCACCCCCGTCTTGTCGCGCGTGACCGAGATCATCTGCGAGACGAAGCGCACCGTGATTTGGCTGATGCGATCGCGCACCTCGGCGCTGACCAGCTCGGCCTTGTCGATCGAGACAAAGCGGGTGTCGGTCTTCTGCTCGTTCTTCTCGCGGGTGCGGATCACGCTGTCGAAGCTGTCATAGACATCGGACGACAAAAGATCCTTCAGAGCACGCCGGTCGCCATTGGCAAATGCCAGGACGATCATCTCATAGGCACTGCGGGCACCGCTGACAAAGTGTTTTGCATCGAAGGACGGATCCTGCGCCGCGATCGCGTCGAGGCCTGACGCCAGCGACGAACCCGGCTCGGCAAATCCGGCCCAGCGGTTGCCGGTGGAGGCCGCCTCGCCAGCCGGAGCGGCCGGAGTCTGATCGATCACGGTGCCTGGCACGGGCACGATCTTGCCATCCTGCGCACCATTGAAGACGTCGCGCGCGGCACGATCCAGCGGGGGCCGCTCGCTCCCGGTCCGCTGCCCGAGCACATTGCGCAGACGCAGGAAGATAAATACTGCCAACGCCAGAAAGATGATGGTGTAGATATCCACGTCGTTCGCTTTCCAAATCGCTCAGTCGTGCCCTGGATTGCCAGGTTCAGGAAGTCCGCCGGGCCAAGGCTCGGTCGCAGCCGGTCCATATCATGTAGGGACCGGATGCGGCTGCGCCAATGGCACCTTTTGGCACAGAGAAATGGATATCCCGACGATCCGCCGGCCCGGTAGTCCTTTCGAGATCGATCCACCACTTGAAATTGTAACGCTTTTCCCGGCGGAGAGGAAATTGATATCGCCGGAACGCGTCCTCGCCTGGAATTCCCGCGCGAGCTGGCTGCCCGCCCGGGAGTCGGCCGCCCTCCTGCTTGTCGAGTATGGCAGGGCTATGATAGCCACACGCCGACGCGGCAATTTGCCCCTTGTTCATGCTTGGGCGCGAACGGGCTGCCAATCGGTTCCAATCAGGCCACGTGCTTCAGGAGAATGACTATGGCAAACGGCAACGGCAACCCTCCCGAGGCGGCCCCTCCCCCACAGCTCAACGTCCTGGCCCAATATACCAAGGACCTGTCGTTCGAGAACCCCAACGCGCCGAAGTCGCTGGGGCCGCAACAGCAGCCGCCGTCGATCAACATTCAGATCAATGTCGGCGCCAACAATATCGCCGAGAATGAATACGAAGTCGTGCTCTCGATCGAAGGCAAGGCCGAGAACCAGGGCACCGTGATGTTCAACTTCGAACTCGCCTATGCCGGCGTGTTTCGGGTGCTGAACGTTCCTCCGGAGAACCTGCATCCGCTGATCATGATCGAATGTCCGCGGCTGCTGTTCCCGTTCGCACGCGAGATCATCGCGACGGCGGTGCGCGACGGCGGCTTCCCGCCTTTGATGCTGGACCCGGTCGATTTCGTCGGCCTGTATCGGCAGAACATGGAGCGCCAGGCCGAGCAGATCCGGCCGAGCTAAGCGTCAGGCCGAGACCCGGTCCTTCGTTTCATCCGCAACCGGCAGCGCACTTTGTGGCGCGCTGTCGGTATATTCATGCCAGATCGGCTTATCGCCGAGGGTCGCGATGAATGCGCGATGCGCTGCGCGATCGTCCTCGCTGACACGCGGTTGCAAGGGAATCGGGCGTTGCCGTCGAGGCGCGTCGCTCGGGCCGACGCTGTGGGAAAGACTGGTTTCGGTCAGAATCAGCTGCGACTGCCGCGCCCCGATCAGATCGATGTAGACTTCCGCCAGCAGCTCGGCATCGAGCAATGCGCCATGCTTGGTGCGATGTGAATTGTCGATCGCATAACGCGAGCAGAGATCGTCGAGCCTGTTCGACACGCCCGGATGCTTGCGCCGGGCCAACAGCAGCGTATCGACGAGCCGGTCGCGCGGGATCACCTCCCGCGAAATGCGGCTCAGTTCGGCATTGATGAACCCGACGTCGAACGACGCGTTGTGAATGACGAGCGGGGAATCACCGATAAACGCCAAAAATGCATCGACGATCTCGGCGAATTTCGGCTGCCCTGCGAGAAATTCGGTCGAGAGCCCGTGGACCGCGAAGGCTTCCGCCGGCATGTCCCGCTCGGGATTGATGTAGCAGTGATAGACCTGCCCGGTCGGCATGCGGTTGAAGATTTCGACGCAGCCGATTTCCACCAGCCGGTCGCCGCGCAGCGGATCGAGCCCCGTGGTTTCGGTGTCGAGAACGATTTCGCGCATGGATGCCGTCCCTGTGCGGCGAATCAGGGTCGCCGCCGTGGCATCTTAGCAGCCTGTTCAAGGATTTCTCGTACGCGAAGGCGCACCGGCTCCAGGCCGTGCGAGGTATCCACGATAAAGTCGGCACGCCGCCGCTTTTCGGCATCCGGCATCTGTCGCGCCAGAATGGCGTCGAGCTTCTCCTCGGTCATGCCCTCGCGCGCCAGGATACGCTTGCGCTGCACGTCCGGTGCTGTCGTAACCACCACCACGGCATCGACGCGTTTGTCGCCACCGGTTTCGAACAGCAACGGCACATCCACGACGGCCACAGGCGCGCCGGAGCGCTCGGCCTCTTCCAGAAACGCCTCGTGATGCCTGCGCAACATCGGATGCACGATGGCTTCGAGCCGGTTCATCGCCGCGGGGTCGTGAACCACCTTCGGCGACAGCAATGTGCGGTCGACGCGGCCATTCACCGTCGTTCCCGGAAACGCCGCTTCGATCGCCGCCGCCGCCTCGCTCTCATAGACGCGGTGAACGGTCGCATCGGCATCGTAGACCGGCGCGCCGGCCTCGGCGAACAACTGCGCCGTGGTGGATTTTCCCATTCCGATCGACCCGGTCAATCCGAGCACCCGCATCGGCATCTCTCCGTGATTCAAAAGGTCAAAAGCCCTTCGCTGCGCAGGAATGCCAGCAACGGCAGCAGCGGCAGGCCGAGGATCGTAAAGTGATCGCCATCGATCCGCGCGAACAGATGGATGCCGATCCGCTCGAGCTGATAGGCGCCGACGCTGGTCAACGCCGCCGCGCCAGCCGCATCCAGATAGGCGTCGATATCGGCAGGCGTGAGCGGGCGCATCGTCATATGCGCCACCGCGACATCGGCGAACAGCACCTGCCCGTCCCGGACCACCGCCACCGCGG
>DATMSE010000174.1:0-14240 GCA_035565575.1 Xanthobacteraceae bacterium
AAGATTCGTGAAGACGCGCCGTTCGACAAGGTCTGCTACATCGGCTGCGGCGTCACCACTGGCATCGGCGCGGTCATCAACACCGCAAAGGTCGAGCCCGGCGCCAAGGCCATCGTGTTCGGTCTAGGCGGCATCGGCCTGAACGTGTTGCAGGGCCTGCGGCTCGCCGGCGCCGACATGATCATCGGCGTCGATATCAACAACGACCGCAAGGCGTGGGGCGAACGCTTCGGCATGACGCATTTCGTCAATCCGAAAGAGATCGGCAAGGACCTCGTTCCCTATCTCGTCGATATGACCAAGAGCGGGGCCGACCAGATCGGCGGTGCCGACTACACCTTCGATTGCACCGGCAACGTCACCGTGATGCGTCAGGCGCTGGAAGCCTGCCACCGCGGCTGGGGCCAGTCGATCGTGATCGGCGTCGCGCCCGCCGGCGCGGAGATCGCCACACGGCCGTTCCAGCTCGTCACTGGCCGGGTCTGGAAAGGCACCGCCTTCGGCGGCGCGCGCGGCCGTACCGACGTGCCGAAGATCGTCGACTGGTACATGCAGGGAAAGATTCAGATCGATCCGATGATCACCCACGTCATGCCGCTCAACGACATCAACACGGCGTTCGACCTGATGCACAAGGGCGAATCGATCCGCAGCGTGGTGACGTTCTGAGGGTGTGTTGTTTTCTGAACGCACCTTGTGGCGTCATTGCCGGGCTTGCCCCGGCAATCCATCATTTTTCAAGAAGATGGATGCGCGGATCAAGTCCGCGCATGACGGCCATCGTTTTCATCAAGGACGGAACGGTCGCCAGATTCAAAAATCTTCCGGACACGGATCGACGATCTTCCACAGCTCCGGCCCATTCTTGATTTTCTTCATCTCCGGCGTGAGGCCGCCGTTGCGACGAATCCAGTCCTTCACGCTCGACGGATAATAAGCCATCAGATCCGAGGTGCCCTCAGGACTGGTGACCTTGATGCCGAACGTGAATGCCTTGTCGTAATAGGCCTGGTGGAAGCCGAGGCTGGCGCGCGGCGTGACGCAGATTTTGTTCATCGGCACGATGCCGAACACAAGCGTACAGGCGGAATTGCAGATGCCGTCGATGATGACGCGTTCGTGCCGCGCGCGAATACGTTCATACTTGGCTTTGTATTCGGAGACGTAGCCGCCGTGATCCCGTGTGATGCGCAGGTCGGCGCGCGCCGGCGCGGCCACGCAAAGAGCCATCAGGGAAATCAGCAACCACGTTCCGCGCATAAGGCGCCCACCCGCCGAATTCAAACGTCGCCCGGTCATGCGATCCGAAGTCCCCCGAGACGCGCAGAAAACCCGTGCAGCCCGCATTGCAGCCTGTTCGAGCTCCACATGTCAAACCAAAATGCAACGCGCCGCGATCCTGCCGACTGTACCCGACTGCCGTAAGGGAACCACCAGCTGACCAAGAGAAGCCGGAATCGCCTTATCACGTGCCGGAGGATTCTGGCCTAACTGTGTTGGCATTTCGTTAAGCATAGCCCTGCGCCCCGGCCATGGCGCCGTCGCCGACGTTTCGGCCGCCCAATCTGAATGGATATTCACCAGTATTAAATTTGGCGGCCAGGTCGATGCTGCCTCGAAACTGATTGAATTTTCCGGCGTTTTTTATCCTCCAAAGGAGGACTATTATGAAACTGAAATCAGCCCTGATTGGTTTGGCGGCGTTCGGCGCCCTTGGTTTAACGGCCGGAACCGCCTCGGCCATGCCGAACGGATTGCCGACGGCAAACCAAGCATCCAACGTCGATCAGGTTCGCTACGTCTGTAATGCGTGGGGCCGATGCTGGTGGCGCCCTAACTACTATCGCAGCTACGGCTTCTACGGTCCCCGTCCGTATTATGGACCGCGCTTCTACGGCGGCTGGCATCGCGGCTGGCATCGCGGCTATCACCGCGGCTGGGGCCATCGCTGGTAAGCCCCGTTTATCCACATCGTTGGCGGTCGATCCCTGACCGCGCGCAGCATGAGAGGGCCATCGCCCTCTCATTTCGTTTGCATCCACACGATAGACTTCTCATTTTATTGCCCCGCCCTAATGAGCGATACCGTCGCGATCGAATAGCGCCATCAAGGTCCCGGTCATCGTCGCAACCAGCTTCTTCTTTCCGCCCTCGACGGCATAGGCCTGCGCGTCACAGACCGTGAGGGTGCGGCCGGGCTTGAGCACCTGCGCGCGACAAAGAAAATATTCGCCGCGCGCAGGCGCGACGAGATTGGTCTTGAATTCGACCGTCAGGACCGCGGCATCCGCGGGCATCAAGGAAAAAGCGGCATAGCCGCAGGCCGAATCCAGCGCCGTGGTGATGATGCCGGCATGCACGAAGCCGTGCTGCTGCGTATAAGCGGCCGCATAGGGCAACCGCAACTCGATTTCCCCAGCCGCGAGCGCCGTCATTTCAATGCCCAGGGTCGCCATCGCGGTCTGGCGCGCGAAGCTCGCGCGGACGCGCGCCTCAAAATTCGGGTCCTTCGGCGTGAAATTCATGATCTTTTGCCTCATCGTCCTCACAGACGAGAAGGCGTACCCGCTTGCGCAGCGCGGCGTCTTTGAAAAATCGGACAGCGTCGTCCATCCGACGCTGCGCCATCTTGCGAAAGCGTCCAGGTGAAAGGCCGGTGTGCAGGCGAACATCCATCGTCAGATGCGCCTGATCGGAATATCCGGCGTCCGCCGCAATCTGGGCGAGACTGTCCTCGCTTTGCGCCACCTGACGCAAAGCGAGATTGAACCGGCGCACTGCTGCGTAGCGTTTCGGAGCCAGGCCGGTGTGACGGCGGCAATGCCGCTGAAGCGTGCGCGGGATCATCCCGGCCGCTGTCGCAACGTCGGCGACGCGGGCGGTCGACGGGAGCTGCGCCGACGCGAAAACACTCTCGAAGGCCTCGGCTCCTTCGGAAATGCGCCCGTGGCGACGCCCGGCAGTCCTCAGTCGCGGCGCAAGATGATCGATCCAGTCATCGATGGCGCCGATGACCGGATCAAGCGTCGGTTCGCTGATGACGGATGCGGCAAACAGCTCACTCAAATCCGCAAATACCAAGTCCTGCGCGTCAAGTGCCAGCGGCCTGCAACGCACACCGAGCATCCAGCCGTGGAATTGATGCCGCCGCGCCCGGCGGCCAAACCGCGGCGGCAGATGCACCGCCTTCCACGTCAATGCATCGGGATTGCAGGCTTGCTCGGGCGCCTGGCAGCGTCCGACGAGCGCAATCTCGGCAAACGGCGACGCAAAGACATGATCGCCGACATTGGCCAACCGGCCGATATCTCTCAGAACAAAAAGATGATCGACAAGCGATCGATGCCGATCGCGCGGCTGCAATTCGGCGTAGACGGGAAAAGCGATCGCGCCGGTGTCGCCGTTCACCATCATCCATTTTTCCGTCTGTCACCTGACGCGTGCATCGATCGGCGGCCTGTCGAGGCACCGTAAGCTCGTCGACATCTCGCGCCTCGATGACGGCAACACAAACGAGAAAGGCTGCGAGGGGGTCATGGCGCGCTCGGAAGGATTCGAACCTCCGACCCTCGGAATCGAAATCCGATGCTCTATCCAGCTGAGCTACGAGCGCGCGGGCAGGCATCCGATTAGCAGAGTTGGCGCAACGGAGCTACCGTCTTGGAGCAAACGGCGCCTACTTTTCGCCGCCGGTCAGCCGCGGGAAGCTGGCGAAGCCGGATTGCGGGCGACGTCTGGCCTGACGCAGCGCCTCGCGAAAATCCTCCGCGTCGAACCATTCGAGCACCTGCAGGGCCGCACCAACATCGTCGTCTCCGATCCGGGACGAGTCCACGTCATATTGTCCATAACGTTTCTGGTCGATCGCTTGAATGCCATCGCCCGTCACAGCCCATTGACGCCCCAGCCAATAGATATCGCGGTGCAGAGTCATGATCGGATTTTACCGTGATTCTGTACCAAGGTCGCTCCCCGGCGGCTGCGTGGTGCTATGAAGGCGGGATCGCGCGATCAGACCTCGCTGGCCCCGGCCTTTATCTTTGGGAACCGCTCGCATAACGTGGAGAATCAGAGGCGCCGAATTGTTCGGCAACAGGAGAACCTGATGCGCCAGTGGATCTATGCAGCAGCAACGGCTCTATCGCTCGCAACGCTCGGTGCCGCGGCACCGGCTCAGGCATTGTCCCTCCCGGCCGGCCTTGCCGCGCCGAGCGACGTCCAGGACGCACAGTTTGTCTTTGGCGGACGCAATTACTGCTTCTATCCGAACGGCTGGAATGGCCCCGGCTTCTATTGGTGCGGCTATGCGTGGCGCCGTGGCTTCGGCTGGGGCGGCGGTCGCGGCTGGCACGGCTGGGATCATCGCCGGCCACCGCATGCGTATCGGCCCGGACCTCGTCCTCCGCATATCCACGGCCGCCCTGGTCCCCGCCCGCATATCCATGGCGGATCGGCCCCGCGCCCGCATATGGGCGGACGGCCCGGCGGAGGTGGCGGTCACCGTGGCGGCGGTGGCGGTCATCACCGCTGATTTGCGCCTTGCATCTGCGCACATTCACACGAAGCCCGGGCTGTCCCGGGCTTCGTCAATTTCACGTGGATGAGTACGTGGAGGAGCGGCGCGGCTTCGCGCCTTCCGTTGCGCGTAACAGAACGGCCTACATGCCGGTCAGCGGCCGGCACCCACGCGTGCCTCCGCAGAGGCAACCCGACACCGCTGCCAACGCTATCCGTTGAATGCATCTTCGGTGGCTTGGAGCGGCATGCAACGGATCCAATGCAGGCCGGCTCCATGACCCGCGCGGGTTGCCGGCGATGAACCGGCCGGGAAATCGCGCGTTGACGCCTCCGCAACGCCTTTGGCATAACCGATGCGGGATGGCGCAACGCAGCGGGGCATGATGAAGAACGGACTGTATTCAGTCCACGTCGATCTGCTCGACGGCAGAACCGGCAAAGGCAGCGGCGTGGTCGTTTTCCGCGACGGCAAGATCCTCGGCGGCGACGCCTATCTGTTTTACGTCGGCAGCTATACCGTCGAAGGCTCCGTGTTCAAGGGCGAGTTGCAGATCAATCAGCATACGCGCAGCGTCGACGTGAATCCGCTGTTCGGCGGCCAAACCCAGCCGGTCGGCATCGGCGTCTCCGGAACGTTCACCGAGACCGGCGGCACCATGACGGGAACGGCGCTGGTCGGAAAGGCAAGCCAGATTTTCACCGCGACTCTGCGCAAGCTTGCCGACGCCGAATAGCGGCTTACGAGGCGGGAAATTCGTTCGGCGCGTTTCGCGGCAGAATCATCTGGACGCGCGTGCCCTTCCCCGGCTCGGAGTCGAGGTGGATCTGGCCGCCGAGCCGACTCGTGACGATGCTGTAGACGATATGCAGCCCGAGGCCCGTGCCGCCCTCGTCGCGGCGCGTGGTGAAAAACGGATCGAACGCGCGCCGGCGGATTTCCGGGGTCATGCCGCAGCCGTTGTCCGAGTAGAGGATCTCCACGTGATCTTCGCCCGACGCCCGCACCTGAATGCGGACCTCGCCGGCCGCCCCGCCCGGAAAGGCATGAGCCACCGAGTTGAGAAACAGGTTGGTGAGAACCTGGCCGTAGGGACCGGGATAACTGTTCATGATCAATCCCGGCTCGGTCTCCACCGTCAGCGTCAGATTCTGCTTGCGGATTCCGGGGCGCAGACTCATCACCACCTGATCGGTGAGGTCGGCGAGATTGAAAGTTCGCTGATCGGAATAGCTGCGGTCGGCGGCAACCTGCTTGAACGACTGGATCAGTTCGGCCGCACGGTTGAGATTGCCGACCAGTTGCGAGGCGGCGTTGCGACTGGCTTCGACGAAGTCGTTCAGACTGGAGCGGCGTAGATCGCCCCGCGCCATCTCCTCGGCGAACAGCGCAACCTTTCGTTCCAGCGATGACGCCACCGTCAAGCTGATGCCGACCGGGTTGTTGACCTCATGGGCAACGCCCGCCACCAGCCGGCCGAGCGCCGCGAGCTTCTCCGCCTCGATCAGCGAATCCTGGGTTTCGCGCAAATGCTTCAGCGCCGCCTCCGCGGCATCGCGCGCCTTGCGCATTTCCTGTTCGCTGCGCTTCCGTTCGCCGATATCGAGGGCGACGGTGACGATCTGCTTGATCTCGCCGTCGGAGCCGCGCAGCGGCAGCTTGTTGACCAGCCATTGCCGCATCGTGCCGGACGAGTCGATATATTCTTCTTCGTAAAAGCCGAGCTCTTTTCCCTCCGCCATCACACGGCGATCGTTCTCGTCGGTTTTCCGCGCGCCGTAACGCGACATGATGTCGGTCGTGGTGCGGCCGATGGCGTCTTCCGGCTCGATGTTGAAGATGCTGGCCATGTACCGGTTCATCAGGATATAGCGCATCTGCATATCCTTGACGTTGATCACCGCCGGCACCGTATCGATCACCTCCTGCAGGCGCCGCCGCCCTTCCGCGACTTCGTCTTCCCATCGCTTCTGATTGGTGATGTCGCGCACCACACCCTCATAGCGAATGACATTACCCGCCTCGTCGCGCACGGTGGTGGCGCTGTCGGAAAGCCACAACACGGCGCCATCGCGCCGGCGTACCTGGTATTCGAACTCGCGCACCATGCCGTCGCGCGCCATCCGCTCCTGATATTCGCCGCGCATGGACGGATCCAGATAGATCGAACTGGCGACGTCGGTGATGCCCGCGATCAAATCATTCGGCGTCTCGTAGCCCATCATCCGGGCCAGCGCCGGATTGGCATTGAGCAGCCGGCCGTCGGGCGTGCTCACATAAATGCCGTCGATCGAACTGTCGAACAGCTTGCGATAGCTTTCCTCCGCCTCGGCGAAACGCCGCTCCGCCTGTGTCCGCCACGCCGCTTCGCCTGAGGTGCCGCGATTGGCACCGCGTCCGATCGTGGCTGCGGCATAGCCGACCCCAACACCGGCGAGGCCGACAATGACGCAAATCCCGACCAGCGTTCCGGTGTCGGTCAGATCGATCGCCAACAGTGGTAAGAGCAAGCAGCCGGCTCCACATGATCACATTGCGTCGTGAGGCCCGACGGCGGGCACACGCATTCAAGGTAACACATTCGCGGTATTTCTGCCGACCCCCGGTCTCAAAGCGGCGGCGCGCCTGCCGGCAAGCAAGCGCGCCGCAACGGGGGCGAACCGGCCGAGCCGGTTCGTCGTTATTTCTTCGGACGGATCGCGTCCGCCGTGCCCTGGATGAAGGCCTGGATCTGTCGGACGTCGGCTTCGGAGATCTTGCCGGTGAAGTCCGGCATGCCCTTGTCCATGAACGGCCCCTTGAAGACGATGTCCTTCAGGTTGGCGATGGTTTCCGGCGTTGAGTAGCCGAGGTTCTTGATATTGCCGCCTTTGTCGACTCCCGGCACGCCGTGACAGAACGCGCAGTTGGTCACGTAGAGCAGCGTGCCCGGTCCGACGTCCTGCGGATCGTATTTGACACCTTCCACCAGCCCGGCGAGCTGCAGCTTGGTGAACTCCGGCGGCTTGGCCTTGCCGCCGATGGCGAAGGTGAAGACCGTACCCGGCCCTTCCTTGTCGGTGGCGCGCTGCGTTTCGCCGAATACGCCGCCCCAACCGACCGCGATCGAGACGTACTGCACGCCGTCCACCATGTAGGTCGCCGGTCCCGCCACCACGCCGGTGCCGGTGGACTGCTCCCACAGCTTCTCGCCGGTCTTGGCGTTATAGGCGACGAAGCGGCCGTCCGCCGTGCCCTGGAAAACCAGGTTGCCGGCCGTCGTCAGCGTGCCGCCATTCCAGGGCGAGACGTAGTCCTGCTTCCAGACCTGCTCCTGCTTCACCGGATCCCAGGCGATCAGCCGGCCGAACGGCTGGCTCTTGGGCGGCGTCGCATTGACGGCGAAGCCGAGATTCCAGCCGATGCCGGACATCGCTTTGCCGGGCACCACATCGTTGTGCTTGAAGGTCTTCTCCGCCGTCAGGTTGAGCGGCACGTTCTGCGCCGGCAGGTAGACGAGGCCGGTCTGCGGATTGAACGACATCGGATGCCAGTTGTGGGCACCGAACGGACCCGGGATCGCATCAAAAGGCGCATCACCCCGCGCCTCCGCCACTTCAATCGGACGGCCGTCCTTGTCGTAGCCGGTAGCCCAGTTCACATCGACGAAGTTCTTCGCCGAAATGAATTTGCCGTTGGTGCGGTCGATGACGAAGAAGAACCCGTTCTTCGGCGCATGCAGGATGACCTTGCGCGGCTGGCCGTCGATGGTCAGGTCGGCGAGAATCATCGGCTGCGTGGAGGTGTAGTCCCAGTTGTCGCCGGGCGTCTCCTGATAGTGCCAGACATACTTGCCGGTATCGGGATTGAGCGCGACGATCGAGGCGAGATAGAGGTTGTCGCCGCCGGCAGGACTGCGCAGCTTGCGATTCCACGGCGAGCCGTTGCCGGTGCCGATATAGAGCAGGTTCAGCTGTGGGTCATAGGCCATGGTATCCCATGGCGTGCCGCCGCCGCCACCGACCCAGTATTTCCCGGCCGGATCCCAGGTCTTGGCGGCCTTCTCCATCGACTCGTCCTCGAACGGCTTCGACGGATCGCCGGGGACGGTGAACCAGCGCCATGCAAGCTTGCCGGTCTCCGCGTCGTAGGCGGACACGTAACCGCGTACGCCGTATTCCGCGCCGCCATTGCCGATGATGACCTTGCCGTTGACCACGCGCGGTGCACCCGTGATGGTGTACGAGAAGGCGTGGTCGATGATGGTGTCGGTTTCCCAGACTTTTTGTCCTGACGCGGCATCCAGGGCGACCAGGCGGCCATCATAGGCGCCGACATAGACCTTGCCCTTGTAGAGCGCGACACCGCGATTGACGACGTCGCAGCAGCCGCGATAGCCCTTCGACCGATCGACGCCGGGATCAAAGCTCCAGATCCGCTTGCCGGTCCGCACATCGACGGCATGGACCACGCTCCATGAGGCCGTCACATACATGATGCCGTCGACAACCAGCGGCGTTGCTTCGACGCCGCGGATGGATTCGAGATTGTAGGTCCACATCAGACCGAGATCCTTGACGTTGCCGTCATTGATCTTGTCCAGCTTGCTGAAACGGGTTTCCGCGTAGTCGAGACCGTAACTCAACCAGTCCTTGGTCGTCGCCGCATTGGCTTCGATCGCTTTTCCATCCACCGCCGACGTCACAGCCTTGATGTGCGCCGCCGAGCCCTTGGCCTCCTGAGCGGTTGCGCCGGCGCTTCCCAGCGCCGTTGCAAGCGCGACAAGTGCAATGCTTCGCAAGGCATAGGTGCGGAGAGTTCGTCGACCACGATGATCGCCGCCCTGCGATGAACTGCCTGTCGAACCCCGGAGATTCTGCATGCCGTCCTCCCTGATGGTCTCTGATGGACCTATCTCAAGGCTAGGACGACGATGCGAAGACTGTCAACAGAACAACCGATGCCGAAAACTTTAGAGACGGCAGCAGTCAAAGCGGCAGACGAGATATTTCATTTTGCAGGCGATCGACGAACGACGCGCAATGGTTCATGCGGCAGTGGCGGTGCGACGCGCGAGAGCGCCGATCGGGTTTTCCTGCGACGCCAATCTTTGCTGTGCCAAGATCGCCGAGACCGATCAGCCAGCCTTTGGAATCTCAAAGAGTTCGCCGTCGTAACCGGCATCCGCCGGTATTTTAAGCCGCCGCGTGTCACCATCTCGGGTTACCACCGGCATGACCGTCACCACGCGCGACCGTCGGGCGTCTTCGATCGCCGCTGCGACGGTCGGCTGCTTCCCCAGCCTGATCAGGTTGCGCGTGGTCGGAAACGGCAGCTTGAAGCGGCCGGTTTCGCCGCCCTGAACCGCATCCTGCGGCGAGACCCAGATCGAATCGGTGGACTCGCGGCCGTCATGCGCGCCGACCTGCTCCGGCGGCGCCTTCGCCAGAAAGAAATGCGTATCGAACCGCTTCGGCTGCCCTTCCGGCGTGATCCAGTGCGCGTAGTGCGCGAGCAGATCGATCGCCGGCGTCAGCTCATTCACGGAAAGAATCTCGCGAAACGATATCTTGCCCTCGCACAGGGCCCCTCGATGCGCGTCGGCGATGGCGGCTGCCCGCGATGCCGCGATCAACTCTTGCGAGCCGCGCGGGCGCGCCAGCAGGATGCCGCTCTCCTCAAAAGTCTCGCGGATCGCGGCGACGCGGAATTGTCGTGCCATCGCGTCGAAGCCATCACGCTGGCCGCACAGCACGGGATCGTCAACGATATCGCGATCACCGGGATCGACGCTGCCGCCGGGAAACACCAGTGCGCCCGAGGCGAACTCGATCTGATAGTGCCGCACCATCATGAAGACTTCGATGGCGCTCTTGCCATCGCGCAGCAGCAGGATCGTTGAAGCAGGCCGCGCGGCGGCCGGTTGACCCGACATGGATATCTCCTTAACCGGCGGCACTGGCTTGTGGCGTGGTCAGCGCGCGCTTGTCGAGGCGCGCCACGCGCGACAGCAGGTAATCGACCTCTTCGCGCGCTTTGGCGCTCAGCGACGAACCCGGCTTGCGCTGCGCGGCGGAGGCGATGACGCCGCGCTTGTTGAGCACGTACTTGCGCACGGCAAGGCCGACGCCGGGTTGCTGCTCGTAGCGGATCAGCGGCAGATGCGCATCGAACAGATCGTGGGCTGCGTCGCGCTTGCCCTCCTTCGACAGCCGCACCACGTCGATCAGCAGTTCAGGAAATGCGTAGCCGGTCATCGCGCCGTCGGCGCCGCGCTCCATCTCGAAATCGAGAAAGGTGCCGCCGTTGCCGGTGAGAATCGACAGCGGCCGCAGCGAGCCGTCTTTCTGGAAGCCGCGCAGCGCGGTGATCTTCTCCAGTCCCGGCCAATCCTCGTGCTTGAGCATCACGCAGGACGGATTGTCCATCACGATCCTGCGGATCACCGAAGGCGTCATCACCACGCTCAAGGTCAGCGGATAATCCTGCAACACCCACGGGATGTCCTCGCCGATCGCTTCCACCGCCTGCTTGAAGTAGGTGATGATCTGGTCGTCAGTGCGCAGGTTCGGCGGCGGCGCGATCATCACCGCGGCAGCGCCCGCATCCATCGACGCGCGCGCCAGCCCGCGCATCGCGGCGAAGCCGGGCGCCGAGACGCCGACCACTGTTTGCAGCGATGTCGCGCGCTTGATGAAGCGCGTCGCGACCGCAACGGCCTCGGCGCTATCCATCTTCGGCGCTTCGCCGAGGATGCCGAGCACGGTGACGCCATTGCACCCGACTTCGGTATAGAAATCGACCAGACGATCGATCGACCTTTCGTCGATGCGGCCATCGTCATGAAACGGCGTCGGCGCGATCGCGAAGGTGCCGCTGGCTTCGTGGGTCAGATGCATGCTCTTGAACCTTTCATAGCGGGAGCCGCAGGCTCGGAATTGTCCGGCCATGAACTGACCCTGACGCAACAACTCCATCATCCAAAGCGCCCATGCGACGATAGAATGGAGCAGCGCCAGGATCGGACTCGATCATCATCAACGATGCGCCTCGTGCCACGGCTGCCTGCACCGCCCAATCGAACAACTTCCTGCCCACACCAATCCCGAAGTATTTTGGATCGACGAAAAGCTTCTCAAGTCTCGCAATATCATCCTCGACCACGATTTCAGCGAATCCAACGAGATGTCCATCGTCTTCTGCGACTTGTGCGACAGACCTTTCAAGTCTCTTCGGCGTCAATGTCAGTTCGTCTCGACAGATTTCCATGAAGGCAGCATCATATCCCCATGCAGCCTTCGAACGGAAGCAAAGGTCTGTTAGCACAGCGCACTCGGCACGATGTGCGGGACGCAGCAAAAGCATGACGTCCTCCTCTGCATGAATCTTTCGAGCCTCAAAATCGTCGCGCGCCCATCGTATCGTCGGAGAAGAAAATCTCCTTGGCGTGGGTGACGATATCCTCGGCCTTCCAGCCGTCATGCGGCGGCTTCCAGCCTTCCATTTCCAGCATCTTCATCTCGCGCACACCGCGCGGGCCGGAGACGCCGAGCACCTTTCCGGTCTGATCGCCTGAAAGATGGCTGACCATATATAGCACGGCGGGCGCGATGCCGTCCGGTCCCAGCGCCGCGCCTGGATTGTCGATATAGCGTTGCAGGTCGGCGGTCATCCGCGTCAGCGCGCCCGGCGCCAGGGTCCAGATGCGGATGTTGTACTTGCGGCCCTCGATGGCGAGGACATTGGACAGTCCCCAGATGCCGCCCTTGGCCGCGCCATAATTGCTCTGGCCGAAATTGCCGATCAGGCCCGATGTCGACGAGGTGTTGACGATGACGCCGCCGCCGTTGTCCTTCATCCAGCGGAACACCGGCGAGGTAACACAGAACGTGCCCTTGAGATGCACCTTGAGGCACTTGTCCCAGTCGGCTTCGCTCATCTTGACGAAGCTGCGGTCGAGCAGGATGCCGGCGTTATTGACGAGAATATCGGCGCGGCCGAAATGCTTGATGGCGTCGTCGAACACGGACTGCCCGCCGGCCATGGTGGAGATGTCGGCGCCATTGGCAACCGCGCGGCCCCCCTCCGCCTTGATCGCCTCCACCACCCTCTCGGCCATCGACTTGTCGGAGCCGCTGCCGTCGCGCGGCCCGCCGAGATCGTTGACGACCACCGCCGCGCCCTCGCGTGCGAACAGCTTTGCATAAGCCTCGCCGAGCCCGCCGCCCGCGCCGGTGATCAGCGCCACTTTTCCGTCAAGCAATCCCATCGTGTCACCTCGCTAGTCATGTGACCCGGACGCGGTGCAGCGTTCTTACGATGCACCGCAGAGCCGGGATCGTAACGAAGACGGAGCCTGCGACGGCCCCGGATCAGCAGCGCACCGCTTCGCGCTGCGCGGCATCCGGGGCACGCTGGCCTCTCATGCCAATTCCGTCCGACCGTTCTTGATCACGGTGACGCCGCGCGATTTCACCTTGGCCTCGAACGAAATCACGTTGCCGTCCTTCCATAAATCCATCGAAACGGTTTCGCCCGGGAACACCGGCGAGGAGAACCGCACCGCGTGGCGGCGGAACGCCGACGGATCGTAATCGGCATAGGTCTGCAATACGCCGCGGCAGGTGATGCCATAGGTGCACATGCCGTGCAGGATCGGGCGCGGGAAGCCGGCGCGCTTGGCGAATTCCGGATCGCTGTGCAGCGGATTGCGGTCGCCGCAGAGGCGATAGATCAGCGCCTGGTCCGGCCGTGTTGTGATGTCGATGGTCTTGTCCGGCGCGCGGTTCGGCACCTGATGCGGCTCGGGCTGGCCTTCGGAGGGGCCGCCGATGCCGCCGTCGCCGCGCGCGAAGCGCGACGCCACCAAGGTCGCCAGCGCCTCGCCCTTCTCGTTTTTCAGCACGGTCTGATGACGGATCACCAGCCCCTTGTCCTTGCCCTTGTCGAATACGCCGAGCACGCTGGAATCCGCGGTGATGTTGGCCTCAACCGGCATCGGCGTATGGAAGGTGATGTCGCGTTCGCCGTCCACCACCATCAGGCGGTTGAGTTGCATGTCGCCGGGGCCCGAGCCCCATGCGGCAACGGACGCGAAGGTCGGCACCACCTTGAGCGGACGCTCGGTGAAACAGGCCTCGTTGACGAAGGCCAGTTCCTTCTCGTCCATCGGATCGGCGCCAAGGCCGATGCCGTAGGCGTAGAGCATCACCTCGCGGTCGGTGTAGCTGTATTTCTGGCCGATGCTCTTCAGCCCCATGAGCTGATCGTAGCTGAGCGCCATGTCTGTCTTTCCTCCAGATTCTGCATGCTCCCTCTCCGCGCTTGCGGGGAGAGGGTTGGGGTGAGGGGCTTGTTCCAACGGCGACGCCCCCTCACCCGGCTCACTTCGTTCGCCGACCTCCCCCGCAACCGAGGAGAGGCAAGTCGTCATACCGGCGTGAAGAATGGCAGCGGCGCGCCATCGGTCGGCTTGAATACCACCTTGACCTTTTGCCCGATCCTCAGCGCGCCAAGATCGCAATCGACGAAATTGGTCTGCACGGCGAGGCCTTCCTTCAGCTTGACATAGCCGATGGCGTAAGGACCGGTCGGCGATTTCCGCATCAGGCTGAACGTATAGATCTCGCCCTCGCCGCTGCTCTCTTCCCACACCGTCTTGTCGGAGAAGCAGAACGGGCAGATCGAACGCGGGAAGTAATGCGCCTCGCCGCACGCCGTGCAGCGCTTGATCATGAACCTGCCC
>DATMSE010000175.1:0-14735 GCA_035565575.1 Xanthobacteraceae bacterium
CGCCTGAGCAATATCGGGACAAATGGGGTTTGCCTCCGGACTACCCGATGGTAGCGCCCAACTATGCGGTAGCGCGCTCGCAACTCGCCAAGAAAATGGGTTTGGGTCAGCAACAGCGTCGGCGCAAATAGCGCCGCCGCCAATCTGGAATTTTTTCGCGGATCGCTATCCCCGGTCTAGGATTTTCCTCTAGGATATAAGAAAATAGTCCTAAGGAAGGTTCTATGAAACGGCAAATTTCGTCTGATCCACTGACATCCCGACGCATCAAAACCGATCCGTCTCCTGACTGCATCGTCCACCCCGTAACCGGCCGGGTAGCGGGTGAGTTCGGGCTCGATCCCGCTGCGCTGCTGGCGCCGACCCGCGGAGCCCCCGAGGTCGCCTTCGCGCGTCAAGTCGCCATGTACCTCGCTCATGTCGGCTTCGCGTTGAATTTTGCAGCGGTCGGACGGATGTTCGGTCGCGATCGCACCACCGTGGCACATGCCTGCCGTGTCATCGAGGATTGCCGGGACGATCGCCGTTTCGATCATCGGCTGGCGGCCCTCGAGCGCGCCTGTGAACAGCTCTCCGGGAGAAGGGAGATGACGCGAGAGCGTCGATCCCGCCCGCAGATCCTCGCAGAGGCGGAGCGATCGTGATGGCTGAGGCGACACGCAATCGGAGGCGGGTCTCGCGCAGCAACTCTGGGCAGGCGGCAACTCCCGAGATCGACTCCTTTCGCGCCCAGCACCTGTCACTCGCGACGCATGACCTCATGACGGAGGATGGATTGCGCCGTGTCCTGATGAACGACAGCGAAAGTCCGCTGGCGTGGCTGGCCCGACGCAAGGGACGCGATGGCCGCGCGTTGATCGAGCCCGCGCAATTCGTTGCCGGGGAGAAGTTGCGCGCCGACTTTACCCGCGCGCAACTGACGCCGCGTATGACCTCGCGGTGGGATGCGCCGGCCGGCGGTGGTTCCGGTCAGGGAGCAGGTGAAATGACAGACCTCATTGTCGCGGCGCGCCAGCGCGTGCGCGCGGCGCTCGATGCCTGCGGCCCCGAACTCGCCGGCGTCCTGATGGATGTCTGCTGTTTCCTGCGCGGCCTGGAAGACCTTGAGCACGGCCGTGGTTGGCCGCCCCGGTCAGGCAAGGTGGTGCTGCAGCTGGCGCTCAGCCGGCTGGCGCGTCACTACGGACTGGAGACCGCGGGGCAGAGCCATCACAGCGCGCATGTGCGGACCTGGCTCGCCGACGATGCCGCATTCAGCAGCGGCTGAGGCGGCTCAGGAGGCGGCGGCGAGATTTTCCCGCGCATCGTTGCGGATACGTTCGACCATCGCGCGCAAGCCGTTTGATCGCTGTGGCGTCAGGTGATCGCGGAAGCCCAGTTCGTCGAATACCGCGAGGGCGTCCGTCGACAGGATTTGTTGAGGGGTGTGATTGCCATAAAGGGTCAGCAGAATGGCAATCAATCCGCGCACGATATGCGCGTCGCTGTCGCCGCGATAACGCAGCTTCACCTGACCGTCGGTATCGCGCTCGATCCGACGCGACAGCCAGACCTGGCTGACGCAGCCATTGACCTTGTTCTCCGGGGAATGTTCCGCCTCGGACAAGGGCTCGAGGGTGCGGCCAAGTTCGATGACATACCGATAGCGGTCATCCCACTCGTCCATCAGCTCGAAGTTGTCCCGAATTTCTTCAATCGTCATGGCTGCTCACATTACCGCCTATGCCAATACATAGGGATGCGGCAGCCGAAAAGCGATATTCGCTCAAAACAAAGATAAATCGGCGTTAGTTGGTCTCGGTCGCGTTCCGCAGACGCCAATCCGCACGCAGGTCCTCGGCTGTCAGCGTATTGGCCGAGGCGAAGCTCGGGCTGCCGGTCGCGCTGCCGATCGAGCCGGTCTGATCCGAGCCGTGCCGATCGGTGATGATCCGGTAGAGCTTGCGGGCGCCGTCCTGCGCACGATGGCCGATCACGGTCGCCGCCTGGCCGCCCACCTCGCAGGCGGCCGGCTGCCGTGTGCAGAACTGCGTCATGTCGGACACCGCGGCAGTGGCGGCCGATATGGCCTCGGACGTGCTGATCTGCGGCAGCTTGTTGGCTTCCGGCGTAGCGTCTCTCGGCAGCAGCACGAGCACAAGCCCGAGCCAGAACGCCATGCGAAGCAGGAAAAACATCTCGCGTCCCCGTCGTCTCGTTCACCCCGTTGCGATTGAATCTCGCAATCTGTCGTTTTCATACCAGTCGCGGCTGAATCCCCCGTTCCTTCGGTCGGCGCAGTTGTCGGAAAATTTGCAGAAAATTTGAGCGATCGGATTCGCCGTAAATTTTCGTTTGTCCCAAAAGAGGGGACATCGGCAGCGCATGATTTCAGCGTCTACTTTTTCGAAACCATAAGCGGCCGCACTTGGAAACCGCTCGTTCACCATTCGCGCCGAATGAGAAACGAAAAACCTCGTAAAACCGCGTCTTTGCGCTGTGAGGACGCGCGAGGTGCCCGCCCTTAGCGTTCGCTTAAGTTCAGTCTGACACGGTGGCGCAACGATAAAGGGGGCGTGGCGGTGCGTCTGCCAAGACCGGTAAGCCGAAACGCGAGATTGTGACAGCATCGAGTATCATTAAAGGCCGCCTTGACGAACTGCTGCATCCGTCGGCGCGCCACAATGTACTGGCCAGCGCCCGGCATCGCGCCTTCATGGCGCCGCGGCTGCTGGGAAGTTTCGTCGCGTTTGCCGCTTTTCCCGTTTATCTCGCCTTCCGGGGAGCGCCTGATCTCGTGGAGGTGGTCGGAGTCGCGTGGCTCGTTGCCCCCATTCTGGTGTCCTATTTCCTCTCCCGCACGGGCCGCTTCGAAACCGCGCACGTGCTATCCTCGGTGGCGCTCGTCAGTCTCGTGATGATGGTCGCGATCACGACGGGCGGCATCGCATCGTTTGCCGCCGTGTGGCTGATAGCAGTGCCGCTGGAGGCCGCGCTCTCAGCGTCGCGGCGCGTGGTCGGGTTCGCCGCGATCCTAGCCTTGGCGTCGATCGCGGTGCTGACCGGCATGACGCATTTCGACATTCTGCCTGCGACGGTTACGGATTTCGGCGGGCGTCCGTTGTTCCTCGGTCTCGGCATCGGATCGGCGGCGCTGTATGCGACCGGACTCGCCTTCGGCGCGCAATCGCTGGCGCAGACCAGCGTCTCGCTGCTCAATGTCGAGGAAGATCGCTATCGGTTGCTGGCGCAGCACATGAGCGACGTGATTTCCCGGCACCGTCGCGACGGCGCGGTCGAATTCATCTCCCCTGCCGCCGAGCGTCTGCTTGGCGTGCCGGCGTCCCACCTGATCGAACATGGCCTGTTCGATCGCGTTCATGTCGCCGATCGGCCGGCATACCTGACTGCGCTCTCGGATGCCGCGCGTGCAGGCGAAGCGTCCGAGGTCGAATTCCGCATCAGGCGAAACGTGCCTGCGGCCGAACCGCAGCAATCCGCGGCCTCGGAATACATCTGGATCGAGATGCGCTGCCGGCCGCTGGATGCTGACGCGGGCGCTGGCGCGCCGTCCAATCGCGGCGTGGTCGCGGTGATGCGCGATATCACCGATCGCAAGCAGCAGGAATACGCGCTGGAGACGGCGCGCGCAGCCGCCGAGCGCGCCGATGCCGCAAAGAGCCGCTTCCTCGCCACGATGAGCCATGAACTGCGCACGCCGCTCAATGCGATCATCGGCTTCTCCGAGATCATCGTGCATGAAGACGCGATGCAGATCGGTGCCGCACGGCGCAAGGAATATGCACAACTCATCAATGATTCCGGTCAGCACCTTCTTTCGGTGGTGAACGGAATTCTCGACATGTCGAAGATGGAATCCGGCACCTTCGAAATCGCGCCGGAGCCGTTCGAGCCGCATCCGGCGCTGATCAACTGCTGCAACCTGCTGGCGCTGAAAGCACGCGACAACGACATCGACCTGATCACGGCCGTCCCGCAGGATCTGCCGCAGATCGTCGGCGATCCGCGCGCGTTCAAGCAGATCGTGCTGAACCTGGTGTCGAACGCCATCAAGTTCACGGAGCGCGGCGGCACGGTAACCGTCTCGGCCGAACTCGAGCCGACGCGGCTCCTGCTGCGCGTGAGTGACACCGGTGTCGGGATCGGCGCCGACGATCTCAAGCGCATCGGCGATCCGTTCTTCCAGGCCGGCAAGACTTATCAACGCCGATATGAGGGAACCGGCCTTGGTTTGTCGATCGTGAAGAGCCTCGTCGCGCTGCATGGTGGCGAGTTCTCGTTGCAGAGCAAGCTGGATGAAGGCACAACGGTGACGATCGCGCTGCCGTTGCAGCCGGAAACCAGAACGACGGGGGACAATGTCGCGAAGCTGGTGCCAGCATCGCGTCATGTCGTGACGATAGATCGGGTGAAGAAAAGTGCCTAAAGCGTTGACGGCCGATGGAGGTGCCAGCCGGCGCCGCCGCGAATCCATTGCTGTGGAGAAGCGTGCGCCCAAGGCGCAACGCGGGATGGTGATGCGGATTCTGCTGCACAGCCCGAAGGACACATTCGCGGCCGCTCTCGCGCTTGCCGCGGTGATCGCGATCGTCGTCAACGCGTTGTTCCTGCAGGCCGGCCACCATCCATCGCCGATGTTCGGCAAAGCCGCCGCCGTTCCTCTCGCGTCGCCTGAAAGCGTTGCGTTCACTTCAGTGAATCCGCTGCCGCGTCCGCGGCCGAGCGATGCCGTTATCCATCGCGCGGAAGTGATCGACGCGGGGCCGGCGGAGACGCGCAGCATCGATCCATCGCCACGACCGGCGAAAGCGGTAGCGCCTTCGCGTGCGCCCGCCGCCAGGCAGGCCGCGGCCCATACCGATCCGCTGGGCGATCTCATCACGTCGACGCGGCGGGTGGCCAACATCCAGCGTGCCCTGACCAAATACGGCTACGGTCAGCTGAAGGCCACGGGCAATGTCGGCCCGGATACGCAGGCTGCAATTCAGAAGTTCGAACGCGAGCGCAAACTGCCGGTGACGGGACAGATATCCGATCGTCTGGTGCGCGAACTCAGCGCGGTAACCGGGCAGACAATCGACTGACGGCGTTGTTCGCAGATAACGATTGAGCCGTTTGAATAATCCCGTATCGGAACGGCGCAGCCACTGGCCTCCGCCAGATCTGCCCTCTATCGTGATCTCATGAGATTGAAATCAGCCATTTGGGTCGCCGCCTATCTGCGGCGCTGCCAGACCGAGGGAATCTTCGGCGCAGTCCGGCGTCGCGGCGCGGAGGATGCCGGCGCAGTGTTCGTCAAGCTGGCATTGCTCGATGGCCGGGCGCGGCTGTTCACGCCGGCGCCGCAGACTGCTTACGATGAGAGCCGCCCGGTCGAACGCATTTTCGTGCCGATCTCGCCCGAGCCGGTCGCGGAGCAGGTGGTCGAGGAGCGGATCGCCAAGGAAGTGCGGTTCGACCCGGACGTCTGGATCATCGAGATCGAGGATAAAGCGGGACGGCACTTTCTCGATCTCGCAAAAGCCTAGCGGCGTTCAATCGTCCGCACTGCGCCGGCTGATCGGATGCGCGCTCGTATCCGGCAGGGTGCGTTGGCCGTCGGTCCTTGCCTGGGGCTGCGAAGCGCGCAGGCGCGGACGCTCGTCGTCATACAGCAGTGACCGATGCTTGGCGCGGATCGCCGCCGTGGTCGCCCCGCGCCACGCCGCCAGCAAAATGAGCGCCGCGCGTTCGCTCAACTGATCATAGAGACGTGAGAGCCGGTAGACCGCGGTTACGGAATTGCCCACGGCGGGATTCAGGAACAGCAGGATACGCTGGAAGGTGTCGCTGCTGACGCCAAGAGCCTTGAGCGCGCAGGCGAGCGGTTCGCCGCCGGGATCGTCGACGACCTGTGTGGCCATGCGGGCGGACAGCAGCAGCGCATCGCCGAGCTCAAGCGTGAAATTCTCGGTATCGGAGGCGAATGCCGCCATCTCGAGGATCTGTTTTGCCTGCAAGGCGCGCGATGGCGAAATCCGCGCGGCAGGCTTCAACGGCGCATCGGCGAGATGGAATAGCATCGCCGCGCGTTTGCTGGAATCGGCGGCGAAGAACAAGTCGCTGACTTCGGCGGCGTCGTTCGGCAACATCGATAGCGGCGACGCGGATTCGGCGCGCGATGTGGCGTCCGCAGTGCGAACGTTGCTTTCGCGAGCTGGCTCGGGTGCGATCAGCGGCGCGAGCGCGGGAGGCTCCGCCGCGCCGGCCGCGCGAATTCCGAGCCGATTCGCGATCACCGCAGGCGTTTGTGGATAGATGGCGAGCCGGGCACGGACCGCGGCGCGTGTTGCGTCATCCACCTCGTCGATCAGACGCATCGCGAGTTCGGTGAATTGCCGCTCCTCATCCTCGGTGTGTGACGGAGTCTGCACATAGAGGTCGGTCAGCACCCGCAGCAGGGTCGGACGGATATCGACACCCTCGCGCCGTGAGAGCGTCATCAGGCCGTCGAGGCCGGAGAGCAGGGGAGGTGGTGTCGTCATCATGCTTGTACGCGGATCGGGAACTGATGCGCGACTCTAGCGTGTGGGTTTTAACGACCGGTTAACCATGCCTGTTCTTAATGACTTGACGTCAACCTGTTCTGGTGGGCGGCAGGAGAGCGAAATGGGCATTGTTGTCGAATTCCCGGTCGAAGCGGCGTCGCGCCGCACGCATCCGGCTGCGGATAGCGCCCAATCCCAAACGATGGGCGCGGTGCTGATCCTTCCGGTGGTCCGGATCGAACGCGTGGTGGATGAGACTAACGGAAACAGTCCCGACGAAGGAACGGCACCGGGACGCCGTCGCCGCCGCCGCGCACGTTCCTGACATCACCGGACGCGCTTCATGACCTCGATGATGTCGCGCGAGCGCGGAGCAGGCCTTGCATTGCTCGGCCTGTTGGCTGCGCTGGGACTCGGCGGATGCAGCGGCGGCGATTTCGGCCGCGCACGCGCCGATGTGCGAACCGACGACATGCATCGCTGGATCGGCGTCGAGGCGACGGGAAGCGTCGGCCTGCCGTCATCGCAATTTCAACTGACCGACAATGAGCGGCAACTGCGCGACATGGCTTATCCCTTGATCGAGCCGCCGCATTCGCGCCCTGCGAAGCGGACGGTGGTCGGCGACTACAAGCCGCTGCCGTCACCCTGGCGGGAAAAGGTGGTGTTCGATCGTACCGCTTACGGCAAGTTGCTGCTCGACGAGCCGCACCGGTCTCACGCCTCGCGTTATGCGCAGTTGATGGACGATGTTCGCGATGATCTGACCCGGTTCGACGCGTTTTTCACCACGGCCGATCGTGTGCTCAGTCTCGACCGCAAGCGGCACGCGAGCTTGAAATACATTTCCGAGTTGTCGCCATCGGAGCGCGACGATGCGGTGGCCCGTATGGAAGAAAACGCGCTGATCGTGCAATGGGTGCAGCAATGTCTGCAGCAGCGGATCTCGTCGTATCGATGGGCGTTGGAGCGACTGGTGATTCACGCGCCTGATGGCGCGGCCGCCGACGCCGACCGCCTGATCAATCGGCTATCCCTGCAGGCATCCAACGTCGCCGTCACACCGCCGCCGGTGCCTGGGCGCGTGCTCAGCACGCGCGGCTAGTCCCATATCGATCGATACCGATCGGATGCGGCGCGCTAACGCTGCGCGCGCGGCGCATCCGCCTTCGCCGGCGCTTCGGTCTGCACCTTGCAGGTCGCGGCCGCGAGCGTGGCCTGCGCATGGGCCATGAGCCCGGGATCGGATGCCAGCGCTTTGAGGACGATCAGGCCTTCTGTCGTCGGCGAATCCACGATCAGACGGTCGGCGGCGGTGATCTCTTCATCCTCTGGCAATGCGGCGTGTTGCTCTTCAGTCATCAGATCGAGTTCGATCACCTTGCGGCCTGCCGAGCGGTCGTTGATGGCGTAATAGGCGATATCGCTATCGGTGTAGAACGACACGGACGTATAGGCCTGACTGACCGGAACGGTGAGCTTGATCGGACCGGTCGACAGGTCATAGCGGCAGATCGCTGTCGCGAATGCGGGGTCGAGGAACGGGATCGGCGCGTTGTTCGGATCGGCGGACGGCAGCGCTTTTACGGCATTCACCGGCGTCAGCCGCTCGAGGCGCGAATACGCGTCCTGTGAGGCGATCCGCGGCAGTGCGAGGATGCTGACGAGATGCACGAGGCCGCCAAGCAGCAAGCCGGCAAGAAGAATTGCAAGCCACCGGATCATGGGCAGCCCGTCCTGGTAATCGTCGGCATCGGCGCATCGCGTTGCGTCCGCGTGCCGATGCCGACAGGCGTATCGTAGAGCCGCAGCATGAGCTGATAGCGTTCGATGCCGCCGGTTGGTAACCAGTTGCCCGAGCGGGCCCGCGCGGCGAGGCGGATCACGAAAGAGCCGTCGGCATTGCGGACGATCTCTTCGCTGGTGAAGCCGTAGCGCTGCAGCGCGTTGGCGACGAGATGGCCTTTGTTGTCATACAGCGTCAATGTCCAGAAGCGCGCCGGCGGAGTCACACCGCTGATGCTGATATCGCAGCGGCCGTCGAGCGGCTGCCGGTTGTCGTCAGCATTGGCGATGAAGGCGATGCCGTCGCCGGTGCCGAGCGGCAATTGCCCGCTGCGGATGACGCTGGCGCGGGCGTAAGGATTTGCTTCCGGGGTGCCGATGCGCGGACGCGCAGTCCACGCTCCGATCGTCAGCGTTCCGAAATCGGTGCCGCGCGTCACCGTGGTCCAGGTTGCACCGAGACCCACGGCCGTCGCGATAATGAGGATCAGCAACGCGCTCAGAATCAGCCGCACGACCGGACCGTTGTCGTTGATGTCATGTCGCGCCGTCGCATCACTTCTTGCGCGCCGAGGGTTGGAGGGGAGGAGGAGCTGGTGGTGCGAGCGGGGCCGCCGATGCCATGCTGCTGCCGGACGTCGCCGCGCCGGTGGTGATCGCGTTGATGGGCTGTGCCCCCGATGTCTTGCCGATCGTCTTGCCGGCTTCATCGAGCAGTTTCTCGATACGCACCAGAATGTCCGCGCCGCGCCGCGTCAGGATCGGTGGAGGCCCGATCTTCGCCTCGTCCTCTTGCGCCGCCAATGCGGCTGCATTTGCCGCCGCCGGTTTCGCGGGCACTTCGACGCCGGCAATCGGCTTGATCTCGACGCCTTGATGCGCGGCTACCATGATGTCGTGCCATGTCTGCGCCGGCAGCGAGCCGCCGGTCATGCGATTGGTCGGCGAGTAGTCGTCGTTGCCGTACCACACCGCGCAGGTGAAGTTGCCGGTGTAGCCGACGAACCAAGCATCGCGATAATTGTTGGTGGTGCCGGTCTTGCCTGCGGTCGGAATGCCGTCGAGAGCCGCGCGGCGCGCCGTGCCTTCGCTGACGACGTGACTCATCATGCCCGCCATGTCGGCGGCGACGGATGGCGGGATCGCCTGGGTTGGCTGCGGGCCGTCGCGATCCCAGCGCCAGACCAGATCGCCGGCACCGGTACGGACCTCCAGCACAGCGTGCGGTGTCACCGCCTTGCCCTTGTTGGGGAAGGTGGCATAGGCGACGGCATGCTCGAGCACGTTGACCTCATCCGCGCCGATCGGCAGCGACGGCGTATCGGGCAGCGGTGACTTGATGCCGAACTTGCGCGCCACTTCGACGATCTTGGCGCGGCCGGCCTTCGGTCCGCCTTTGCCGCCAAGCGCGATCGAGAGCTTGACCGGCACGACGTTGATCGAACGCGTGATCGCCTGGGTCAGCGTCACCGAGCCGGAATAGGAGTGACCGTAGTTTTGCGGACACCAGTTGCCGATGCACACCGGACCGTCGACCACGATCGAGTTCGGCTTGTAGCCGTTCAGCAGTGCGGTCGTGTAGACATACGGCTTGAATGACGAGCCGGGCTGACGCATCGCGTCGGTGGCGCGGTTGAACTGACTGGCGCCGTAGTCGCGCCCGCCCACCATGGCGCGCACGCCGCCATCGAGATCGGCGACGACGGTCGCCGCCTGCGTCGCGTGATAGTCGCGGCCGAACTGGCGCAGTTGATTTTCGATCGCCGCCTCGGCGGCGTGCTGCACGTTCATGTCGATCGCGGTGCGCACGACGAAGACGCGTTCGGTGTAGGATTTCGGGAAGGTGTCGACCAGCTTTCGCATCTCGTCGAACGCCCAGTCGAGATAGTAGTTCGGCGAGTTCTCGTCGCGGCGATCGACGGCAGTCGCCGGATTGCGCCGCGCACCGAACACCTGGCCTTCCGTCATGAAGCCGGCTTCGACCATGTTGTCGAGCACGACGTTCGCGCGCGCGCGGGCTGCAGGCAGGTTGATATGCGGCGCGTATTTGGTCGGCGCCTTGAACAGACCGGCGAGCATGGCAGCCTCCGCGAGATTGACGTCGCGGACCGATTTGTTGAAGTAGAAATGCGCGGCGCCGTCGACGCCGAATGTGCCGCCGCCCATATAGGCGCGGTCGAGATAGAGCTTGAGAATCTCGTTCTTGGTCAGGCGGGTTTCCAGCCAGATGGCGAGGAAGGCCTCGTTGACCTTGCGCTCGATGGTGCGCTCGTTGCTGAGAAACAGATTCTTCGCAAGCTGCTGCGTGATCGACGAGCCGCCTTGGCGCACGCCGCCGGCCTGCGCGTTGGTCACGAGCGCGCGAAAGGTGCCCGCGACGTCGATGCCGAAGTGATCGTAGAAGCGTCGGTCTTCGGTTGCGAGCGTCGCCTTGATCAGATTGTCGGGAAAATCTTCCAGCGGGATCGCATCGTTGTGCTTGATGCCGCGGCTGCCGATCGGATTGCCGTAGCGATCGAGAAAGGTAACGGCGAGATCGGATTTCTTCAGCCAGTTGTCATCGGCGGTTTCACGAAACGCCGGCACCGCGAGCGCAAGCAGCAGCACCAGACCGGCGAGGCCGATGGTTGCGGCTTCCGATAGCGGCTCGATGAAAATCCAGCGCTTCCAGCGGCCGACATAGAAGCGATCCATGAAAGCGGAGTAGCGCTCATAGAACTCGCGCGCGGCCGCGCCGGAAGAGAACACGGAGGAGTCGATGCGCGCGTCGAGGTCCAGCAGCGCATGCCGGATTCGTTGTTTCCAGTCGGTCGGCAACAGCTGGCGCACCGGGACCCTTGACCTTTGCGGCGTTCGAACGCCCGGCTTGAGCGCTCTCAAACGTCATCCGGGAATGTTGCGGCAATCCCGTGGCGCTTTTGCGTCCGGATTGGGCGCCGTTTCTTCTAGCCGAGCGCGTGCCATAAACCAATGGCGCCGCTAACTTTTTCGCCGGTACGGCTAACGCTGCCGTGGATAGCTCGCCGTCCTCGGCCGTTCCAGCTACGACTATGGTGCGGGATAGCGCGGCGGTGCTTGCGCCACCGGGGACGCTGCCTCTACATCAGGTCCGAGAATCGCTGCTTGCACCTTGAGGCCTGATGACGCGCCGTTCGCCGCAGCCTTCCGATCAGGAGGGTTTCTTTTGGAAAACCAAGACGTTGGAGGAGATGTCCAGCGCCGAATGGGAAAGCCTGTGCGACGGCTGCGCGCGTTGCTGCCTGGAAAAACTCGAGGACGAGGACACCGGCAAGATCTATTTCACCCACGTCTCCTGCAAACTGCTCGATGCCGGGAGCTGCAGCTGCAAGGACTACGCGAATCGCTCGGCCAAGGTGGCGGACTGCGTTCGCCTGACGCCGGAGAACGTCCGCACGCTGAACTGGCTGCCGCCGAGTTGCGCCTACAAGCTGGTGGCGGAGGGGCGCGACCTCTATTGGTGGCACCCGCTGATCTCCGGCGATCCGAATACGGTGCACGAGGCCGGCGTCTCGGTGCGCGGCCGGGTCTACGGGACCGAAGACGACGTTCCGGACTCGGAACTGGAGGATCACATCGTGCGGTGGCCGGCGGTGCTGCCGAAGCGGGCGCGAGCGAAGAAGCGGCCGGGCTGATCGTCTTCGCCGAGGATCGCGGCGGACGGACATTCACGCATGTGTCATCGCGTATGCAGGCCCGCGCTGCACCCATGCGCCGGCATGGCTGGGCGAAACAGTCTCAACACGTTAAGGAGTTGCGTGGATGCGCGGTGCCGCAGCGCCGGGCCTCTTTGATTTCCAAAAGCGTGATGAGCAAGTTCGAACCCCAGGATAGCGGAGCGGGCGAGGTGCGCCCCTTGCCCGACGACGAGGCGCGGCGGCTGACCGACGAGGTCATCGAGCTCGACGGCGCGCCGCCGCTCGCGCCCGGCGACGGCCTGACCCCGCGCGAGGTCCGCACCATCCTGCTGAGCCTGATGCTGACGATGTTCCTGGCCGCGCTGGACCAGACCATTGTCGCCACCGCGCTGCCGACCATCGGCGGGCACTTCCGCGACACCGCCAACCTGTCGTGGATCATCACCGCCTATCTTCTCGCCTCGACCGCCGTCGCCCCGGTGTTCGGCACGCTCAGCGACATTTACGGCCGCAAGGCGATGATCGTGCTGGCGCTCGGCCTGTTCATCGCCGGCTCGGTGATGTGCGCGCTGGCGCCGAGCATGACGGTGCTGATCATCGCGCGCGGCCTGCAGGGACTCGGCGGCGGCGGCATCATGCCGATCGTGCAGACCATCATCTCCGACGTGGTGAGCCCGCGCGAGCGCGGCCAGTATCAGGCCTATTTCAGCGGCGTCTGGGTGGCGGCGGGCATCGGCGGCCCGGTGGTCGGCGGGGTGTTCGCCGAACACCTGCACTGGTCGATGATCTTCTGGATCAACGTGCCGCTGGCGCTGGCCGGGCTCGGCCTGCTGCTACCGCGCATGGGCCGCATCCCGGTGTTTCACCGCCGCCGCAAGGTGGACTGGCTCGGCGGCATCCTGCTGATGGCCGCGGCGGTGATCTTCACCCTGCTGCTGACCTGGGGCGGCACCCGCATCGCCTGGTCGTCGCCGGAAGCGCTGATGATGATCGGCATCACCGTGATGCTGGCGGCGCTGTTCGTCTGGCATGCCGGCCGCGTGCGCGAACCGTTCCTGCCGCTGCAATTGCTCGGCGGCCGCGTGGTGCCGTTCGGCATCATCGCCGGCGGCTGCGCGGTCGGCGCCATCGTCGGGCTGACGGTGCATCTGCCGATCTATTATCTCGCCGTCTACGGACTGAGCGCCAGCGAGGCCGGTCTTGCCCTGATTCCGCTGGTCGCCGTGTCGGTGCTCGGCGCATGGACCGCCGGCCGCGTCATGGCGACCCTGCCGCATTACAAATCCGCCGCCATGCTGGGCACCGGCCTTGCCGTGCTGATGGGCTTGGTGATGGCGTTTGCGACGCTGCCGCTGTGGGCGATGCTGACGGTGCTGTCGGTATTCGCGTTCGGCCTCGGCACCACGTTCCCGGTCAGCGTGGTCTCGATCCAGAACGCAGTGGCGCGGCCGCAGGTCGGCACCGTGACGGGGGCGATGAATTTCTTCCGCGCGCTGATGGCCTCATTCACGGTCGCGGCGATGACCGCCGTGCTGCTGATGGCGCTGGGGCAGGGGGTGACGACCTTCGATAGCGCCGGCCACGGCGTCGCCACCGACGCGTTCCAGAACGTCGGCGCGCCGCAGATGATGGCCGCCTTCCGCTACGTTTTCGGCGCTGCCGTGGTGCTGCTCGGCGTCGCTTTCACCTGCATGGTGCTGATGGAAGAGCGTCCGCTCGCCGGCCCCGCGCGCAAGCCGCCGCCGGTGGATCTGGCGGAGTAGCCGCGCGCCTGATCGGCGCCGATCGGTTGCATTTGACCGATCCCTCGGCCTTGGCGTTAGCGGCTGCGCAATGTTTTGCCGCTAGGGTCGGCGGGCTTTGTCGCCGCGTTCGCCGCTCCGGCGCGCGCCGACCCGACTGAGGAGACTTACGTGCGGGACACGTTCAGGCGATTTGTCGGCGCTCGCTCCGGCGCGACCTCCATCGAATACGCCATCATTGCCGGCGGCATCGCGATGGCCATCATCCTGGTGGTGCAGACGCTCGGCACCACCCTGAACACCCGCTATCAGGACGTCGACACCGCGCTGGCGAGCCAGAACAAGTAGCGGGTCGCGACACGCACGTGAAAACTCCGTCCCGATTTTTAGGAATTTATACCTTGACAGCGTGACGCTGTTCGAGTAAGGTCAAGCCATACTCCACACTTGCGCTTCGGCGGGAAGCAATCGGCCCGCGGGGTGTTCCATGCAGCACCGCGACATTGCCGCGCAAGTCTCTCAACCCATTGAGTCGGAACAAACATTCTGCGCCGTGCGTTGCGTCGATGCTGGCCACTGACGGTCGGTGTCACGAAGCGAGGATTCCATGGCAACCAAGGAACGCGGACAGGTCGTCGAGACGCCAACCGAGGCACGTCAGGGCGAACCCGGCCCGTCGGTATTTGCCCTCTTGGTCATCAGTACGGGCTTGGCCATCGTCATTCTTGGCATCATCTGGTTCCTGTTCATCCGCGTCTGACCGCGGATCGAGCGGGGCGGGCGGCGCAGGAATTCGCTGTCCCTACTCATTGCGGCGCGACGACCGATTCGCCCGCAACAGCCAGCGTTGTGCGGTGCGTGTCCGTGCCGGCATCGCGCGAACAACGCAAGAGAGGCCGCCGCGCGCGAGCGCGACGACCATGCGACGAACCGAGGTCCAATTCCCATGGCATTGAGGCGGACGGCCAGACCGGTAAAGACGCCGGTCGGCGTCGCTGCCTGCAAGACGGGCGCGGATATCGCCG
>DATMSE010000176.1:0-31127 GCA_035565575.1 Xanthobacteraceae bacterium
CGCCGCGCCCGAGAACTTTCCAGTTCGTCAGTGCCGGCTGCCCCTCGGGATCGGGCTTCTGCCACCAGCCGCGTTCGGCATTCAGCCGTCCGAGCGGAATGTCGATAACGCCTTCGTTCTCGGAAGGCCCGCCTTCCACCACCGCCCAATAGGTCTTGTCGATCTTGCCGTGTTTGAACAGGAGGCCCAGCGAGGCGGTGGCCTTGCGATGGCGCCCCAGCACCAGACAACCGGAGGTGTCGCGATCCAGCCGATGCGCCAGCACCGGCGGGCGCGGCAGGCCGAAGCGCAGGGCGTCGAACGAATCCTCCAGATTGGCGCCACCCTTCGGGCCGCGATGCACCGGCAGCCCGGCGGGCTTGTCGATCACCAGCATCAGGCCGTCGCGATGCAGGACGCGGGCCTGGATGTCCTCGGCGCTGAGTTGCGGGGTATCCATGGGAAATTGGTTGCTTTCGTTTATGGCGCAAAGTGTTTAGAGCATTCCCGCTATGAGCGACAACAATCCTGACCAACCGAAGCAGAGCTGGTGGCGCCGGCTGTCCAGCGGCCTTAAGCGCACCTCGGCCTCATTGGGAACCGCGGTCGCGGATCTGGTGATCCGCCGCAAGCTCGATCGCGCCATGCTCGAGGACATCGAGGACGTGTTGCTGCGCGCCGATCTCGGTTCCGACGTGGCAGCGCGCATTTCCGCCGCCGTCGGCCACGGCCGCTATGACAAGGCGATCTCCGCCGATGAGGTCAAAGGCGTGGTCGCGACCGAGGTGGAGAAAGTCCTGAGTCCTGTGGCGAAGCCGCTGGTGATCGATTCCGCGCATAAACCCTTCGTGATCCTGATGGTTGGCGTCAACGGGTCCGGCAAAACCACCACCACCGGCAAACTCGCCTCCCGCTTCGCGGCGGAAGGCCGCAAGGTGATGTTGGCGGCGGGCGATACGTTTCGCGCGGCCGCCATCGAGCAGTTGAAGGTCTGGGGCGAGCGCACCGGCGCGCCGGTGATCGCGCGGCCGCAGGGCTCCGATGCCGCCGGCCTCGCCTTCGATGCGCTGACCGCCGCCAAGAATGAAGGCCGCGACGTGCTGCTGATCGACACCGCCGGCCGCTTGCAGAACAAATCCGAGCTGATGAGCGAACTGGAAAAAGTCATCCGCGTGATGCGCAAGGTCGATGCCACCGCGCCGCACGCGGTGCTGCTGGTGCTTGATGCCACGGTGGGCCAGAATGCGCTGTCGCAGGTCGAGGCGTTCCATCGCACCGCCGGCGTCACCGGCCTCGTGATGACCAAACTCGACGGCACCGCGCGCGGCGGCATCCTGGTGGCGCTCGCAGAGAAGTACAAGCTGCCGGTGCATTTCATCGGCGTCGGCGAGGGCGTCGACGATCTGTCGCCGTTCACCGCGGCGGATTTCGCCAAGGCGATCGCGGGAATCGAGAGCTGAGCATGGACAAGAAGCAGCCGCATCCGCTGTTCAAGCTGGCGACCGAACTCGGGCCGCTGCTGATCTTTTTCTTCGCCAACGCCAAGTTCAACCTGTTCGTCGCGACCGGCGCCTTCATGGTGGCGATCGTCGTGGCGCTGGTGGCGTCATGGATGGTGACGCGGCATATTCCGGTGATGGCGCTGGTCACCGGCGTCATCGTGCTGGTGTTCGGCACGCTGACGCTGCTGCTGCATGACGAGACCTTCATCAAGGTCAAGCCAACCATCATTTACGGACTGTTCGCGGCGGTGCTGGGCGGGGGCTTGCTGTTCGGTCGCTCCTTCATCGCGATATTGTTCGATCAGATGTTCAATCTGACGCCGGAAGGCTGGCGCAAGCTGACCTTGCGATGGACGCTGTTCTTCGTCGCCATGGCGCTGCTGAACGAGGTGATCTGGCGCACGCAGACCACCGACTTCTGGGTCGCCTTCAAGGCGTTCGGCGTGATTCCGATCACCATGGTGTTCGCGATGCTGCAAATGCCGCTGGTGAAGCGCTATAGCTGCGAGCCCGCGACGTTGGAAGCCAGCGACGCGCGCGAGGGCGATATCGGGAAGAGTTGAGCGGTGTCCCGGCGCGGTGCAGCGTGCAACGCTGCGCCGTAGACCCGGGACCGTACCGACGGCATCATTTGTAATGGTCCCGGCTTAGCGAAGCGGCACGGCGCTGGCGCTTGCGCCGCATCGCATCCGGGACACGCGCCGCGTTGCTTACGACCCCGCCTTCAGCGCCTTCTCGATCTCGACCTTCAGCACCTTGTCGATGTTCTCGGGCGTGATCGCGCCGATCAGTTTGTAGGCGATCTTGCTGTCGCGGCCGACGATGTAGGTTTCCGGCACGCCGTAGACGCCCCATTCGATCGCGGCGCGGCCGTTGGCATCCACCCCCACATGGCTGAACGGATTGCCGTAGCGGCCGAGAAAGCGGCGGGCGTTATCGGCCTTGTCCTTGTAGTTGATGCCGATGATCTGGATGCGGCTGTCGCCGGCAAGCGCGGTGAGCAGCGGCGCTTCCTCGTGGCACGGCACGCACCACGAGGCCCAGATGTTCACCAGCGTCACCTTGCCCTTGAATACGTCGGGCGCGATGCCCGGCACCGCCGCGCCGTTGCGGATCAGGCCGTCGAGCGCGGGCAGCGTGGTTTGCGGCGCGGGGCGTCCGATCAGCGCCGAGGGAATGCGCGACACGTCGCGATCGCCGAGCCGGACCCAGAACAGCGCCGCCAGCGCGGCAAACGCAATCAGCGGCAATGCCATCAACCACCGCCGTCGCGGCGGTGCGCCCTCGCGCGGCGTTTCGCTCATGATGCGTTACTCATGACAGGTCCGCCGCGCCACGCCCGGAGCGGCGCGTCACGCCGCTGGCTTCGAGCTCGCGCAGCCGCGCGCGCTGCTGGCGATAGTCGAGCGCGATCCAGCCGATCAGGATCAGCACCACCAGCGCCACCAGCAGGTAGGACCATACGATGAAAGAGGCGTAGGGACCGAGCGACATCGGATCAGGCTCGCGGCTGGCTGGCTTGCTGCATTTGCAGCGCGCGGACGCGGCGGCGCAGGATCTCGTTACGCATGGCGGCGAGATGCAGCGTGATGAACAGCAGCGAGAACGCCACCGCCATCACCAGCAAGGGAATCAGGAAAGCCTTGTCGAGCGTCGAGCCGCCCATGCGCAGCACCGAGGCCGGCTGATGCAGCGTATTCCACCAATCGACGGAAAACTTGATGATCGGAATGTTGATCGCGCCGACCAGCGTCAGCACCGCGGCGGCGCGCGCGGCGCGCGAGGGGTCTTCCACCGCGCGCCACAGCGCGATCAGGCCGAGATACATCAGGAACAGGATCAGCACCGAGGTCAGCCGCGCGTCCCATTCCCAATAGGTGCCCCACATCGGGCGGCCCCACAGCGAGCCGGTGACCAGCGCAAGGAAGGTGAAGGCCGCGCCGATCGGCGCCGCCGCCTTGGCCGAGACGTCGGCGAGCGGATGCCGCCACACCAGCGTGCCGAGCGCGGAGAGGCTCATCACCCCCCACACGAACATCGACAGCCATGCGTTCGGCACGTGAATGAACATGATCTTCACGGTCGCGCCCTGCTGGTAGTCGTCCGGCGCCATCGCCGATTGATAGAGGCCGACGGCGAGCAGGATGGCGGTCGCCGCCGCGAGCCACGGCAGGAGTTTGGCCGTCAGCGACAGGAACCGGGTCGGATTGGCGAGGTCGATCAGCGTCATGGCTGTCCTGATAGTCGCCGCGCGCTCCGCAGGCAATGCGCCCAAGGAATGTTCCGTTGGGCCTCCGCGAGAGTTGATACGAAAAAGGCCTGCATTGTCAGTCGAGTCCATGCCGCAGGCTGGCCGCCGCCGCCAGCGGGCCGATGACGAGCCCGGCGAGCGAGAGCGCGCACAGGATCGAGAACGGCGCGCCGAAGCCGGCGGGCTCGATCACGGCGGCATTGGAGGCGGCGACGCCGAAGATCAGCACCGGAATCGACAGCGGCAGCACCAGTACGGCCAGCAGCAGGCCGCCGCGCCGCAGCGCCACCGCCAGCGCCGCGCCGATCATGCCGGTGAAGGTCAGGGCCGGCGTGCCGGCCAGCAGCGTCAGCGCCACCGCGAGGGTGGCGTCGCCGTCGAGGTTGAGCAGCAGCCCGAGGATCGGGGTTGCGACGATCAGCGGCAGCCCGGCCACCAGCCAGTGCGCGACCGCCTTGGTGAGGCAGATCAGCTCCAGCGGGGTGCGGCTCATGGTCAGGAGATCCAGCGAGCCGTCGTCGTGATCGGCGGCGAACAGCCGGTCCAGCGTGAGAAGGCTCGCCAGCAGCGCGCCGAGCCAAAGAATCGCGGGCCCGAGCTTCTTCAACAGCGCGAGGTCGGGACCGACCGCGAACGGCATCAGCACCACCACGATCAGGAAGAACAGCACGCCGATCAGCGCGCCACCGCCGACGCGCAACGCCACCTGGATGTCGCGGCGGAGCAGGGCGATCAGTGCGGTCATGCCGTCGCTCCGATTCGCAATTCGCGCGCGGGAATGCCGAGCGGCAGGTGCGTTGCGGCCACGATGACGCCGCCGCCCGAGAGATGACTGCGCATCAGGTCCGCCATCATGGCCTGTCCGTTGGCGTCCAGCGAGGAGGTCGGCTCGTCCAGGAGCCAGATCGGACGCTTCACCGCCAGCAGCCGGGCGATCGACAGTCGCCGCCGCTGTCCGGCGGAGAGAAAAGCCGCCGGAAGCTGCGCGATATGATCGAGCCCGACGGCATTCAGCGCGGCGTCGATGTTGGTGGCTTCGCCGCCCAGCGCGGCGCGCCAGAAGGCGAGATTTTCCATCACGCTCAGCGCCGATTTCAGCGCGTCGCGATGGCCGAGATAGTGCGCCTGTTCGGCGGGAGAAAGATCGTCATCGCCACCTACGAAGGTCACGCTGCCTCCTGCCGGCGCAATCAAGCCGGCGATCAGCCGCAGCAGCGAGGTCTTGCCCGCACCGTTGGCGCCGACAACGGCCAGCGCCTCGCCGGCGTCGGCCGTGAAATCCAGGCCGGCGAAGATTTCGCGCCCGCCCCGCACGCATCTGAGCTGGCTTCCGGTGAGCCGCATCGCTGCACGTCCCATGATTTTGCGGCCCAGTTCGAAGTGTCATTGCCAGGCTCGACCCGGCAATCCATCATTTCAAGAAGATGGATGCGCGGATCAAGTCTGCGCATGACGATGGATGATATCGTCGAATGCAGAAAGAACTGACGCGAATTTTGGACTCGCGGCAGCGACCGGTGATGGTCGGTGTGGCGGCGCTGCTAGAAACATTCTATAAGCCCGGTCTTGATGCAGCACACAATGCGCGTCTGCAAGCCAATCGGCCCATCCTCGATGGTGCTTTGATACCTTCACCGGGTGTCCGTAACGAAAACTGGGATCGCTCCACATGACCTCGCTCGACAGCTTCAAATGCCGGAAAACCCTCAAGGTCGGCGGCAAGTCCTACGTCTATTACAGCCTGCCGACGGCCGAGAAAAACGGCCTCAAGGGAATTTCGCGGCTGCCGTATTCGATGAAGGTGCTGCTCGAGAATCTGCTCCGCAACGAGGACGATCGCACGGTGAAGAAGGAGGACATCCTCGCTGTCGTGAAGTGGATGAAGAAGCGCGCGCTGGAGCATGAAATCGCCTTCCGCCCGGCGCGGGTCCTGATGCAGGATTTCACCGGCGTGCCGGCGGTGGTCGATCTCGCGGCGATGCGCAACGCGATGCAGGCGCTTGGCGGCGATGCCGAGAAGATCAACCCCCTGGTGCCGGTCGATCTCGTCATCGACCACTCGGTGATCGTCAACTTCTTCGGTGACAACAAGGCGTTCGGCAAGAACGTCGCAGAAGAGTACAAGCAGAACAAGGAACGCTACGAATTCCTGAAATGGGGTCAGGGCGCGTTCTCGAACTTCTCCGTGGTGCCGCCTGGCACCGGCATCTGCCATCAGGTCAATCTCGAATACCTGGCACAGACGGTGTGGACGCGGAAGGAGAAGATGACCATCGGCCGCAAGACCGGCACCTTCGAGGTGGCTTACCCCGACACGCTGGTCGGCACCGACTCGCACACCACCATGGTGAACGGCCTGTCCGTGCTCGGCTGGGGCGTCGGCGGCATCGAGGCGGAAGCCGCGATGCTCGGTCAGCCGCTGTCGATGCTGCTGCCGGAAGTGGTCGGATTCAAGCTCAAGGGCAAGCTGCGCGAAGGCGTCACCGCCACCGACCTCGTGCTCACCGTCACGCAGATGCTGCGCAAGCTCGGCGTGGTCGGCAAGTTCGTCGAGTTCTATGGACCGGGCCTCGATTCGATGTCGGTCGCCGATCGTGCCACCATCGGCAACATGGCGCCGGAATATGGCGCGACCTGCGGCTTCTTCCCGATCGACGGCGCCACCATCGACTATCTGAAGACCTCGGGCCGCAAGCCGGCGCGAGTCGAACTCGTCGCCAAATACGCGAAGGCGCAGGGCCTCTATCGCACCGCGCAGTCGGAAGATCCGGTGTTCACCCAGAAGCTGGTGCTCGATCTCGGCGACGTCGTGCCGTCGATGGCCGGCCCGAAGCGTCCGGAAGGGCGCGCGGCGCTCGAAACCATTCCCGGCGGATTCAGCGCGGCGATGGAGACCGAGTACAAGAAGGCTGACGATATCGCGAACCGCTATCCGGTCGAGGGCGCGAAGTTCGATCTCGGCCATGGCGACGTGGTGATCGCCGCCATCACCTCCTGCACCAACACGTCGAATCCGAGCGTGCTGATCGCCGCCGGTCTTCTGGCGCGCAAGGCGGTGGCCAAGGGCCTCACCGCCAAGCCGTGGGTGAAGACCTCGCTGGCGCCGGGCAGCCAGGTGGTCGCGGAGTATCTCGCCAATTCCGGCCTGCAGCAGGATCTCGACAAGGTCGGCTTCAATCTCGTCGGCTTCGGCTGCACCACCTGCATCGGCAATTCCGGCCCGCTGGCGCCGGAGATTTCCAAGGCCATCAACGACAACGGCATCGTCGCCGCCGCGGTTCTCTCGGGCAACCGCAACTTCGAAGGCCGCGTCTCGCCGGACGTGCAGGCCAACTATCTGGCCTCGCCGCCGCTGGTGGTCGCCCATGCGCTCGCCGGCACGGTCACCAGGGATCTCACCAAGGAGCCGATCGGCACCGGCAAGGATGGCAAGCCGGTGTATCTGCGCGACATCTGGCCGACCACCGAGGAGATCAACGCCTTCATCAAGAAGTACGTGACGTCGCAGATCTTCAAGAAGAAGTATGCCGACGTGTTCAAGGGCGACGCCAACTGGGCGAAGATCAAGACCGGCACCGGCGAGACCTACCGCTGGAACATGGCCTCGACCTACGTGCAGAACCCGCCGTATTTCGAGGGCATGACCAAGACGCCGGCGCCGGTGAGCGACATCGTCGACGCGCGCATTCTCGCGCTGTTCGGCGACAAGATCACCACCGACCACATCTCGCCCGCCGGCTCGATCAAGCTGACCTCGCCGGCCGGCAAGTATCTCACCGACCATCAGGTCCGTCCCGCCGACTTCAACCAGTACGGCACCCGGCGCGGCAATCACGAAGTGATGATGCGCGGCACCTTCGCCAATATCCGCATCAAGAACTTCATGCTGAAGGGCGCCGACGGCAACATTCCGGAGGGCGGTCTCACCAAACACTGGCCCGACGGCGAGCAGATGACGATCTACGACGCCGCGATGAAGTACAAGGAAGAGCAGGTGCCGCTCGTTGTGTTCGCCGGCGCCGAATACGGCAACGGCTCGTCGCGTGACTGGGCGGCGAAAGGCACGCTGCTGCTCGGCGTGCGCGCGGTGATCTGCCAGAGCTTCGAGCGCATCCATCGCTCGAATCTCGTGGGCATGGGCGTTCTGCCGTTGACCTTCGAGGAAGGCACCTCGTGGGCCTCGCTCGGCCTCAAGGGCGACGAGCAGGTCACGATTCGCGGCCTGCAGGGCGATCTCAAGCCGCGGCAGAAGCTGCTGGCCGACATCGTCTCCCGCGACGGTTCGCTAAAGCAGGTGCCGCTGCTCTGCCGCATCGATACGCTGGACGAACTGGAATACTACCGCAACGGCGGCATCCTGCATTACGTGCTGCGCCGCCTTGCGGCGTAGGAGTTGCGGCGGTTTGCCTCACCGTGAAGTGAGTGGAGAGTGATGGGAAGGCGGCCTATGAAAAAGGCCGCCTTCTCGCGTTTGGACGATCCGGGCTCACCGTTCTTGGCGCCGCGAGGCGGTGGCTCCAAAGTGGAAACATGATGGCGATCACTGATTTTCTGCGATGGTCGGGACTGCTGGGCGTGGTGGCGCTCACGGCCGCGGTTCAGCCGGCGAAGGCCCAGCCTCCCCGCGCTGTGGTTGAGTTGTTCACGTCGCAGGGATGTTCGTCATGTCCGCCCGCCGACAAGATTCTCGGTGAGCTGGCGCAGGATCCCTCGATCGTCGCGCTGACGATGCCGATCGATTACTGGGATTATCTCGGCTGGAAGGACACGCTCGCGGATTCGCGCTTCAGCACGCGGCAAAAAGCCTATTCGCGCATGCGCGGCGATCGTGATGTCTATACGCCGCAGATCATCATTAACGGCGAGCGGCATCTGATCGGCAGCGATCGCGCCGCGATTGATTCCGCCTTGCGCGACAGCCGGCGTTCGAATCGGGTGATGTCGGTGCCGGTGTCGATGGCGATCTCGGGCCGGCAGCTCAACGTCACGGTCACGGCAGCGAACGATCAGGCGCCGCATCAGGGCGAGGTCTGGATCTGCGCCATTTCGCGCGCGGTGCCGATCGCGATCGGACGCGGCGAAAATCGCGGACGCGAAGTCGTCTATCACAATGTCGTTCGCAATTGGCTGAAGGTCGGCGACTGGTCCGGCAAGACCGCGAGCTTCACCGTGCCGATGGAGAACATCGCCCGCGACGGCATCGATGCGGCCGCGGTTTATGTGCAGGACGGCACGCGGGAGCGTCCCGGCGCCATGTTGGGTGCAGCCTTCACGCCGCTGCAGCAATAACCCCGCTTCTCACGCTCGCCAGAACGCTCTGCGCTTGTGGTGGCGCATGTCAGGGAGCCGACGGGGCAATGATGCGGTTCTAGCATTGCCTTCCAGCCCGGCAGGCACCCCATGCAGATCGTGGGATCGAACAACCGCGACTGTCCATTCTCCCCATGACCGTTGCGGTGGCTGCGGCTGGACAAATCGGTGTGGCGGCTGGCGTCCGGCCTCGTCTCGGCGAGTCAATTTGCCTGGCTGCTCACACATTCGTGGATGCGGCGGTGGCACGAAGACTGGCGCGAAGCCTGCTGAAAAAAAAGCCTCTGAAAAAGAAAAAGGACCAACTCGCGTTGGCCCAAAGGGGGGATTAACTTCCTGCGTACTGGCCCGGCCCTGACGACCCCGGGGGGCTGGGGGCTGAGGAAACCGAGACCGAAAGAACCGGGCCGACGCAGTGGTTATCTTATCGCAGTCCAGCACGGCGTCGGATGGGCGGAATTTGGGCCGTATTATGATTTGACTAACGTTCATGTGAGTCTCGCGCATGCAGTCGGCGCGGGCGTTCAGCCCTTGCGGCGAAGGCCGGGCGGGGCGATCATGCCGTCAGGGGACCCGATCCGACGACAGCTGCAGGAGCCATTGGCGAGCGCAGGCGTTGGGCGTGGACCCGCTGCATGACAGGAGGCGCCAATGAGTTTGACGTCGGGGGAGATCGATCCGGACGAAAGTCGCGGATCGGAGCGCATGGCACCGGCGCTGCCGAACACCGTCACGTTCAATCGCCTTGAACTCAATCGTATTCTCAACCTCTACGGGCGCATGGTCGCCGCCGGCGAGTGGCGCGATTACGCCATCGACTTCCTGAAGGACAAGGCGGTGTTCTCGATCTTCCGCCGCTCCTCCGAGGTGCCGCTCTATCGCATCGAGAAGGATCCGCGGCTGGCGCGCAAGCAGGGCGCCTACAGCGTGATCTCGGCCGGCGGCCTGATTCTGCGCCGCGGGCACGATCTCGATCGCGTCCTCATGGTGATCGATCGCAAGCTGGCCCTGGTGTAGCGGCGAGCGCACATTAAAGCGAAAGGCATCTGTCCGTGTGTTGCGGATGCGATGCGGCGCAAGCGTTAGCGCCGTGCCGCTTCGCTGATCCGGGACCGGGCGATATCTTTGATACGGTCCCGGCTCTGCGGCCCATCACTACGTGCTGCGCCGCGTCCGGGACGCAAGGCCGGGTTCATTCCTCCCCGCCTGGCACCGTGGTCGCGCCGTCGCCGAGCGCGCGCTGCATCATTACGGTGTCGAGCCAGCGGCCGAACTTGAAGCCGACATCGGGATGGGTTCCGATCATCGCGAAGCCGCAGCGCCGGTGCAGGCCGATCGATCCGGCATTGGCGGAATCGCCGATCACGGCGATCATCTGGCGGTGGCCGCGCGCCTCGCATTCCGTGATCAGGCGTTGCAGCAGCTGCGTGCCGATGCCGCGCCGCTGTGCGGCGGGTGCGAGATAGACCGAGTTTTCGACCGTGAAGCGATAGGCCGGGCGCGGCCGGTATGAGCCAGCATAGGCATAGCCGAGCACCTCGCCGTCCCGGGTCGCCGCGAGATATGGAAAGCCGCCGTCCTGCAAGGCTCGGAAACGGCGGGTCATCTCGGCGAGATCGGGCGGGGTGAGTTCGAACGTCGCGGTGCCCTCGCGCACCTCGCGATCGTAGATCGCGGTGATGGCGGGCAGGTCCGCTTCGCGCGCCGGCCGGATTTCAATGGAGGACATCGCTGGGGACGTAGTGGAGTGACATGCGCGAGAGGCTATTTTTCCCACGACGAAAAGAAAAGAGCAGAAAACAGGCAAACGCGCGCCAGATGCAAACAAAAAGCCCCGGCGCCAGGCCGGGGCTTCGGTATCGGGCTCGTGCGAGCCGGTGATCAGTCGCGCTGTCCCAGAAGCTGCAGCAGCAGCGTGAACAGGTTGATGAAGTTCAGGTAAAGCGACAGCGCCCCGGTGATGGCCGCCCGCTCGGCGACATCGCCGCCCTGGCCGCCATAGCCGTAGATGTAGTCGTTCTTCAGCCGCTGGGTATCCCAGGCGGTGAGGCCCGCGAATACCAGCACGCCGACCACCGACACCACGAACTGCAGCATCGACGAGGCCACGAAGATGTTGACGAGGCTGGCGATGATGATGCCGAACAGGCCCATCATCAGGAACGAGCCCATGCCGGTCATGTCACGCTTGGTGGTGTAGCCATAGAGGCTCAGCGCGCCGAACGCCGCCGCGGTGATGAAGAACACCCGCACGATCGAGGTGTGGGTGTACACCAGGAAGATCGACGACAGCGAAATACCCATCAAGGCCGAGAAGGCCCAGAACAGCATCTGCGCGGTCGCGGGCTTCAGCCGGTTGATGCCGAAGGAGATGACGAACACCATCGCCAGCGGCGCCAGGATGAAGACCCACTTCAGCGGGCTGACGAACATCGCCACGCCGAACGAGGTCAGGTAGGTATTGCCGACGCGCGCGGCGGCGCCGGACGCGTCACCCGTCACCGCGGCCATGTAGACGCCGAGGGCGGCGAGGCCGGTGATGGCGAGGCCAATCGTCATGTAGTTGTAGATGCGCAGCATGTAAGCGCGCAGACCGGCATCGACGGCAGCGGTGTCTACCCGCCCGGCGGCCCGGCCGAATGGAGAAGTGTAGTTACGGTCCAAGTCCGACATGGTCGAAACCCTCAAGTTGTCTGGCTAAGGGCGAAGGGCTTACGCCGCCAGCGCGAAATTCTATCCCAGATGCCGGCGTCCGGTGGCATTGATTCGGTGCCGCCACCCCGGCCTCTGACCCAAGCTGGTATGTGGTAAACTAACACATTCGGTGCAAGCTTCCACGCGCGGCTGAATGTCGCTCCGCAGCATGCCGCAGCATGAAATTGCAGCAACATCCGTTGCAATCATCGCGATACGGCAAGGCCGCTCGCGCCGCGAAGCCGCGTCGAATAGATGTCATTTCCGAATCTGCCTCGCATTCGTTAACAAGGGAACCCGCAAGGCTCGGGCAAGGCTCCGACGCGCGGGGCGCCTGCTACATTTGTCATAAACTGCGCAGCACCGAGGCCGGCTTGCGGTTGAGCGCGCTCAAGGTCCCGACGAGCCCGAGGCCCACCGTCACCGCCAGCGCGGCGGCGACCACGGCTGCGGCATTGCCGGCCTGCCAGACGAAACTCAGCGTCATCAACCGGGTCACGATCAGCCACGCCGCCACCGAGCCGGCCAGCACGCCGAAGACCGCCGTCGCGAGGCCGATCATCAGGTATTCCAGCGCGTAGGCGCCGAGCAGCCGCGCCCGGGTTGCGCCCAGCGTCTTGAGAATGACCGCGTCATAGACGCGATGACGATGCCCCGCCGCCAGCGCGCCGCCCAGCACCAGGATTGCCGCCAGCAAGGTGATGGCGCTCGCCCCGCGGATCGCCAGCGCCAGATTGGTCACCACGGTGCCGATGGTCTGCAGCGCCTCGCGCACGCGCACGCTGGTCACCATCGGAAAGGCCTGCGCCACCGCCTTGACGATGCGGGCGTCGTCCTCCGGGCTGGAATTCGGCGGCGTGAGTGTGGCGATGTGGGTATGCGGCGCGCCGCGAAACGGGTTGGGCGAAAATACCAGCACGAAATTGATGCCGAGGCTCTGCCAGTCGACGCTGCGCATGTTGCTGATGGTCGCGGTGATGTTCCGCCCCAGCACGTTGACGACCACCTGGTCGCCGATCCAGAGGCCCAGTCCGTCGGCGAGCTTCTTCTCGAATGACACCAGCGGCGGGCCGCTGTAGTCCGGTGCCCACCATTCACCCTCGACGACTTTCGAGCCGCGCGGCACCTCGCTTGTATAGGTCAGGCCGCGGTCGCTCTGCAGCACCCATTCGGCATCATGGGTTGGCTTGAGGTCCTCCGCTTTCACGCCCCGCGCGGCCGTGATGCGTCCGCGCAGCATCGGCACGTCCTCGACGGTCGCATCCGGCGCCTGCTGTCTCAGGAAAGCATCGAAGCGGGTGGCCTCGGTGGAGGGAATGTCGATGAAGTAGAATGCCGGCGCATGGTCCGGCAGCGCCGCCATGAACTGCCGCCGCAGGTTGCCGTCGATTTGCGTGATGGTCACCAGCACCGCCAGTCCCAGACCGAGCGACAGCACCACCGATGGCGTCAGGGCGCCGGGCCGATGGATGTTGCCGAGCGCGAGCCGCAGCATGGTGCCGCGCGGGCGCGGCAGGCGGCGCGCGATCGCCATCAGCCCGGCGGCAAGCGCGCGCAGCAAGGCGAACACCGCGATCGATGCGGCGACGAAGATCGCGGCAATGCGCTTGTCGTAGGCGAGCGCGATGACGACGGCGACCAAGAGCGCGATCACCGCCGCCATTCCGAGCAGATAGAGCAGGCGCGGACGCCGCCGCTCCTCGCCGATGGTGTCGCGAAATAGCGCGGCGACCGGCACGTCATGGATGCGCGCCAGGGGCCACAGCCCGAATGCCAGCGCGGTTAACAAGCCGTAAACAAAAGCCATCGCCAGTTCGCCGCCATGCAGCGCGGGCTCCAGTGGCAGCGGCAGCAGCCGGCCGAACAGGCCGGCAATCACGAACGGCAGCGCCGCGCCGGCAACGAGGCCGATCAGCGCGCCGATCGCCGCCAGCATCATCACCTGCGTCAGATAGATCGCGAAAATCCGGCTCGCCGGCGCGCCCAGCGCCTTGAGCGCGGCGACGACGTCGCGGCGGCGGTCGATGTGGCTCTTCACCGCGTTGGCGACGCCGACGCCGCCGACCAGCAGCGCGGCGAGGCCCACCAGCGTGAGGAATTGCGTGAAGCGCTTGATGGTCCGCTCCAGTTGCGGCGAGGCGTTGCTCTGCGAACGAATCTCCCATCCCGCATTGGGCCGCGCCGCGCGCGTGGCCTCGATCAAGGCTTTCGCCGCCGCGTCATCGGCGGCGCTATCCGGGAGCCGGACGCGGTAGATCCAGCGCACCAGACTGCCGGGCTGCAACAGATGCGTCGCGCGTAACGCTTCCTCGCTCACCAGCACACGCGGCGCGAAACCGATGCCGCCCGCGAGTTTGTCGGGCTCGGAGGTCAGCGCGCTGCGGATATCGAACGTCGCTTCGCCGATGGTGACGCGGTCGCCGATCTTCAATCCGAGCCGCGCCAGCAACACCGGATCGACGGCGGCGCCGAATGCTCCCTCGTGTGGGGCAAAGAGGTCGGCGACCGGAAGCGGGGGCTCCAGCGTCAGGCTGCCCAGCATCGGATAGCCGGCATCGACCGCTTTCAATTCGGTCAGCGCCAGTTGGCCGTCCGGGGCCCGCACCATCGCGCGCAAGGTCGCGGCGACCGACACGGTGCCGCGGGCGCGCAGGAACGACAACTCATCCGCGGTCGCCTCGCGCTGGATCAGCGAGAAGGCAACATCGCCGCCAAGCAGGGTGCGCCCCTGCTGCCCCAATCCTGCCGCAAGACTCCCGGCGACGGAACCGACGCCCGCGATCGCCATGACGCCGAGCGCGATGCAGGCGATGAAGACGTAGAAACCGCGCAGCCCGCTGCGCAGTTCGCGGATCGCATAGCGCAGCGGCAGCAGCGATGGCGAGCGCGTAGCCGTGCATGTTTCTGCGGCGGCCGACATGCGCTAGGCCGTCTCGATCCAGCGCCGCTCGGCTTCGGGCATTTCGATTTCGCCCGAACGCAATCGCACCACGCGATCGCACTTGTGGGCCAGCGCGGCGTCATGGGTCACCAGCACCAACGTCATGCTTCGCGCGGCATGCTGCGCGAACAGAAGATCAACGATCTGCCGTCCGGTGGTCTCGTCGAGATTGCCGGTCGGCTCGTCCGCGACGAGAATTGCGGGATCGGGCGCCAGCGCACGCGCGATGGCAACGCGCTGCTGTTCGCCGCCGGAGAGCTGTCGCGGATAATGATGCAGCCGCGCCCCGAGGCCGACCAGTTCGAGTTCGCGCGCCGCGCGCGCGCTCGCATCGGAATGGCCGGCAAGTTCGAGGGGCACCGAGACATTCTCCAGTGCGGTCATCGTCGGAATCAGATGGAACGACTGGAAGACGATGCCGACGTGGCGGCCGCGAAACCGCGCCAGTTCGTCCTCATCAAGGGCATTGAAGGAGGTCGCATTCACCACCACCTCTCCCCGGTCCGGACGCTCCAGCCCTGCCATCACCATCAGCAGCGTGGATTTGCCGGACCCCGACGCGCCGACGAGGCCGACGGCTTCGCCGGGCGCGACCTGCAGGCTGACGTTTTTGAGGATGTGCACGCGGGCTGCCCCCGCGCCCAATGAAAGGTCGACATTGGTGAGGGAGATGGAAGGCGCCGCGCCGTCGGCCGAAGTCGAGACGCGCGAAGGAATCGTTTCGGAAAGACTGTCCATGCTCCGGTCATATGGCGATTGCCGTGCGGCGGTCGAGAGGTTGCGGCAGATGTTTATCGTCGCAGTGCTGCTCGCGACGACGGCGATGTCGATGGCGATTCCGACACTGGCGCAGACGTCCGGCGCGGCAGCGAAGCCGCTGAAGGTAGTCGTTCTGGGGGATTCGCTCAGCGCCGGTTTTGGCCTCGGGGGCGCCGAGGCGTTTCCGGCGAAATTGCAAAGTGCCTTGCGCACCAAGGGGATAGCCGCTGAGATCGACAATGCCGGCGTGTCCGGCGACACCAGTTCGGGCGGGCTTGGCCGGCTCGACTGGTCGGTGCCGGATGGCACGGCCGCCGTCATTCTCGAACTCGGCGCCAACGACGCGCTGCGCGGAATCGATCCCGCGCTCACCCGCAACGCGTTGGGCGAGATCATCCAGCGGCTGCAGCAGCGCGGCATCGCGGTGCTATTGTGTGGCATGCGCGCGCCACCCAATTACGGGGCGGATTATGCCGCACGGTTCGACGCGATCTATCCGGATCTGGCCAAACAGTTCGACGTGCCGCTCTATCCGTTTTTTCTCGACGGCGTCGCGGCGGAAACCAGCCTCAATCAGGCCGATGGCATGCATCCGACGGCGGCCGGCGTCGACCGCATCGTCGAGCGCATTCTGCCGATGGTGGAGACTTTCCTGCGCAAAGTCGAGGCGGCGCGGAACTGACCGGCGAGCGTGCTGCCGCAGTTGTCCACCATCGTGCCGCAATCGTTTCGCGCCGTCACACATCTACGCTAAAAACAGGGAAGCGGTGATTCGTTGCCGTGTTTGCATCGGGAGTTCGCGATGCCGAGATTGTTTACGGGACTCGAGATTCCTGCCGAGGTCGGACAGACATTGTCCCAGTTGCGGGGCGGGCTGCCGGGGGCGCGCTGGATCGACCCGGAAGATTATCATGTCACCTTGCGGTTCATCGGCGATATCGATGGCGTTGCCGCCAACGAGATCGCCTCGCTGCTGCCCCGGATCAATCGCAAGCCGTTCGATGTGACGCTGCAGGGGCTCTCCAGCTTTGGCGGCAAGAAGCCGCGCGCTGTCGTCGCCTCGGTGGTGCCGACGCGGCCGCTGATCGAATTGCAGGCCGAACTCGAGCGGCTGATGCAGCGCATCGGCCTCTCTCCCGAGGGGCGCAAATTTACCCCGCATGTGACGCTGGCCCGGCTCAGGACGGCCTCCAACCAGGATGTGGCTGAGTACCTGTCGTTGCGGGGCTATTTTCCGACGCGGGTGTTCCGCGCCTCGCGTTTCGTGCTGTTCTCCTCGCGCGCCTCGGTCGGCGGCGGACCGTATGTGGTCGAGGATGCCTATGCGCTCAGTGCGTAAGCGGTCCGTGGCCTGAATACGCGAAATGGCCTAATTTCGGCTTGCATTTTCACGCGCGCTGAGGCCGTTAGCGCGCATGGATGCCACGTCGTCTCCGTTCCGCGCCCGCTATCAATCCCTCATTGCGTCCGGCGCCATCGAAGCCGATCCCGCGCAGGCGGGAGCGGTCGAAGCCTTTGCCGCGCTGGACGAGCAGCTTTCGCGCTATCGCCCGGCGCGCAAGCAGGGCTTTTTCGGTCGTCTGTTCGGTGACAAGAAGGACGCCGCGCCGCGCGGGCTTTACGTTCACGGCGAGGTCGGGCGCGGCAAGACCATGCTGATGGATTTGTTCTTCGAACAAAGCCATGTGATGCACAAGCGCCGGGCGCATTTCCACGAGTTCATGGCCGATGCGCATGAGCGCATCTACAACTTTCGTCAAAGCATCGCCCGCGGCGAGATGGCCGATACCGACGTGGTGCATCTCACTGCGTCGTCAATCTTCGATGAGGCGTGGCTTCTGTGTTTCGACGAATTTCACGTCACCGACATTGCCGATGCGATGATCCTCGGTCGTCTGTTCGCGCGCCTGTTCGAACTCGGCACCGTGGTGGTCGCCACCTCCAACGTGGCGCCGCAGGACCTCTACAAAGGCGGTCTCAACCGGGCGTTGTTCCTGCCGTTCATCGATCAGATCCAGGCGCACATGGATGTGCTGCGGCTGGATTCGCGCACCGATTTCCGGCTCGAGAAGCTGGCCGGCGTCAAGATGTGGCTGGTGCCGGCCGATGCCAGCGCCACCGCCGCGCTCGATGCCGCATGGAACAAGCTGACCGGCGGTGCGCCGGGCGAGGCCGTCGACCTCGTGGTCAAAGGGCGCAAGCTGCATGTGCCGCGCGCGGCTCATGGTGTGGCGCGGTTTGCGTTTTCCGACCTATGCGAGCAGCCGCTCGGCGCCTCCGACTATCTGCGGCTGGCGCACGAGTACCATACGATCCTGATTGATCGGATTCCGGCGATGGATGCGGCCGACCGTAACGCGGCCAAGCGCTTCATCGCTCTGATTGATACGCTTTACGACAACGCGGTGAAGCTGATGGCGTCAGCCGATGCCGATCCGCTGACGCTCTATCGCGCGACCGAAGGAACCGAGGCGATGGAGTTCCAGCGCACCGCCTCGCGGTTGATCGAGATGGGGTCGGAGTCCTACCTTGCGCTGCCGCATGGACGCAGCGATTCTACGGCGTCCGGCGCCAGCACCGGTCTCGTCGAGACATGAGCATGCTTCTCGCGGAATCAGGTCAGATTTGACCAAGCTGCGACTTGAACGGTTCCCGCGAAAGGTCTAACCAGCCAACCCAAGAATTCCCTCCTTCATCCACTTCCGGCTTCAAAGGACAAGTTTCCCATGGCGCGCAACAAGATTGCTTTGATTGGCTCCGGTCAGATCGGCGGAACGCTCGCTCACCTCGTCGGCCTGAAAGAACTCGGCGACGTTGTGCTGTTCGATATCGCTGAAGGTGTGCCGCAGGGCAAAGCGCTCGATCTTGCGCAGTCGTCGCCGGTCGATGGCTTCGATGCCAATCTCACCGGCGCGAATTCGTATGAAGCGATCGAGGGCGCCGACGTCGTCATCGTCACCGCCGGCGTGCCGCGCAAGCCCGGCATGAGCCGTGACGATCTGCTCGGTATCAATCTCAAGGTGATGGAGCAGGTCGGCGCCGGTATCAAGAAGTACGCTCCGAATGCCTTCGTCATCTGCATCACCAATCCGCTCGACGCCATGGTGTGGGCGCTGCAGAAGGCGTGTGGGCTGCCGCACCGCAAGGTGATCGGCATGGCCGGGGTGCTCGACTCGGCGCGCTTCCGCTATTTCCTTGCCGACGAGTTCGGCGTGTCGGTGGAAGACGTCACCGCCTTCGTGCTCGGCGGCCATGGCGACACCATGGTGCCGCTGGTGAAGTATTCGACGGTGGCCGGCATTCCGCTGCCGGACCTCGTCAAGATGGGCTGGACCTCGCAGGCGCGCATCGACGAGATCGTCACCCGCACCCGCAACGGCGGCGCGGAGATCGTCAACCTCTTGAAGACCGGCTCGGCTTTCTATGCGCCCGCGGCATCCGCGATCGCGATGGCGGAGAGCTATCTGAAGGACAAGAAGCGCGTGCTGCCCTGCGCCGCCTATCTCAACGGCGAATACGGCGTGAAGGACACCTATGTCGGCGTACCGGTGGTGATCGGCGCCAAGGGCGTCGAGCGCATCGTCGAGATCGATCTTGCCGGCAAGGATCGCGAGGGCTTCGAGAAATCGGTCGGCGCGGTGCATGGCCTGATGGATGCGTGCCGGCAGATCGCTCCCGATCTGCTGGGCAAGTAAAACCAAGTTGCACCGCGCGAGCCCGGCTCGCGCGGTTTGCGTATGAGATGATGGATCGAAGGGGCGCGGATGAATATTCACGAGTACCAGGCCAAGGCGCTGTTGCGCGAATTCGGTGTGGCGGTATCGCGCGGTGTTCCGGTTCTGAAGGTGGAAGACGCGGAAGCGGCCGCCAAGGAACTCGGAGGGCCGGTATGGGTGGTCAAGAGCCAGATTCACGCGGGCGGGCGCGGCAAGGGCAAGTTCAAGGAAGCTTCCGCCGGCGACAAGGGCGGCGTGCGTCTCGCCAAGTCGGTCGATGAGGTCAAGCAGTTCGTCAAGGAAATGCTCGGCGCGACCCTGGTGACGGTGCAGACCGGCCCCGCCGGCAAGCAGGTCAACCGGCTCTACATCGAGGAAGGCTCCGACATCGACAAGGAGTTCTATCTCTCGGCACTGGTGGATCGTGAGACCTCGCGCGTATCGTTCGTGGTGTCGACCGAGGGCGGGGTCAACATCGAGGAAGTCGCGCACAAGACGCCCGAGAAGATCGTTACCTTCTCGATCGATCCGGCCACCGGCGTGATGCCGCATCATGGCCGTACCGTCGCGAAAGCGCTGAATCTGAGCGGCGATCTCGCCAAGCAGGCCGAGAAGCTGGTCGCGCAGCTGTATGCCGCGTTCGTCGCCAAGGACATGGCAATGCTGGAGATCAACCCGCTGGTGGTGACCAAGCAGGGGCAGCTGCGTTGTCTCGATGCCAAGGTCTCGTTCGACGACAACGCGCTTTATCGTCATCCTGAACTGATGGCGCTGCGCGACGTCACCGAGGAAGACGAGAAGGAGATCGAGGCGTCGAAATACGACCTCGCCTATATCGCGCTCGACGGCAATATCGGCTGCATGGTCAACGGCGCGGGCCTCGCGATGGCGACGCTCGATATCATCAAGCTCTACGGCGAGAGCCCGGCCAACTTCCTTGATGTCGGCGGCGGCGCGTCGGTCGAGAAGGTGACCGCGGCGTTCAAGATCATCACCTCCGATCCCAACGTGAAGGGCATTTTGATCAACATCTTCGGCGGCATCATGAAGTGCGACGTGATCGCGCAAGGCGTGATCGTCGCAGTGGCCATGGTCGGCCTGAAAGTGCCTTTGGTGGTGCGCCTCGAAGGCACCAACGTGGAGGAAGGCAAGAAGATTATTCGCGAGTCCGGCCTCAACGTCGTGCCGGCGGACGACCTCGACGATGCCGCGCAGAAGATCGTCAAGGCCGTGAGGGAGGCCGCATAATGTCCGTTTTGATCGATAAGAACACCAAGGTCATCACCCAGGGCTTTACCGGCAAGAACGGCACGTTTCATTCGGAAGCGGCGATCGCCTACGGCACCAAGGTTGTTGGCGGCACCTCGCCCGGCAAGGGCGGCACCACCCATCTCGGCCTGCCGGTGTTCGACACCGTGCGCGAGGCGCGGGAGAAGACCGGCGCTGATGCCAGCGTGATCTACGTGCCGCCGCCGGGCGCCGCGGACGCGATCTGTGAGGCGATCGACGCCGAAGTGCCGCTGATCGTCTGCATCACCGAGGGCATCCCGGTGCTCGACATGGTGCGGGTGAAGCGCGCGCTGTCGGGTTCGAAGTCGCGGCTGATCGGGCCGAACTGCCCCGGCGTCGTCACTGCGGGCGAGTGCAAGATCGGCATCATGCCGGCCAACATCTTCCGGCCCGGCAATGTCGGCATCGTCTCCCGCTCGGGCACCCTGACCTATGAGGCCGTGTTCCAGACCTCCCAGGAGGGCCTGGGCCAGACCTCGGCCGTGGGCATCGGCGGCGATCCGGTCAAGGGCACCGAATTCATCGACGTGCTGGAAATGTTCCTGGCCGATCCCAAGACCACGTCGATCGTGATGATCGGCGAAATCGGTGGAACGGCCGAGGAGGACGCCGCCCAGTTCCTCAAGGACGAGGCGAAGCGGGGCCGCAAGAAACCGGTAGTCGGATTCATTGCCGGCCGCACCGCGCCTCCGGGCCGCCGCATGGGTCACGCCGGCGCAATTATTTCCGGCGGCAAAGGTGACGCTGAATCCAAGATCGCGGCCATGGAAGCGGCCGGAATCACGGTTTCGCCGTCTCCCGCGCGGCTCGGAAAGACGCTTGCCGAAAAATTGAAATCGTAATTCAGTTTTTTGCTCTTTTCGGCGCGAAACTTCGCCTTAAATAGGGTAAAAGATGCCAGACGAAGCCGATCCGTTCGCGCGGGCCGGCTTCTCTGTCGCATTTCACGTGTGGCATCAACACCTTAGGACGAATCAATGTCTCGCCAGGACGCCAACGCCGCTTTCGCTCTCTCTTCCTTCCTTTATGGCGGCAACGCTGCCTACATCGACGACATCTACGCCCGGTACGAAAAGGATCCGAGTTCCGTCGATGCCGACTGGCAGGAGTTCTTCGGCAGCCTGAATGATAAGCCGGCGGACGTTCAGAAGAACGCGGAGGGGCCGTCCTGGGCCCGGGCAAACTGGCCGCTGACCCCGAAGGACGAGCTGACCTCGGCGCTGGACGGCAACTGGGTCCAGATCGAGAAGACCATCGGTGACAAGCTGCAGGCCAGGGCGGCGAGTGGAGCCGCGGGCGTGGCGCCACGCGACGTCCACCAGGCGACCCGGGATTCGGTGCGTGCCCTGATGCTGATCCGCGCTTATCGGATGCGCGGGCACTTCCATGCCAAGCTCGATCCGCTGGGTCTGGAGCCTGCCAAGGATCATGAGGAACTCGATCCGCGCAGCTACGGCTTTACCGATGCCGATATGGACCGCAAGATCTTCCTCGATCACGTGCTTGGCCTGGAATATGGCACGTTGCGCGAGATCGTCGCGATCTGCGAGCGGACCTACTGCCAGACGCTCGGCGTCGAGTTCATGCACATTTCCAACGGTGCGCAGAAGGCCTGGATTCAGGAGCGCATCGAGGGGCCGGACAAGGAAATCAGCTTTACGCCGGAAGGCCGTCGCGCCATCCTGATGAAGCTGATCGAGGCCGAAGGCTTCGAGAAGTTCTGCGACCTCAAATTCACCGGCACCAAGCGCTTCGGCCTTGATGGCGGCGAGTCGCTGATCCCGGCGCTGGAGCAGATCATCAAGCGCGGCGGCAATCTCGGCCTCAAGGAGATCGTGATCGGCATGCCGCATCGCGGCCGCCTCAACGTGCTGACCCAGGTCATGGGCAAGTCGCATCGCGCGCTGTTCCATGAGTTCAAGGGCGGCTCGGCGACGCCCGACGAGGTCGAGGGCTCCGGCGACGTCAAGTATCATCTCGGCGCTTCGAGCGACCGTGAGTTCGACAACAACAAGGTCCATCTGTCGCTGACGGCCAACCCGTCGCATCTCGAGATCGTCGATCCGGTGGTGCTCGGCAAGGTCCGCGCCAAGCAGGACCAGCACGGCGATCCGCCGGACCAGCGCACCTCGGTGCTGCCGCTGCTGATGCACGGCGATGCGGCGTTCGCCGGTCAGGGCGTGGTGGCCGAATGCTTCGGGCTGTCCGATCTGAAGGGTTACCGCACCGGCGGCTCGATCCACTTCATCGTCAACAACCAGATCGGCTTCACCACCTATCCGCGTTACTCGCGCTCGTCGCCCTATCCGTCCGACGTCGCCAAGATGATCGATGCGCCGATCTTCCACGTCAACGGCGACGATCCCGAGGCCGTGGTGTTCGCGGCCAAGATCGCGGTGGAATTCCGGCAGCGCTTCCATAAGCCGGTCGTCATCGACATGTTCTGCTATCGGCGGCATGGCCACAACGAAGGCGACGAGCCTTCGTTCACCCAGCCTCTGATGTACAAGAAGATCGCGACGCATCCGTCGGTGCTCGACATCTATTCAAAGCGGCTGATCGCCGACAAGGTGATGACCGAGGCCGAGATCGACAAGGCCAAGGCGGATTGGCGCGCCAAGCTCGACGTCGAGCTCGAAGCTGCGTCCGGCTACAAGCCGAACAAGGCGGACTGGCTCGACGGCAAATGGGCGGGCTTCAAGCATGTCGGCGAGGACGACGATCCGCGCCGCGGCAGCACCGGCGTCGATATCGCCGTGCTGAAGGACATCGGCCGCAAGATCACCAAGGTGCCGGACGGTTTCCGCGTCCACCGCACCGTGCAGCGTTTCCTCGACAATCGCGAAAAGGCAATCGAGAACGGCGTCGGCATCGATTGGGCGACCGGCGAAGCGCTGGCGTTCTGCTCGCTGATGCTGGAAGGCCATCGCGTCCGCCTGTCCGGACAGGACAGCGAGCGCGGCACCTTCTCGCAGCGGCATTCGGTGCTGTTCGATCAGGAAGACGAGAGCCGCTACACGCCGTTCAATCATATCGGCGCGGAGCAGGGGCATTACGAGGTGCTCAACTCGATGCTGTCCGAAGAGGCCGTGCTCGGTTTCGAATACGGCTATTCGCTCGCCGAGCCGGCGGCGCTGACGATGTGGGAAGCGCAGTTCGGCGATTTCGCCAACGGCGCGCAGGTGGTCTTCGACCAGTTCATTTCGTCGGGCGAACGCAAGTGGCTGCGCATGTCCGGTCTGGTCTGCATGCTGCCGCATGGCTATGAAGGCCAGGGCCCCGAGCATTCGTCGGCGCGTCTCGAGCGCTACTTGCAGATGTGCGCCGAGGACAACATGCAGGTGGCGAACTGCACGACGCCGGCAAACCACTTCCACATCCTGCGCCGCCAGTTGCGGCGTGAATTCCGCAAGCCGCTAATCCTGATGACGCCGAAGTCGCTGCTGCGCCACAAGCGTGCGGTATCGCGGCTGGACGAAATGGGCCCCGACACCTCGTTCCATCGCATCCTGCATGACGATGCGGCGGTGCTGCCGAACGAGTCCATCAAGCTGGTGCCCGACGAGAAGATCCGGCGGGTGATCCTGTGCTCCGGCAAGGTCTATTACGACCTTTACGAGGAGCGCGAGAAGCGCGGCATCAACGACATTTACCTGCTGCGCATCGAGCAGCTCTATCCGGTCCCGCTGAAGACCTTGGTGCAGGAGCTCTCCCGCTTCAAGAGCGCGGAAGTGGTGTGGTGTCAGGAAGAGCCGCGCAACATGGGCGCCTGGCATTTCATCGAGCCATATCTCGAGTGGGTCTTGAATCAGGCAGGGGCCGCCAATCGCCGGCCGCGTTATGTCGGCCGCGCCGCTTCGGCCGCGACGGCGACAGGCCTGATGTCGAAACATCTCGCGCAGCTCAAGGCGTTTCTGGACGATGCCTTGGGGTGAGGCGATGCGCTATGGCGCCGGCACCCGCCGGCGGTTGTGGCGCGCCACGTGATTTGAATGACGACATGATAGGGCCGGCCCGGCCGCGCTTATCGTAAGAGGACAAGACAATGACTGAAATCCGCGTTCCGACGCTGGGAGAATCCGTAACCGAAGCCACCATCGGAAAATGGTTCAAGAAGCCGGGTGATGCGGTAGCGGTCGACGAGCCGCTGGTCGAACTGGAAACCGACAAGGTGACCATCGAGGTTCCGGCTCCGTCGGCGGGCACGCTGGGCGAGATCGTTGCCAAGGACGGCGAGACCGTCGCGGTTGGTGCGCTGCTTGGCCAGATCACCGACGGTGCGGCGCCTGCCGCGAAGCCGGCCGCGCCCGCCGCGCAGGCTGCCCCCGCCCCCGCTGCTCCGGCTCCTGCCGCTGCGCCCGCGCAAGCGAAGGCGCCGCCCGCCGATGCGCCGCTGGCGCCCTCGGTGCGCAAGCTCTCCGCCGAGAGCGGTATCGATGCGTCGACCGTCGAGGGCACCGGCAAGGACGGCCGCGTCAGCAAGGGCGACATGCTCGCCGCCATCGAGAAGGCTGCGTCAAGCGCCACGCCGGTCAACCAGCCGGCGGCCGCCGTGCAGGTCCGTGCGCCTTCGCCGGCCAGCGACGCGGCGCGCGAGGAGCGCGTGAAGATGACGCGGCTGCGCCAGACCATCGCGCGCCGCCTCAAGGACGTGCAGAACACCGCTGCGATGCTGACGACCTTCAACGAGGTCGACATGACCAACCTGATGGCGTTGCGCTCGCAATATAAGGACGTGTTCGAGAAGAAGCATGGCACCAAGCTCGGCTTCATGGGCTTCTTCACCAAGGCCTGCGTGCAGGCGCTGAAGGATATCCCCGCGGTGAACGCCGAAATCGACGGCACCGACCTGATCTACAAGAACTACTACCACATCGGCGTCGCGGTCGGCACCGATCGCGGTCTCGTGGTGCCGGTGGTGCGCGACTGCGATCAGAAGTCGATCTCGGATATCGAGAAGTCGATTGCGGACTTCGGCCGCCGCGCGCGCGACGGCCAGCTCAAGATCGACGAGATGCAGGGCGGCACCTTCACGATCTCCAATGGCGGCGTTTACGGCTCGCTGATGTCGACGCCGATCCTCAATGCGCCGCAGTCCGGCATTCTCGGCATGCACAAGATTCAGGAACGCCCGATGGCGATCGGCGGCAAGGTTGAGATCCGGCCGATGATGTATCTGGCGCTGTCCTACGACCATCGCGTGATCGACGGCAAGGAAGCCGTCACCTTCCTCGTGCGCGTCAAGGAAACGCTCGAAGACCCGGCGCGGCTGGTGCTGGATCTGTAATGGCTGATGGCGAGTCAGGGGCATATTCCCACCGGGAGCTTGCTCCCTCTCCCCACCGGGGAGAGGGTTGGAGTGAGGGGGGGCTGCTCTCGCCGTCGGAATTGCCCTCACCCGGATCGCTAAAGCGATCCGACCTCTCCCCGGCGGGGAGAGGTGAAAGCGGAGAAAACGTTGCTGGATAAGGTTGCCATCATTACCGGCGGCAGTCGCGGCATCGGTCGCGCGACGGCGATCGCGGCGGCGAAACGGGGCTGGCGTGTGGTCATTGGTTACGTCAGCAACGAGAAGGCCGCGCGGGAAACGGTCGCGGCGATCGAGGCCGGCAACGGCAAGGCGCTCGCGGTCCGCTGCGATGTCGGCGACGAGGCCGATATCCTTGGTCTGTTCAAGGCGGCGGATGGCTTCGGCACGCTCGGCGCACTCGTCAATAATGCGGGTATCGTCGGGCAGACGGCTCGCGTCGAGGATTTGAGCGCCGACCGCATCAATCACATGCTGCGCGTGAATGTCACCGGCAGCTTTCTCTGCGCGCGCGAGGCTGTGAAACGCATGTCGACGAAACACGGCGGCAGGGGCGGCGTGATCGTCAACCTGTCGTCCGTCGCCGCGACGCTCGGCTCCGCCAACACCTATGTCGACTACGCGGCCTCAAAGGGCGCGATCGATACCTTCACCATCGGGCTCTCCAACGAGGTCGCGGCCGAGGGCATTCGCGTCGTCGGCATCCGGCCGGGCCTGATCGATACCGAAATTCATGCCAGTGGGGGCGAACCCGATCGCCACTTCCGCTTGGCGAAAACGGTGCCGATGCAGCGCGTCGGCACCGCCGATGAAATCGCCAACGCCATCGTCTGGCTGATGTCAGACGAGGCATCCTACGTCACCGGCACGACGATAAATGTCTCCGGCGGACGCTGATTCCGCCTCGGTACTAACAGGATTGATATCATGGCTTCCTACGATCTCGTTGTCATCGGCACCGGCCCCAGCGGCTACGTCTGCGCGATCCGCGCGGCGCAACTCGGCATGAAGGTCGCTGTTGTCGAGAAGAACGCGACGCTGGGCGGCACCTGTCTGAACGTCGGCTGCATGCCGTCGAAGGCGCTGCTGCACGCCTCCGAACTGTTCGAGGAAACCGGGCATTCCTTCGCCAAGATGGGCATTTCAGTCGGCAAGCCGTCGCTCGATCTGCCGGCGATGATGAAGTTCAAGCAGGAAGGCATCGACGGCAACGTCAAGGGCGTCGAGTTCCTGATGAAGAAGAACAAGATCGATGTGCTGCGCGGCACCGGCCGCATCGTTTCCGCCGGCAAGGTCGAGGTGAAGGCCGCCGACGGCGCGGCGCAGACCGTCGAGACGAAGAACATCGTCATCGCCACCGGCTCCGATGTTGCCAAGCTGAAGGGCATCGAGATCGACGAGAAGCGCGTCGTCTCCTCCACCGGCGCGCTGGCGCTGGAGAAGGTGCCGGGCAAGCTCCTGGTCGTCGGTGCCGGCGTCATCGGCCTCGAACTCGGCTCGGTGTGGCGGCGTCTCGGCGCACAGGTCACCGTGGTGGAATTCCTCGATCGCATCCTGCCCGGCATGGACGGCGAAGTCGCCAAGCAATTCCAGCGCCTGCTGGAGAAGCAGGGTTTTGCCTTCAGGCTCGGCGCCAAGGTGACCAGCATCGATAGCAGCGGCGCGACATTGAAGGTGCAGGTCGAGCCCGCCGCCGGCGGTGCCGCTGAAGCGCTGGACGCCGACGTCGTGCTGGTCGCCATCGGCCGCGCGCCGCACACCGAGGGGCTGGGTCTCAAGGAAGCCGGTGTCGCGCTCGACAATCGCGGCCGTGTCGAGATCGATAATCACTTCGCGACGAATGTGAAGGGCATCTACGCCATCGGCGACGTGGTGCGTGGTCCGATGCTGGCTCACAAGGCCGAGGACGAAGGCGTCGCGGTCGCGGAAATCCTTGCTGGCCAGGCCGGGCATGTGAACTATGACGTCATTCCGGGCGTGGTCTACACCACGCCCGAAGTCGCCAGCGTCGGCAAGACCGAGGAAGACCTCAAGCAGGCAGGTGTCGCTTATACCGTCGGCAAGTTCCCGTTCACCGCCAATGGCCGCTCCAAGGTCAACCAGACCACCGACGGCTTCGTGAAGATTTTGGCCGACGCCAAGACCGACCGCGTGCTCGGCTGTCACATTGTCGGCCGCGAGGCCGGCGAGATGATCCACGAGGCCTGCGTGCTGATGGAATTCGGCGGTTCCGCCGAGGATCTGGCCCGCACCTGCCACGCCCACCCGACGCGCTCGGAAGCGGTCAAGGAAGCCGCGCTTGCGGTCGGTAAGCGCGCCATCCATATGTAGCGGACATCAACATCCGGGCTCCGCCGGGTGGTGGAGCTTGCCGATGCGTCGCCTGCTGCAACCGGTCTGGTTTCTGCTTGCGCTGATCTTCCTGGTCGAGGCGTGGCTGTGGGACCATCTCCAGCCTGTCGTCGCGCGGGTGGTGGCGTGGATTCCGCTGCGCGAGATCAAGGCGTGGATCGCCGAGAAAATCGAACACCTGTCGCCACCGCTGACGCTGATCGTCTTCCTGATTCCGGCGGCGCTGCTGTTTCCGCTGAAGGTCGCAGGCCTGTGGCTGCTGGCGCATCACTACTGGTTCAGCGCGATGGGTATAGTGGTGCTCGCCAAGCTATTGGGTGTCGGCGTCGCCGCCTTCATCTTCGACGTAACGCGGCCGAAGCTGCTGCAGATGGCCTGGTTCAAGTGGCTCTATGAATTCGTGCTGATGATCCGCGCCAAGGCGCATGATCTGGTGGCGCCGGTGATGGCGCGTATCAAGGCCAAGCTGCAATGGCTGCGCGCGGGATCGTCCTCGCGCTGGGTCCGCATGATTCAACGCATCCGCCACCGGGTGCAATCAGCGCGGTAGCATTCCCTATCTGTCGTCATCCTGAGGTGCTCCGCGCGAAGCGTGGAGCCTCGAAGGATGGTCCGTCGCCCTTCGAGGCTCGCTCCGCTCGCAACTCAGGGTGACGGAGTTGCTACATCAAATGCACCGCATGCGGTGCGAACAGGCCGATGGCGGTGAAAGCGATGCCGGCGAGCATCAGGAGGCCTGCGCCCCAGCCCAGCACCATCATGCCGGTGATGATGGTCGCCGACGCCAGCACGATGGCGATCTGGAACGCGGCCGAGGCCACCTCGAAGTGATGATACTTCGCCATTGCCAAGTCGCGGGCGTGCTCGGCATGCTTGGCGCGCTCGGCGAGTTGCTTGCGGCCCTCGCCGGTCTCCGGCTCGTCGTCGTAGCGCGCAGCGGTCTTCTGCCAGCTTTCGATGCGCTTCATCAGCGCGGCCTTCACGGCAGGGTCGGTGGCGGCGTCCGCCTGCACCTGAAGCTGTTCGGCGGCGGTTTTCACCGTGGTCAGGCGAATGCTCTTGGCCTGAAAGAACGCCCACAGGTTCGCGGATGCGACGTTCTCGCTGATCGACTCGGTCTGCGCGCCTTTGCCGAGCGTTTCCGACAGCGCCAGGCACAGCGCGATGACGGCAATCAGCAACGCGATCTTCTTGTTCGAGCCGGACGCGTGTTCGACGTGCTCGGCATGTTCCATGCTTTCGTGGGCGCTCATTGGCGGTTTCCGTTGATGAAAGGGCGCGCACGATCCATCCGAGCGCCCCGCATCCGCAAGAGGGGCGGTGCTCACTTCGCATGAAATATTTTCGCTGTGATCGGAAATCCGCAGCCCGGTACGGCGCGGTCAGGCGCGGGGGTGCGCCGTCTTGTAGACCTCGAGCAGGCGTTCGGTATCGATGCCGGTATAGATCTGGGTCGTGGAGAGCGAGGCGTGGCCAAGCAGTTCCTGAATGGCGCGCAAGTCGCCGCCGCGGCCGAGCAGATGGGTGGCGAAAGAGTGGCGCAGCGCGTGCGGCGTGGCGCTGTCGGGCAGGCCGAGGCCGCCGCGCAGCCGCGCCATCGCGAGCTGGATGATGCGCGGGCTCAGCGGTCCGCCGCGCGCGCCGACGAAGATCGGCCCGTCCGCCGGTAACGGATGCGGGCAGATCGCGACGTAGTCCTGAATCAGCGCCAGCACGTTCTGCAGCACCGGCACCATCCGGGTCTTGTTGCCTTTGCCGATCACCGTCAGGGTATCGCCCTTGCCGGGCAGCGGCACGTCACGCTTCTTCAGGCCCAATGCCTCCGAGATACGCAGCCCCGAGCCGTAGAGCAGCGCCATGACGGCGGCATCCCGCGCCAGCACCCATTGTTCGCGGTGCTCGCTGGCACGGATGTCGGCATCGGCCAACAGCTTCGCCGCCGTCACCCCGATCGGCTTCGGCAGGCTTTTGCCGATCTTCGGCGCGCGGATCGCCGACAGCGCGCCGACCTTACCGCGCCCTTCGCGCTCGAGGAATCGCCCGAATGAGCGGAGCCCTGCGAGCGCGCGCATCAAGGAGCGGCTGCCGATGTCGTCGGTGCGCCGCGCCGCCATGAAGGCACGGGCGTCGCTGGCCTCCAGACTCGCGAATCGCGTGAGCGTCACCTGTCCGCCCCAGTGCCCGGCGAGAAAGCCGAGGAACTGGCGCAGGTCGCGCGCATAGGCCTCCTGTGTCTTCGGCGACAGCCGCCGCTCGGTGCGCAGATAGGCTTGCCAGCGCACGGCTTCCGCGCGCAACTGCGGCTCAACGCAGGCGAGCTCGAACAGGGCTGGGTTGGAGGCCGGTTTCGCCATAGGGTGATGACCGTGAATCGTTTCGAGTATATCGCACTTTCTTCGTTGATCCTTCGCTAACCTCTGCCGCATGGACCAGCCACCGCCCGAAAAGCCGTCGCCAGGGCCGCGCGTCGTCGACGTGCTGGTGCCGGTGGCGCTCGACCGCGCCTATTCCTATCGCGTGCCGCGCGGGCTCGATCTCAAGCCCGGCGATGTCGTCAGCGTTCCGCTCGGCGCGCGCGAGGTGACGGCGGTGGTGTGGGCCGAGAATCGCAACCCCGATCCGCGCCTGCACAATCGTCTCAAGGACGTGGCGGAACGAATCGACGTGCCGCCGCTGCGCCCGGAACTGCGCACCCTGGTGGACTGGGTCGCGAATTACACGCTGTCGCCGCGCGGCATGGTGCTGCGCATGACGTTGCGCATGGGCGAGCATCTCGGCCCGGAGCGCGTGCGCCCCGGCGTGCGATTGGTCGGCCCGCCGCCGCAACGCATGACGCCCGCGCGCCGCCGCATCATCGAATGCCTGAGCGATGGCCTCTTGCACGGCAAGTCGGATGCGGCGCGCGAGGCCGGCGTCAGCGTCGGCGTCATCGACGGACTGGTGGATGAGGGCACCTTGGCGATCGAGCCATTGCCGAAGCCGCCCGCGCCGCCGGCGCCGGACGCGGCGTTCGTCGAGCCGGATT
>DATMSE010000177.1:0-15954 GCA_035565575.1 Xanthobacteraceae bacterium
CTCGCCCATCAGCACGCCGAGCGCGGCCGCGGTGGTGCCGCCGGGCGAGGTGACGTTCTGGCGAAGCGTCGTGGCGTCGAGATTGGAGCGGTAGAGCAATTCGCCGGAGCCGGCGACGGTTTCGCGCGCGAGTTTGGCCGCAAGCTCCGCCGGCAAACCCGCCGCCGTGCCGGCGCGCGCAAGTTCCTCCGCCAGCAGAAACACGTAAGCGGGGCCCGAGCCCGACACCGCTGTCACCGCATCCATCAAGGCCTCGTCATCCAGCCACTCGATCTTGCCGGTGGCGGCGAGCAGCGCGTCGGCGATCGCGCGCTGGTCGGCACCGACCGCCTTGTCGGGCACGGCGACCGTGATGCCGCGGCCGATGGCGGCCGGCGTGTTCGGCATCGCGCGCACCACGTTGCCGCCACAGGCGTCGCCGATGGCCTTGATGGTAGTGCCGGCCATGATCGACACCACCAATGTCGACGGCCGCACGAACGATCGCAGCGTCGGGGCGGCCTCATGAAACATCTGCGGCTTGACGGCGAGCACCAGCGCATCGGCCGCACCGATCTCGCGCGGCGCGGGATTGAGGCGCACGCCCTTCGCGGCCAGTGCGCGGATCTCATCCGACACATGCGGATCGATCACCACCACGCGCGCCGGATCGAGGCCCCGCGCCAGCCATCCGGTGAGCAGCGCGCCACCCATCTTGCCGGCGCCGGCGAGAACGACGGTGCCTTTGATCTGCGCGAGAGGGTTGGAGGACTCGGTCATGGGAAGATCCAAGCTTGGCAGAGAATGCGCTACAGCATCACCAACAGTAAGTGTCATCGCCGGGCATAGTCGTTCGAAGAACGGCGTCTCTTCGCTCGCCTATGACCCGGCGATCCATCATTTTGAAAAAAGATGGATGCGCGGGTCAAGCCCGCGCATGACGATCAGCAAGAAGCCTACGCCTCGCCTTCGGTGTCGAACATCGCCGCGCTCATCGCCTCGGAGGCGGATTTGCCGGCCCACACCACGAATTGCAGCGCCGGATAGTAGCGCTCGCACGCCTCCAGTGCGCCGGACAGCATCGCCTCGCATTGCGCGCCGGTGGCGACCAGCCCGTCGGGCAGCAGCAGCGCCTGCCGATACATCAGCGTCCCGGTCTGCACCCAGATATCGAAATGACCGACCCACAATTGCTCGTTGATGGCGGCGATCAGCTTCTGCACTTCGCTGCGGCGGGCGGCCGGGATTTTCATGTCGAAGGCGCAGGCGAGATGCAGCGCCTCGATCTCGTTCATCCAGGTGAAGGAGAGCTGGTAATCAGTCCACGCGCCCTGCGTGACGATGGTGATTTCGTCTTCGCCCGAACGCTCGAACGACCAGTCATGGGTGGCGGCGATCTCCTCGACCACTTCCAGCGGACTGTTGCGTGAATCGAACGTGCCTTCGAGGAGGGACATGCCGTCTCGACCTTGCTGTTGTTTGTTGTGATGTGTACGCGGCAGGACAATAGGCACTGAGCCTGACGCATCGCTGCATGTCGCCGGCGATGAAAGAGCGCTGGGCTCGCTCAGGCCTGCGAGGATCAAGTGATGTGATTTGCCGAATCCGCGCAACGGCGCGCGGACTCCATCCACAGGCAAACCGCCGCTCGTCCACAGATCATCGCAAGACGCGGTTCGGCATTGAGAACAAAACGGAATCGGATTCGCGGTCCGCGAGTCCGCGAGGCGGATTCCCGCGATGCGAGTCTCCTGCGCGGATTCGCGCCGCGCGGGTCTTCAGCGGAGCGCAGGCAAGTCCGGGCGGCTCGTGCTGCCTCGCCGCGCGGGAGCCATGCGGAGAGCCGATGGCCGGAGCCTTGCGGCGGGAGAACGCGTCCGGCATATTGCGGATGCCGCTCATGTCGGGCGGTAGTTCTCAGGGCGGGGTGAAAGTCCCCACCGGCGGTAAGGGGCGCGAATGCATCCCAAGCCCGCGAGCGCCTTGTTCGCCTCGGCGAGGAAGGGTCAGCAGATTCGGTGCGATTCCGAAGCCGACGGTTAAAGTCCGGATGAAAGAGAGCGGGTGCCGAAGGCCGCATTGCGTGCGGCCGGCGGTCCGTATGCCCTGATTCTGGTCCTTAAACTGAGGAAAGCCATGAATCAGATGTTGTCAGACTCCCCCTCCACCACAACCGCCACCGATGATGCCGCGTCACCCGGCGTGCCGCCGGGCGTGACCGCAGAGGCGATCCGCTTCGCCAAGCCGCAGCGTGTCGCCTTCGTGCAATCGTGCTGGCATCGCGAGATCGTCGCCGAATGCCGCATCGCCTTCCTGCAGGAGATCGAGGTGCGCGGCATCGCGCCATCGCAGGTCGATCTGTTCGAGGTGCCGGGCGCGTTCGAGATTCCGCTGCATGCGCAGCTATTGGCCAAGACCCGCCGCTACACCGCGATCGTCGCCGCCGGCCTGGTGGTTGACGGCGGCATCTATCGGCACGATTTCGTTGCCGGCACCGTCATCAATGCCTTGATGGACGTGCAGCTGCGCACCGAGGTGCCGGTGTTCTCGGCGGTGTTGACGCCGCAGCAATTCCACGAGCACGCGACGCATTTCGAATTCTTCCGCAAGCATTTCGCCATCAAGGGCATCGAGGTGGCGGAGGCCTGCGCCGAAACGCTGCATGCGCTGGAGCGGCTGCGCGGGCAGGTCGCGGCCGGCATGCCCTGATTTCGCCGCAAGAGTCCCGCGGCGCCAAGGCTCGCCATCAGTTCGCCACAAGAATCCCGACGCATTTTACCGTGCGTCGGCGGGGTCTGGAGGCGTCAGTCGAACAGGCTGGAGACGGATTCTTCCGCGGCCGTGCGGCTGATCGCTTCGGCGATCAGCGGAGCGATCGGCAGCACGCGGATATTCTTCACCGCGAGCACCGCATCGGTCGGCTGAATCGAGTCGGTGATCACCATCTCCTTCAGACGGGAGTTGGCGACGCGCGCGGTGGCGCCGCCCGAGAGCACGCCATGGGTGAGATAGGCGTAGACTTCCTTGGCGCCGTTGGCGAGCAGCGCATCGGCTGCGTTCACCAGCGTGCCGCCGGAGTCGACGATGTCGTCGATCAGGATGCAGGTGAAGCCGGCGACGTCGCCGATCACGTTCATCACTTCGGATTCGCCGGCGCGCTCGCGGCGCTTGTCGATGATGGCCAGCGGCGCGCTGATGCGCTTGGCGAGGCCGCGCGCGCGCACCACGCCGCCGACGTCGGGTGACACCACCATCACGTTCGACAGATCGAACTTCTCGCGGATGTCGCGCACCATCACCGGAGAGGCATAGAGGTTGTCGGTGGGAATATCGAAGAAGCCCTGGATCTGCCCGGCATGCAGGTCAAGCGTCATCACGCGGTCGGCACCGGCATGCGTGATCAGGTTGGCCACCAGCTTGGCGGAAATCGGTGCGCGCGAGCCGACCTTGCGGTCCTGCCGGGCATAGCCGAAATACGGAACCACCGCGGTGATGCGGCGCGCGGAGGCGCGGCGCAGCGCATCGATGATGATGAGCAGTTCCATCAGATGGTCGTTGGCCGGATACGACGTCGACTGGATCACGAACACGTCGGAGCCGCGCACGTTTTCCAGGATCTCGACGAAGATCTCCATATCGGCGAAGCGCCGGACGCTGGCCTTGGTCAGCGGGATGTCGAGAGCTGCCGAAATCTGTTGTGCCAGGGCGGGATTGGAATTCCCCGCCACCAGCTTGATGGACCCGTTCTTAGCCGACATCGTCGCTTTTCCCCCGGTCTTGGTGGATACAACGTTCAACATATCGGCTACCTATCGAACTGGCGCCCTGGACATTTGGCGCACCTGAGGACGGCGAGGTGATATCAAGCCGGCCCCGGCGATGGCAACCCGTCGCGACGGCTTTTTCGGGGTTAAATCAGCGGGACGCCGCGGCCGCCGTGTCATCCATGCTGGCGAAACTGAGCGCGCTGCGGGCGGTTGTAGAGGGCGAGCTTTCCGAAGCGCCGGCGTCGGCGATAGCCGAGCCGCTTGCGGGTGACGGTTGGCTGGCCGGTGACGTTTCGGTCGGCGCGGAGCCGCCGGTGATCGCAACAAGGCCACCGAGGCCGGCCTGCGCGATGCGGCGGAGCGTTACATCATCCGCGGCGGCCCAGGCATTGCCGGCGCTCGCGCCGACCGGCTCGGTCCCCGCGAGACGCAAGGTGCGCCGCTGATTGCGGTCGTAGACGTCCCAGACCCAATCGATCGAGGTCTTCCCGCGAAGGGTCTGCGCGGCGAGATAGCTACGGACCCGATAGGCCGCCGGTGATTGCCGCGAAACCGCGGCGATATTCCGCAGCTTGGTTTCGCTGTCGAGGATGCTCACCATTCTTTCGAACACCTGCGGCGGCGGTCCGTCAATGGATTCGAAGGCGATGGTCGCGCCGCCTGGCGATGAGTCCGCCACCGGGCCCTGGCCCTCGCTCACGCAGCCGCTCAAAGCCGCGCCCAGGGCTAGCAGCATGGCGACACGCCAGCGGGCGTGAGCCGAGGTGCGGGAGAGAACGGAGCAGGGCAGGGCCATCGGGATCGGGTCGCGTATCCTGAGACTGTTCTGGACGCATCGTCATCCGCCGGATCGCGGCGGGTCCCGCACCGATATCGTTAAAATCCGTTAAGGTCTAGGGCGAGATCCGACCCATGCACCGAAGGGTGAGCGAATCCGCGCCACGCGACATGGAATTTGGCTCAAATTGCTTGCGCCGTCAGTCCCGGGTCAGTGCGATGGCATGGACGTGCCGGCCGTAGTCCGGCTCTTGGCGATGCACCGAGCGGCGATAACTGAAGAAGCGGGCGTCGGAGTAGGTATCGTCGCCGAGATCGTCGATCATCAGCACGCCGGCGTTTTCGAGCCGGCTGCGGATGAACGCGGCGAGATCGAACATCGCGTGATTGTCGCGCTGCGCCGGACCGAAAAAGCTGGCATAGCCGGCATCGACGGCGGTGAAACGTTCGACGAATTCAGTCCCGACCTCATAGCTGTGCCGGCGGATGAGTGGCCCGATCGCGGCGATGATGCCGAGGCGCTCGGCGCCGAGCTGCTCCATGGCGGAGATGGTCGATTCCAGAACGCCGGTCAGCGCGCCTTTCCAGCCGGCATGGGCCGCGCCGACGACGCCGGCCTTGGGATCGGCGAACAGCACCGGCCCGCAATCCGCCGTGGTGATGCCGATGGCAAGGCCGGGCATGCGCGTGACGATGGCGTCGGCATGGGGACGGGCCGTCTCATCCCACGGTCCTTCGGCAACGGCGACATCGGGCGAGTGCACCTGATAGGCGGTGAGAAAATGCGACGGTGCAACGCCCATTGCGGCCGCCATGCGCGCGCGGTTCTCGCGGACATGCGCCGCGCTATCGCGGGAGCCGAGACCGCCGTTGAGGCTGGCATAGATGCCCTCCGAGACGCCGCCTTCGCGCGTGAAGAACGCGTGGCGCAGATTGGGCACGGCCGCGAGCAGCGGCGAGGCAAGCATCATGGCGCGGCTCCGGCAGTTGCAGGCGCTTCGTCGGCGAAGCCGACCAATGCGGGCAGCGAGGGATCGGAGATCGCGAGGACCTTGAACATCGCGCCCATGCCACCGCGTCCTCCACCGATCAGGCGCGCCTTTGCCGTCATGATGCTTTCGGCGACCTGCGGACTGGCGTTGGACATCAGCGAATTGGCGCGCGCCTCGATGCCGAGACGCTGGAGGAATTCGCCTTGCGTCACTGGTCCGTGGACGCGGGCGCCGACATCCTCAGCGGCGCGTGCCAGCGCCTGAAAGTCGACATGGGCCGTGACGTCGGCTTCGCCGGCATTCTGCAGCGGATCGGCGTAGCTGTGGCGCGCGATGGCTTGCAGCGTATCGCCGGCGTCGCTGCGCACATGTCCGTAATCGATGATGAGGGCTGCGCCGCCGTCTTCGCGCAGTCGCGTAGCGATCTTCATGACTTCCGCATCGGGACGCCATTCGAAGATGGCTCCCACGGGAGCGGCACGGACAAGCGGCGGCAGCAACACTTCGAAGCGTGGCGTCGGCTCCGGCGCGATGCCGAACGCCAGGTTGCCGGCGGCGTCGACCTCGACGGTGCGCTCGTGCCAGCCGTCCTCGCGTTTCACCATCTGATGGATAGGCAGTACGTCGATATATTCGTTGGCAAGAATGATCGATGGGGCCCGCGGCACATTGTCGAGACTGGTGTGCCAATGCGCGTCGCGGAATCCGGCCAGAGCCTCGCGCTGCTTGTCGCGCAGAACCGGATTGACCTCGACCATATGCACGTCGACGGCCTGGTATAGCGGCGGCAGCACCCGCAGCGCACGCAGCGCATCCGCCATCAGGGTGCCGCGGCCGGGGCCGAGTTCGATCAATTGCAGCGATGCCGGCGAGCCCATCTCCCGCCACACCGAGGCCGCCCACAAGCCAATCAGTTCTCCGAACATCTGACTGACCTCCGGAGCCGTGATGAAATCGCCTTCGCGCCCCAAGGGATCGTGCGCGACATAATAGCCATAGCGCGGGTGTGTGAGACACAACTCCATGTAGCGCCAGACCGGCATGGGCCCGGCCGTGGCGATCAGCTTGACGATTTCCTGATGGAGCGGGGAGGCATCGATCACGGCGCACCTCGTGCAACGGTTTGCGACGCAGGCTTGCGACGCAGCGCCGCGATGATGACAGCGGCACCGACCAGGACCATCGGAATCGACAGCAGCATACCCATGGTCATTCCGCCCCACAGGAAGCCGAGTTGCGGATCGGGTTCGCGGAAGAATTCGCCGGTGATGCGGGCGAGCCCATAGAGAGCGATGAAGCTGCCGAGGATCAGACCCGGCCGCTTCAATGCGCCGGCGCGGATCATCAGCGCGAGAATTGCGAACAGGGCGATACCTTCAAGGCCGGCTTCATAGAGCTGACTGGGATGACGCGGCAGCGGCCCGCCATTGGGAAATACCATCGCCCATGGCAGGCTGGGGTCGGCCGGGCGGCCCCACAACTCGCTGTTGATGAAGTTGGCGATGCGGCCGAGGAACAGGCCGATCGGCCCCACCGCACAGGTGATATCGCCCAGCGAGAGAATGGAGACGTTCCGTTTCCAGCCGAACGCCATTACCGCGACAACGCATCCCATGAAGCCGCCGTGGAACGACATGCCGCCTTCCCACAGCTCGAAAATCTTCACCGGATTCTGGATGAAGAAATCGAGATTGTAGAACAGCACATAGCCGGTGCGGCCGCCGAGGATGATGCCGAGCGTGACCCAGAGGATGAAATCGTCCATCTGAGCGAGCGTGATCGGCGACTGTCCGCCCCACAATTGCGGGCGGCGGATGACCGCGCGGGCATAGATCCAGCCGAAGACAATGCCGCCGATATAGGCCAGCGCATACCAGCGGATCGCGAACGGCCCGATGGAAACGGCGACCGGGTCGAAGACGGGAAAGGCGATGGCGAGCGCGGGCATCGATACGCCGGTCAGGCTTGCAGGCGGCGCCGGAACAGCGCGTGCAGCCGCTCCCAGTGCCGCTCTGCGGCCACCTTGTCATAGTCGGGCCGTGCCGGAAAGGCAAAACCGTGATGGGTGCCGGGATAGAGCTCCACCTCGGCGTTGACGCCATCTTTCTTCAATGTGTCGCGCAGCGGCGCGATCATCTCCATCGGCGCCCAGCGGTCGATTTCGGCGCAGGCGAAGTAGAGTTCGCCCTTGGCCTTGCGCGCGACCAGGTGCGGACTGTCCGGCTGGTCGGTCATCAGATGGGTGCCGTATAACGATGCAGCCGCTGCGACGCGATCCGGGAAATTGGCGGCGGCATTGATGGCGTAACGTCCGCTCATGCAATATCCCATGCAGCCGATCGGCCCCTTGCTGGCGGCGGGTTGCGTCGCGACGAAATCGATGAGCGTCTGCACATCCCGCATGATCAGCGGAATGTCGATCGAGTACATCAGTTCGAACATCTTCTTGCGAAGCGGCGCATCTTCGTCACGGGGAATAGGGCCAAGCTCCATGACGCCGGATCTGTAGTACAGATTGGGCAGCATCACGTAATAGCCGGCTGTCGCGAGCCGCCGCGCCATATCGCGCAATTCCTCACGGATGCCCGGCGCATCCATCAGGAACAGGATCACGGGGTGCGGACCGTCGCGCTCGGGATGGGTGATGAAGGTGGTGACGTGACCGTCTCGGGTCGCAATATCGATCTGCTGGTCGATCATGATATGGATTCTGTCTCGGCAAAGCGCGGCTACGGCAGAGCGGCGGAGGCGCCAAGATCGCAAGGAAAGCCGATCGTGGCAAGGCGCCCGCCATTCGCGCACTCACATCAACAGGCTTGAAGTACGTGCGCGTGATCACCATTGTGGGAGGAGAGCTGTCCTTGACGGCCTCGGGAGAATGAACATGACTCAGACCAGCAATCGTTTCTTCGACGAGATCGGCCGCCTGATGAACGATGCCGCGGGTGCCGCGCAAGGCGTCAAGCGGGAGGTCGATACCGTGATGCGTAATCAGGCCGAGCGGATCCTGCGCGATCTCGATGTCGTGAAGCGCGAGGAGTTCGAGGCGGTCAAGGAGATGGCGCGGCTCGCGCGCGAGGAGAACGAAGCCTTGAAGGCCCGGATCGTCCAGCTCGAGACGAAGCTCGGAGCGGGGCCGAGCTGAGCCGAATTCCACGCATCGCGGCGTTTCGTCCTTGGGGCTGCGGCGCCGGAAAAATCCAGCCTTTCCTTGTCTTTTCGGGGCTTAGACGCTAAAAGCCCCAGCATGTTTGCGGCCCCTGCACCCCTGGAGGCTTGCCGCCGACATGCAAACGGGCCGCTATGCGGCCTTTAACTTTTAGAAAACAAGGATTTACACGATGGCGACCGTCAAGGAATTGAAGGCGACCGCTCGTCCGAAGGCCGGCAAGGGGGCCGCTCGGGCAGAACGTCGCGCCGGCCGGGTTCCGGCCGTGATCTACGGGAATAACGAGCCCCCGCTGACCATCTCGCTCGACGACAAGGAACTGCGTCTGCGCCTGCAGGCGGGCCGTTTTCTCACGACGATCCACGACATCGTGCTGGACGGCAAGAAGCACCGCGTGATTCCGCGCGACTTCAGCCTCGATCCGGTGCGTGATTTCCCGCTCCATGTCGACTTCCTTCGCCTCGGCCAGGGATCGAAGATTCGCGTCAGCGTGCCGCTGCACGTGCTGAATGCGGAAACCGCTCCGGGCGTGAAGCGCGGCGGTACTGTCAACATCGTGACCCATACCGTCGATCTCGAAGTGCCGGCCGACAACATTCCGCAGTATCTCGAGGCGGACGTCGGCGCGCTCGACATGAACGGTTCGCTGCACCTCAACGATATCAAGCTGCCGGCGAACGTGAAGGTGATCACACGCGAAGACGCGACCCTCGTCACCATCGTGCCGCCGTCCGGCTATGCCGAAGAGCAGAAGGCCGCCGCTGCGGGCGCGCCTGCCGCTGGCGCCGCTCCTGCGGCCGGTGCGGCGGCAGCCGGCGCGGCTGCGCCTGCGGCCGGTGCTGCGAAGCCCGCCGCCGGCGGCGACAAGAAGAAGTAAGGCAGGCGCGGGACACCGCGTCATGCGGCTCTTTGTTGGTCTCGGCAATCCTGGCGCGAAGTATCAGGACAACCGGCACAACATCGGGTTCGTTGCGATGGATGTGATGGCACGGCGTCACGGTTTCGCACCGTGGCGCCGTCGCTTTCAGGGCGAGACCTCGGAGGGCTCGCTGGACGGCGAGCGCGTCATCCTGCTGAAGCCGATGACCTACATGAATGAGTCCGGCCGCGCTGTTGGCGAAGCCATGCATTTCTTCAAGCTGTCGCTCGGCGATATCAGCGTGTTTCACGATGAACTCGAACTGCCGCCGGCCAAAATTCGCGTGAAGGTCGGAGGCGGCATCGCCGGCCACAACGGGTTACGCTCGATCTCCGCGCATGCCGGCAATGACTATCGTCGGGTGCGGATCGGCATCGGACATCCCGGCGCAAAGGAATTGGTGCACGGCTACGTGCTGAACGACTTCGCGAAGTCGGAACGGCCGCGTTTCGCGGCACTTTGCGATATCGTCGCCGACAACGCCGCACTCCTGGCGGCCGGCAAGGATTCGACGTTCCAGAACAAGGTGCATCTGGCGATGCAGGCCAAGGGATTTGGCGCGGAGAACGACGACGGTGAAAAGGGCTGAATGGCCCGCTTGCGGTCTTGGTAACAAGCTAACCGTCATGCCCGGCCTTGTGCGGGGTATCTACGTCTTTCTTGGTGTGTGAGGACGTGGATTGCCGGGACAAGCCCGGCCATGACAGCCATCAAGTTTGAGGGTCACATGGGTTTCAAATGCGGCATCGTCGGGCTGCCGAATGTCGGCAAGTCCACCCTGTTCAACGCGCTGACGGAGACGGCGGCGGCGCAGGCGGCGAACTATCCGTTCTGTACCATCGAACCGAATGTCGGCGCGGTGGCGGTGCCTGATCCGCGGCTGGAGAAGCTGGCCGCGATCGCCAAGTCAGGGCAGATCATTCCGACGCAACTGACCTTCGTGGATATCGCGGGCCTCGTGAAGGGCGCGTCCAAGGGCGAGGGGCTCGGCAATCAGTTTCTCGCCAACATTCGCGAAGTGGACGCCATCGCCCACGTCGTACGCTGCTTCGAAGATTCAGACATCACCCATGTCGAGGGCAAGATCGCGCCGCTGGCCGACATCGAGACCATCGAAACCGAGTTGATGCTGGCCGATCTCGAAAGCCTGGAGAAGCGCGTCGACAATCTCAGCAAGAAGGCTAAGGGCGGCGACAAGGACTCCAAGGAGCAACTGGATCTCGTCGAACGCGCACTGAAGCTGCTGCGCGACGGCAGGCCAACCCGTTTTCTCGAGCGCAAGCCCGAGGAGGAGCGGGCGTTCCGCATGCTGGGCCTGCTGACTTCAAAACCGGTGCTTTACGTCTGCAATGTGGAGGAGGCGGCTGCCGCCACCGGCAACAGCTTCTCGCAGGCGGTGTTCGATCACGCAAAGACCGAAGGCGCTGTCGCCGTCGTGATCTCCGCGAAGATCGAATCCGAGATCGCCACGTTGTCACGCGAGGAGCGTGCCGATTTTCTCGAAACGCTTGGACTTGAGGAGGCCGGACTCGATCGCCTGATCCGCGCTGGCTATGAGCTCCTGCATCTCATCACGTATTTCACCGTCGGCCCGAAGGAGGCGCGCGCCTGGACCATCACCAAGGGCACCAAGGCGCCCGCGGCCGCAGGCGTCATCCATACCGATTTCGAGAAGGGCTTCATCCGCGCCGAAACCATCGCTTACGACGACTATATCGCGCTGAACGGCGAAGCCGGCGCGCGGGATGCCGGCAAGCTGCGGCTGGAAGGCAAGGAATACGTCATCGCCGATGGCGACGTGATGCATTTCCGCTTCAACAATTGATGCATTTTCGTTTCGAGAATGCGAGCGTTTTCGCCAATGATGGAAACGCTCCGGGCACCGAGTCACCTCTCCCCATGGGGAGAAGTCTAAGCCGAAGGCTGGGGTGAAGAGGATCGATCACTACCGAGTCTATGACCCTTCACCCCAACCCTTTCCTCACAGGAGAGGGAGTGCGCATCGTTTCGTGGCGAACATGGCCGTTAAAATCGCAAGCGCCCCAGACTAGCTGCGATGCAGCCCCTGGTCCCGAATGGCACCGAGGTGCTCGTTGATGCGGAAGATGATCAGGACGAACTCCGCCGCGATCCGCGCGAAGATGATTCCGACCACGATGCCGGCGAGGCTATAGAGCACCACGATGACGCCGGCGAAGGGGCTGATCGCCATGGCAGCCAGTCCGGAGAAGATGCCGGAGATTCCGAACAGGATGATGAGGGCGATCACCAGCCAGTAAAACGTCTTGATGATGCCCGGGGTGATGAAGCGATCCCACTGGAAGAGATCCCGGAATTCAAACATCCTCTTTCTCCTGTCAGATCGTGCGCGGCTGGTGATCGGCGCGGCTGTGCCGAATCGCAATCACGGAACACGATATCTCTGGCGTCAGGCAACGTCCCGTTCGACACCGATGAAAACCAGCCTTGCTGAACGTGCGGGTCCGCAAGCCTGGATCGGCTCGGCGGCGTTGCCCGATCAGTCCGAACGCCTCGCAACCTCGGGAGGCGAGGGCGAAGGGTTGCGCCGGGCGGACTTGAGATTGCTGCAAATAGCGGCCACAATCGGGCATCCTTCCAGCGATCCTCAGCATGACACTGACATTCGAAGATTTTAAGCCCGGTCATTTCGGCACTTTTGGCCCGCGCCATGTGACGCGCGAGGAAATCCTTGCCTTCGCGGCCGAATTCGACCCTCAGCCGATGCACCTCGATGAAGAAGCCGCCAAGCACTCGATGCTGCGCGGCCTGTCAGGCTCGGGATGGCATCTCGGTTCGTTGATGATGCGGATGCTGTTCGACGGCTTCATCCAGCGCACGGCGTCGCTGGGGTCGCCTGGCGTGGACGAACTGCGCTGGCTGTCGCCGCTGCGGCCGGGAGATGATCTGATGCTGGATGTCGAGGTGAAGGAGGCGCGCGTGTCGCGCAGCCGGCCCTCCACCGGAATCGTCACCTTCGGCATGCGGATGCGCAATGGTTCGGGGCAGGTTCTCTTGGAAGCAACCTCGCCGATCATGGTGAAGCGCCGCGAGACGACGGAAGGTTAGTCCATGCACTTCTTCGAAGATATCGCGGTCGGCCAGCAGCGTGAACTGGGCTCATTCACTTTCACGGCCGACAATATCAAGGCGTTCGCACGTCAGTTCGATCCGCAGCCATTCCATCTCGACGAGGAGGCTGGACGCAACTCCTTGTTCGGCGGGCTCGCCGCGTCGGGATGGCATGTCGGTTCGGTGTGCATGAAAATGCTGGTCGCGAAAGGCAAGGAAGAGGCGGCGGCCATGCTGGCTGCCGGAGGCACGCCTGCGGTCTGGGGACCGTCACCTGGCTTTCGCGAACTGAGATGGCTGAAGCCGGTGCTGGCGGGCGATACCATCACCTTCCGCAGTATCGTCGAATCGGTGCGAACGTCGGAAAAGCGCCCGGAATGGGGGATCGTTCAGGCGCGTAATCTCGGTGTCAACCAGCGCGGCGAGCCGGTCTATTCGATGCTCGCGACGGCTTTCGTGCCGCGACGAGCAAAGGCCGGCTAAGCACCGGCGCATGCCCGTTCATACTTGTCGAATCCTGTTGCGATTCGACCCGCGGGAAGTCGAAAGCCTCGGCTTCAGTCGTGGCGGAGGTTTTCTGCGGCCTTCTTCCACTGCGCGACGTTTTCGGAAATGATCCGAGTCGACTTCATCGCCGCCTGGCTGAGCTGGGCATAGCCGGAGATTTCGCGCTGGACGCGCTGACCCTCCGAGTGCAGCAGGTCGCGCAGACCCTCGAGCTCGGTAATCAGGCGCTCGATTTCTGCCAGCGACGTGCCGGCAACGCGCTGGATCAGCGAATTGACGCTGCTGACGGTGGCTTCCGCGCTGCTGTCGAGCACCGGTTCGGTGCTGGCCACATTCGCACCAGGGCGACGCAGGTAAGCCACGTCATTCCGGACGAAGTCACGAATGCCAGCCTCGACGTCAGAGACCGCCGCGAGATTCTCGTCCGTTTCGGTGGAGTCAGTCTTTTCAGGAGAAATTGCGTTCATCTGCCGTTCCCTTTTCGCGTGACGCGAGCGCGGATGTCCCCGCACGATGACGCGGCCATCAATTACAGCCGATCTTGTCCGGATCGGGGCCGATCTACGGCATGGATCGCTCATTTGCCCTTAATACCGGGTTAAATATGGCAAAACCGACCCTGCTGGGACTGAGCCGGCGAGCTTCTGCTGAGGAGAGAAGCGAAGTCGCCTCCTGCCGGCGGATGCCGGCCTCCGCAGCGCTTAAGCGATCTTCGGCAGATGGATCGGGGCGCCGAGGGCTTGCTCGATCAGATCGAACGTATCGATCAGAACCCGCATGCTCGAAAGACGTCCTTCCCTGAACTGCGCGAAATGGGCGATCCGCAAGCTGATCGGCCGGTTGGAATCGAGGGCTGTCAGCGAGTATCGCATCATCGATGCTGCGGAATCCTCGCCGAGCATAATGGATTCGCGGTCGAAACGATGAATCCGAACATTGTCGGCGATCTGACGGCAGACCGCAAGGACCGCCGCCTTGCCCCGACGCGCACCAAGGAAGGTGAACATGTCGACCGGGCCGTAAACGGTCCATTCGATATCGTCGTCGAGAAGGCCTGCAAGGTCCTCGAGTTGGCGTTCGTTGATGGCGCGATACAACGCGCGCGAAAAACGCCAGAGACTGTGTTCTGTCATGGCGAGCTATCCGGAAATGGGGTTTTGGTCGGCGATCGACAAAACAGCCCTCGCCACGCGAGCGGCTCGATACACCAGCACTTTCCAGAGCCTCATACTCCAGATCGTCCGAAAGACAATGGACGTTTTTGCAGTGCACAATTGCGGGATTGCGTGTGCTTGCCCGGTCGGCACAACCCCAGGAGGCGGTTTGCTCAGGATTGAGGGTCCGGCCCCGGCTGCTCCATCGCCTTGCGGGTGCGCGCGGCAAACTCATCGGACAGGTCGCGCCCGAGCACCTGCTGCACCAGATCGAAGGAATCGAAGAAGACGCGGTGCTGAGTAATCCGTCCCTCATTCAGGATATAGAACTCCGCTTCGGTGAATTGCACGACGCGTCCATCGTTGCGCTTGGTGAGCGCACAGCGTGTCATGGCGGCGACCTTGTCGTCTTCCGCGGCAATGAACAGCACGTCGTATTTGCGGGAGGCATAACGTTGCTGCTGGATGGCGATCGCTTCGGCGACCCAGGCCTTGCCATGCTTGTGGCCGAGGTGCGGAAAGAGGTCGATCGGCGCATAGGTGATGGTGTCGAGTTCATCGTCGCAGCACGCCATCGCGGCAGCGACGTCGCCGGCAAAGAAGGCTCGTAGGAAATCGAGGACGCATTGCTTGTTGTCACTGCTCATGCATGCCTCCAACGCCGCTTCTTGTTGGAGCCATTGTCGACGAAATCAGTGACAGGGCAAGCACGCCCCATTCGAAATGGTTGCCGCCGTGTTGATGTGAACCGAGAATGCTGCGGCGCATCGCCGCTTTCCGTGTGCGATGCGGCAGCGGTCAGGCTCGCGCGCGGACGGCCTTCGCTTTCGGCTTTGCCTTCGCTGCTCCGCCGGCACGTGGTTTGACCGATGGCTTGGCGGGCGCAGCCTGTGCTTCCATGGCCGCCTCACTGGCTCTGCGCATGGCGCGTGCATAGCTGTCGGCGGCATTATCGGCCGACATCTGCAGTCGCTTCGCGCAGGCTGTGCCTTCCTCCAGTGCATGTTTGGCCATCTGGCGATAGCGCTGTCTGCTTGCCGCATCCTTGGCCTTGTCCGCCAACGCGAGATAACGGCTGCGACCGGCTTTCACGGCGGCCATCAGGCTCTTGTGCTGCTGCTTTGCCAACTGCCGGATGATGACATCGAGATCGGTGCTCGCCATGGATAATGTCCTCGCCTGCGTCTTGATCACTGATGCGATCAGGTAGCAGGCGGAATGGGGAAGTGGCAATCAGGATGGCTCGTCAAGCCCTTCATTGATGAGTTTCGCGACTTCAGACGTCTTTTCCCCGAACGTTACGATTGACGATGGCAGTCCGATCAGAACGAGCGGACACGGGTTGCCGACGCCCCGTTGGACGCGATCCTGCAATTTGCCCCAGTGGGTGGTGGCCGTACCAAATTTGTCGGATGCGAATTGGTCCGTCCAAGCATCGCGGAATGGGATCGGATTCTTCGCCCGATGGACACGCCTGAGAACATCGTTGATTTGACGCCGTGTTGGGTTGAGCCCGATGCGTTCCATGTCTGCGTGAGAGTCAATTTGCTGGTCATCGGCAAATCGCCGGATCAGATCGCGAATGCCCTCCTGAAGGCTT
>DATMSE010000178.1:0-16738 GCA_035565575.1 Xanthobacteraceae bacterium
CGGCCGGAGCGGCGGCAACGCATTTGCCGCGCTCCCAGGCCTCGTTCGCGGCTTTGAGGGAAGCGCGGGTCGAGATGTAATCGTTGCGATAGACCATCTCGCCGACAATGACGCCGCCCGTCCCGGTTTGCGCCTTGTCGATATAGCCCTGCAACTGCGCGCTGCGTGCTTCGAGGGATTTACGCTCCGCCTCCAACTGCTTGCAGTCGTAGAGTTCGTACTTCGCCGGATCGACAAATGCTCCCGAGGCGAAACCATCACCAACGCCGGCACAGCCGGCGAGACCGACCGCTGACGCGAGAAGCGCAGCTATCGAAATGATACGCGTGTCGATCCTCGATTTGAACTGCAATGGCGCCTCACACGTCGCTCTGAAATCACGGCAAGCCTTCAAGCATCGGCACATGACCGCAATGAGGCGCAAGCGCGCCATCCGTTTCATTGGCAAAGTATATATCCGAACTCAGTCCTTAGTCGAAATCACCGGCCATTTCCACCGGGTCCATGAGAGGGCTGTACGAGGGAGCCTTCGCGGCGCCGCCCTCACGATGCCGATATGCACGGCAGCCATTCGCTTCCCGGCAAGATGCTGCGTTGATTCGCGCCATCGCATGTGCTGAGTTTCGATCAAGCCGCAGCTTAAGCGGAGCAGCCAGGGAGAACACGCACGATGATGGATTTCGTTTCGAATTCGACGATGGGTCGCGGCCCGTCCGTCATGCTCGCCGGGGCGCTTGTGGCAGGTTCGCTGCTGGTTGCATCGAGCACCGCCGCGCGCGCGCAAGCCAACGGCCCGATCAAGATCGGCGTGATCGCGGAAGTGCAATCGATCGCCGGCGCGGCTACTCCCGGCGGTGCCGAAATCGCCGCCGAAGAGATCAATGCCAAGGGCGGCGTCAACGGCCGCAAGATCCAGATCGTGACCTACGACAACAAGAGTTCGTCGGCCGATTCCGTGCGCGCGTTTCAACGCGCCGTCTCGGAGGACAAGGTCAGTGCGGTGATCGCCAGCTACATCAGCGAGGTGGTTCTGGCCCTCGAACCATGGGCCGCGCGGCTGAAGGTGCCACTCATCACGCCGGGCGCCGCCAGCAATGAAATCACGCGGCCCATTCACGATGACTACGACAAGAACAAGTACACGTTTCATGGCTATCTGACGTCCGCCGCGCAGGCCCAAGCAGTTTGCGACGCGGCCAAGGAGTTGCTGGTCGACGGACTCAAGATGAAAACCGCGGCGATCATGAGCGAAGACGCGGCGTGGACCAAGCCTCTCGACGTCGGCTATGAGGAGTGCCTGCCGAAAGTCGGCCTCACTGTCACGGACCATATTCGGTTCTCGCCGGATACGACGGACTTCACGCCGATCTTCAACAAGATCGAGGCGAAAAAACCCGACGTGATCATCACCGGCATTTCCCATGTCGGCGTGCAGCCGACGGTGCAATGGAAAAACCAGCAGGTGCCGATTCCGATGTTCGGGATCAGCGCCCAAGCGCTAAGCCCGACCTTCTGGGCCGACACCAATGGTGCCGCGAATGGGATTCCCTCGCTGGCCGTGGCCACGGAAAACGTCGCGGTGACACCGAAGACCAAACCCTTCGCAGAAGCCTTCAAGAAGAAGTTCGGCAAGGCGCCCGCCTATACCGGTTATACCGCCTATGACGAGGTCTATATCATTGCCGAAGCCATCCAGCGCGCCGGCTCGACCGATCCGGACAAGATGGTGGCCGAACTGGAGAAGACCGACTTCGAGGGCACTATTGGAAGGGTGAAGTTCTATGGCCGCAGCGACAAGTTCACCCACGGCCTGGTTTACGGGCCGGATGCGGTCAACGGTCTGGTCTTCCAGTGGCAGGACGGCAAGCAGGTGACGGTCTGGCCCAAGAAGATCGCCGAAGGAAAGATGAAATTCCCGGACTTCATCAAGACGCCCTGACCAGCCCGTCTGTCGCACGGGCCGTTCGGTAACCGACCCGGCTGCCCGGAGCACCAACTCCGCCTTCCCGGTCCAGCTTCGGCTGCGACCGGGCGGAACTGTTTTGGCATAGGTCTCAAGCAGCCGGACGGCTAGGCGGTCGCGGAGGGGCAGGATATAGTTCCCCGATGGCTGTCACAGATATCGCAACGCGCACCTACGACCATGGCTGGCGGCTGGATCCGATCATCCGCAGCCTGCTCGACACCGATTTCTACAAGCTGCTCATGATGCAGATGATCCGGGAATTCTATCCGGATGAGCACGTGACCTTTTCGGTGATCAATCGCAGTCGCCACGTTCGCCTTGCCGAGGTGATCGATGAAAGCGAATTGCGCGCGCAGCTCGACCACGCGCGGACCATCCGCTTCACCAAGAAAGAACTGATCTGGCTGGCTGGTAATACCTTCTACGGCAAAACCCAGATGTTCTCGCCGGAGTTCATCCGCTGGCTGAGCGAATTCCGGCTGCCCGAATATGAACTGCGCAAAGTCGATGGTCAGTACGAACTGCATTTTCACGGGCCATGGGCCTATACCACGATGTGGGAAATCCCCGCGCTCGCTATCCTCAACGAATTGCGCTCGCGGCAGGCGATGAAGGGACAGGGCCGCTTTGCGCTCGACGTCCTCTATGCGCGGGCCAAAGCCAAGCTCTGGACCAAGGTGGAACGGCTCCGCAAGCTGGAGGGCCTGCGTCTGTCGGATTTCGGCACGCGGCGCCGTCACGGTTTTCTGTGGCAGCGCTGGTGCGTCGAGGCTGTGAAGGAAGGCCTGGGGCCGGCTTTCACCGGAACATCAAACGTGCTGCTGGCGATGGACAACGATCTCGAGGCCATCGGCACCAATGCGCACGAACTGCCGATGGTGGCCGCGGCGCTCGCGAACGACGACAATGAGCTTCGCTGGGCGCCTTATCGCATCCTCGACCAGTGGCGGCATACCTATGGCGGCAACCTGCTGATCGCCCTGCCCGACGCCTTCGGCACCAAGGCCTTCCTGCGCGATGCGCCCGACTGGGTCGCGGACTGGACCGGCTTTCGTCCCGACAGCGCACCGCCGATTGAAGCCGGCGAAGAAATCATCGCGTGGTGGAAGCGCAAGGGACGCAATCCCCGCGAAAAGCTGCTGGTGTTCTCCGACGGCATGGACACGGCCTCGATCGAGGAGGCCTATCATCACTTCGCGGGGCGCGTCCGCGTCAGTTTCGGCTGGGGGACGAATCTGACGAACGACTTCGTCGGTTGCGCGCCCGATCCGACCACCGACCTCGATCCGATCTCGATCGTTTGCAAAGTGACGTCCGTAAACGGTCGCCCGGCCGTCAAACTGTCGGACAATCCTGAGAAGGCAACGGGCGATCCTGAAGAAACAGCGCGTTATCTTCGCGTTTTCGGCAATAACGGCCGGGTGCGCAGCCCAGTGCGCGTCTGAATCTGCCGACGATAATTCAAGGCCCATCGTTTCCGACGATACTTCCGACGGATACCTGCGATGCCTCGCGCATCATGAGGTTACCGACGCAACACCAAACTCATTCTTTGGTAGAGCTTCGCGACGTCGCATTTCTGAATGACGAGCGAATCTCCTATGAGATAAATTGAAAACATACATTTCCACTACCCTAAATAGATCGCGCGCGATCAACTGGCTGGTTCGAAATGGCCGAATTTCATTTGCACGATCGCCATCCGGCACCACGCCGACGAGACCCGGGGTCCACTCGCAAGAAACTGCTCGCCGCGGCTCGCCACGAATTCGCGCGGAACGGCCTCGCCGGCGCGCGCGTCGATGAGATCGCCGCGCAGGCCGGCGTCAACAAGCAGCTCGTGTATCACTACTTCGGTGACAAGGACGCGATCTACTTCGCTGTGCTGCAGTGGATGTATAACGAACTGAGAGAATACGAAGCGCGCTTCAGTTTCGATGGACTGAGCCCCGATCAAATTTTGAAGAAGTTGATCGTCAGCTCATTCGATTACCTGACGATGCATTCGGACTTCGTCGCCATCTTCAACGAAGAAAACCGCAACAATGCCACGCACCTCCGCAAGCTTGATCAGCTACCGGATGTGCGCACGCCGCTGCTGCGCTTGATATCCAAGACCTTGAAGCAGGGAGTCCGCGAGGGAATATTCCGCAAGGGTGTCCATCCGGAGCAGCTTTACATTTCCATCACCGCGCTCAGCTACTTCTACTTTTCCGGAATGCCGACGCTCTCCGCAATCCTCAACAAGGATCTGGCAACCGAAGCCGCGTTGCGGCAGCGCCGCAAGCACATCATCGATTTTGTCATGCAGTCGCTGCGCCCCTGATAGAAAGCGCCGCGCATCCGGCTGAGCCTACTCCGCGGGAGCGGATTTCGCGCGCGGGCGGCTGAACCATCGTTCGAGCGGGGGCAGCAGCCCTCGCGGGGAAATCAGGATCACGGCAATCACGACCACGCCGTAAATGAAGTAGTGAAGTCCGGGCAGAACGCCCCCGAGCTTGCCACGCAAGATTTCTCCGAGCGGCACCAGGAGCAGCGCGCCGAATGCCGGCCCGTAGGCCCGCCCCAATCCTCCGACCGTCGCAAACAGCACGATCTCGATGATGATGATCGGCGAAACGAGAAGATAAGGATCGGCAAATGTCAGATACCGGACATAGGCGGTGCCGATCACCGAGCTCAGCATCGCAGAGATCACCATCGCGGCCACCTTGTAGCGCAGGATATTGACGCCGATGGCGCGCGCCGCATTCTCGTTGTCACGGATGGTCCTCAGATAATAGCCCAAGGGCGCGTTGAGGATCGCGACGTTGATCAGGATGCTTGCGATCGCCAGCACCAGCATCACCCAAAAGGCGCCGATGCCGCCACCGAACTGAAAGGCGAGGAAATCCCCCTTATCCTGCGGCAGGAGCAGTCCCGATGCGCCGCCGAGAAAATCCCATCCTTCGACAATCACCGTTCCCATTTCGGCAAACGCCAGCGTAATGAGCACGAAGGACAAGTGCCCAAGCTGGAAGCGGAAATCGATCCAGGCGATCGCCGCTCCCATCACGCCGGAAATCACCGCCGAAATCACAAGGCCGAGCCACATGTTGACTCCGAGCTTGAGAAGCAGCGCGGTCGAAAGCATGGCGCCCGTGCCGATGAACAGGCTATGCGCAAGCGAAATCTGCCCCGCCATGCCACCGACGATGTTCCATGCCGACGCCAACGCAACATAGACCAGCGACAGAATAACGATATGCAGATAGTAGGACGGCAGCAGCGGCGGCACGACGACCGCCAGCAGCAGCACCACGAGCCACATCGGCGACATCAGCGTCTTGTAGAATTCCTGCCTCATCGTGCTGAACTCCAGGTCAGTCCCTGCGGCCGGAACAACATGATCAGCACGAAGATGCCATAGGGAAACAGCATACCGAGCGTGTCGGAGAGATAGATGGTGCCGAACGCCTCGGAAAGCCCGATGATCAGACCACCGAGCATGATGCCGACGAAATTCGTCATGCCGCCGAGCGCCACGACGATCAGCGTGATCACCGTGTAGCGCAGCCCTTGCGCGGGCTGGATCGGCGTTCCCGGCAGCAGCAGGGCGGCGGCGATGGCCAGTATTCCGATGCCGAGCGCGAATGTCAGCGTCTGCACGCGGCTCACATCGATGCCCATCAGCGCCGCCGCGTGAGCGTTCTGATGAACGGCCCGGATCGAGCGCCCGAAGTCGGTCGAGCGCAGCATGACGTAAAGACCGATCGCCATCGCAAACGACACCACGAACGCGATCACATGCGGAACGCGGACCACGACGTCGCCGAGAATGAGTAGCTTCGATTCGACCACGGAGGGCGTGCGCGCGGGCTGTCCGCCAAACACCATCAGGATCCCGTTCTGCAGCACCAGACTCAGCCCCAACGTGAGCTGAACCACCATCAGAAACTGGTGCCCCACCATCGGACGCAGCAGATACCAGTAGACCAGCCCTCCCAGGACCGTCATCACAGGAACGGTGATGATCAGCGATACGTAGGGATCCATGGCGATCGCGGAATACAGCGCGAGGCACAGAAACATGCCGAGCGAGATGAAATCGCCGTGAGAGAAATTGACGACCCCGCTGACGCCGTAAACCAGCCCCATGCCGAGCGCCAGCAATCCATAGGTGCTCCCGATCAGCAGGCCCTGCGCCATCGCTTGCAGAAATTCAGTCACTTCGGTCTCCGCTCATATCCATCGACCTCGGTTCGAATGCTAGAGTCCAAGATAGGCCCGGCGCGTCCGCGGATCATCCTTGACGGTGTCGGCATTGCCTTCGACGGCAATCCTCCCCCGCTCGAGCACGTAGCAACGCTGCGCATGCCGCAGCGTCAGATTGAGATTCTGCTCGATCAGCAGGATCGAGAGTCCCTCGCCATGCAGGCGATCAATGATGCCGAAAATGTATTGGACGAACAGCGGCGACAGTCCAAGCGACGGCTCGTCCAGCATCAGGAGCTTGGCTTCCGCCATCAGGCCGCGCCCGATCGCCAGCATCTGCTGCTCGCCCCCGGACAGCGTCCCCGCCTTCTGCGCAAGACGTTCCTGCAGGCGGGGAAACAGTTCGAGCACGTGGTCCATCTGCCGAGGCCGGTGAGCCCGCGCCCGTGCATTGATGCCGCCGAGCAGAAGATTCTCGCGCACGCTCATTTCCGGAAACACCAACCGGCCTTCCGGCACCTGGATGATGCCGAGTTCGACGCGCTGGCGTGGCGTCATCGCCGTCACGTCCTGCCCTTCGAAAAGGATGCGACCGGACATCGGCGGATACATTCCAGACAAACTGTTGATGAGGGTGGTCTTGCCCGCATTATTGGCTCCCAGCAGGCCGACGATTTCGCCCGCACGCAATGTCAGCGAGACATCGTGCAGAACCGGAACGCCGCCGTAGCCGGTCACCAGATGATCGACCTCAAGCATCAAGGTGCTCTCCGAAATAGGCGTCGATGACCCTCTGATCCTTGACGATCTCGTCCGGCGTCGCTTCGGCGATCTTCTCGCCGAAATTGATCACGACGATGCGTGTCGCGAGCCGCATGATCACTGGCATGACGTGCTCGACCATGACGATGGTGACACCCTGGCTGTTGAGCTCGCGCACGATCGCCATAGGCGCTTCCGTTTCCGCGATCGTCAGTCCCGCCATCACTTCGTCGAGCAGGATGCAGCGAGGATCGGTGGCGAGACATTTGGCGAGCTCGAGCAATTTCTTGTCCTGCAGCGAGAGCGTGCCCGGCGTCAGAAGCTCCTTGCCCGACATCCCCACCCGCTGCAGCACGTGCGCAGCGTAGTCGATGGCTTCGCGAATCGGCCGTCGCGTCAGCGCCGCTGTCGTCACGACGTCGAGCGTCGTCATGTCGGCGAACGTCTGCACCACCTGGAAGCTGCGCACGAGACCGCGGCGCACCAGCCGATCCGGAGAAACTCCGACGATATTCTCGCCGGCGAAGCGGATGCTGCCGTCGCTCGGGGGAATGAAGCCGGATATCACGCTGAACAGCGTCGTCTTGCCGGCCCCGTTGGGGCCGATGATGCCGAGGATCTCGCCCTCGCCGACGTTAAAGCTCACATGGTTGACGGCAACGAGGCCGCCGAACCGTCGGGTGACCTTGTCAACCTCCAGCAGCGCCACGGTTCGATCTCACGCCCGGGGACGCGGAGCTGCTTGCGCGAATTCCTTTGGAAACACCACCTGCTGCTGCTGATCGGCGGTCCACTGAATGAACATTGCGCTGCCATCCACGAGCAGACGATCCTCCGCGAACTGCAATCCCTTCGGCTTGGCGACATAGAGATTGGGATCGCCGAACGGAATGTTCACCTTCTTGAACGCATCGAGCAAGGCTTCGCGATCGAGCGAGGCCGAGGTCTCCAGCACCTGCTGCAACACGCGACCGGCCTGCGCATATTGAATCGCGCCCTGCCCGATGCGGTCGAGCTTGGCGACGTCGCGCAACTCGGCGATGATCTTCTGCATCGAATCCACCTTGGCGCCGGGACTGAAGCCGGTCATGCCGAACAGGTTCTTTGTCAGAACCGCCTTGCCGATCTCCGGGCCGAGATCCTTCCATAGCGACAGATCGGAATAGCCCCCGGTGCCGCCGCAGAAGATGCTGCCGTGATAGTTCAGATTGTAGCGGGCCTGATGCAGCAGGATTCCATCGCGCGGCGTCACCAGTCCCACCACGACGTCGGGCTTGAGCGAGCGGATGCGGACCATCGCCGAGGTCTGGTCCTGCGCCTTGATGTCGAGCGGCGCCTCGCCGACGATTTCGATGCCGCTGGCCTTGAGCTTCTCGTGCAGGAACTTGTTGACCTGCTGACCGGCCTCATAATTCGAATAGCCCATCACCGCGGTCTTGATGTTGAACTTCTCGGCATCGCGCAGATACACGACGAAATCATGCATGGTCTGCGCGTAACCGCGATCATACGGATAGCCGAGCGTGAACATGTAGTTCGAGCGCGCGCCGCCGGCCCATACCGACAGCGTCGGCATCTTCAGTTCGTCCAGCACCGGCGTCAGCGCCAGCATCTGCGCGCTCAGGATCGTGCCGGTGAGAAGGTGCACCTTCTCCTCGGTGATCAGCCGCCTGGCTTCGGTCGCGGTCCGCGCCGGCTGGCTGGTATCGTCGGCCTGAACCAGTTCGATCTTAGCGCCGCCCTTGCTCTTGATGCCGCCCTCGGCATTGATCTTCTTGATAATGTATTCGAATGCGGGCTGGCCTTCCTGCGCATAGGCGGCGAGACCGCCGCTCATCGAGTTGACCACGCCGATACGAATCGTCGAATCCGCGGCGCCGGCGCGACGGACAAACGGCGCGGCGACCGAGCCGAACAGCACACCGGATGCGCCGACAGCAAATTCGCGACGGGTCAACGCCATATCAGTTTCCTCCTGTTGTTCGATATGACGGACGCCATATCGTTCTCGCGGACATGGCTTTCGCTGAGGCGATTACGCGTCCTTGGAAGAAGCGCTCAGTCGGCCTAGCGAACCAAACCTGCTTTTCACAAAACTTAGACAGCTTTGCCGGGCGCCGTCAAATAGAGCTGCTGAGAAATCCATCAACAAAAGGAGGCGTCCGTCCACGGCCAGCGCGATCCGACATATTCCGCCGGCCGATATAATTATCAAGACAATGAGGAGAGCACAGGCGTCTAGTTCAAATCTCTGATGCGGATCGGCCGAGACGAATTCGACACGCCGTCCATCGCGAGGCGGGCCATCACCAGCGAGAATAGTTCGTTCTGGGATGTGATGCCGAGCCGCTGGTAAGCCCGCCGGCGATATGTCAGCACGCTATTGACGCTGATCGCCAGTTCTCCCGCAATGGCTTCCGAACTCAGTCCCCGCAGGATGCCCAGACAGACGTCCCGTTCTCGGGCCGTCAAGGCATCGAGCGGAGCCGCGACGAAAGCCTGCTTCAACAGCCTTGAGGCGTCGGCCTCTTCAGGTTTTCGCAATCCGGACAGCAGCTGGCAGTGACGCGTGATGGCGGCGACAATGCTGGGACCGGTGCGGTGAAGCGTGGCAACCTGGCGCTCAGAATAGCGTCCGGTCGATGCGAGGCGATAGAAGTTCGCATAGATGCACATGCCGTCATGCCAAAGCGCGGTTGCGAACTTATCGACGATTCCGGAATCGTCGAAGAAAAGCTTCCGGTAATCGCTGCGATACATGCGGCGGGCGACGAACGGCATCAGGACGGCATTGCTCTCGCTGGCGCGCTGGAAGATGATTTCCTTGTTGGGGTCATTCGCATGGAAATGGCCAGCATAAGCCGATCCGAGATCCTCGCCGATGGCAATATCGCCCGCCGTGAGAAGACATTCGGCATGACGGTCGTTGGCGAAGGCAAAAACCATACAATGGTCGACACCGGCCAGCCGCCGGAGATACGTCATCAGCGCATCCGAAAATGCGCCATCACCGACACGCAGAATGGCCTGTTCCAGCCCGTTGGCGACGAATGACTGTCCTTCTCGCGATGCGCTGCGTGAAATGCCCGTCATCCCGGCTTCCTCCATTTTTCTCAAATCTAAGCCAATCGCCACGCAGAAGGAAGTTCGGACCGCGATCGCGAGTGGGCAAGGAACGGGCTGTCACAATCGCTTGCGACAGACAGCAATGACCGCTCCGGCGTAAGATCCACCCGTCGGAGTCGCCCCGCCGCATGGGGTACCTTCGCAGGCGTTCTCATGGTCACCGTCATGTCACATCCGGTTTCAGCTATCGCCCGGCCAGCCTGTCCGATCCTGGATATCGATCCGTTTTCGGACGAGTTCCTCGCCTATCCGTATCGCTTCCATGAAGAGTTGCGCGAGACTGCGCCGGTGTTCTGGCTTTCCCGTTATGGCGTTTACGGAATGGCGCGCCATGCCGAGGTGCAGGCATCGCTGCTCGATTGGGAAACCTTCTGCTCGGGACGCGGCGCGGGCATCGAGGATTTCGCCAAGGTGAAATCGTGGCGACCGCCGAGCAAGCTTCTCGAAGTCGATCCGCCGATCCATACGCGGACACGCTCGGTGATGAACCGGATTCTCTCCCCCGCGGCCATGCGCCAGGTCCGCGAAACCTTTACGGCCCGCGCCGAGGCTCTTGCCGACGCGGTCGTCGCCAAAGGTGAGATCGACGCCGTCAAGGAAGTGGCGGAAGTCTTTCCATTACACGTTTTCCCGGACGCCGTCGGCCTGCGCCCCGAAGGCCGCGAGAACCTCCTGCCGTTCGGCAACATGGTCTTCAACTCGTTCGGTCCGCCCAACGCGATCTTTCAGGAATCGGTCGCCAACGCCAAGCCGGTGGTGCAGTGGATCTACGATCAATGCTCCCGCGATATGCTGCGCCCCGGCGGTTTCGGGTCGCAGGTGTGGGACGCCTTCGATGCCGGCGAGATCGATGCCGAGGAAGCCGCGACACTGGTCCGCTCGATGCTCACGGCAGGACTCGATACCACCGTCAATGGCATCGCCAATGCCATCTACGCCTTCGCGATCCATCCCGATCAATGGCGCGCGCTGCGCGGCGACCCGTCGCTGATTCGTCAATCCTTCGACGAGGTGCTACGCTGGGAATCGCCGGTGCAGACCTTCTTCCGCACCACGACGCGCGACGCCACGGTCGCGGACACCGTCATTCCCGAAGGGGAGAAGGTTCTGCTGTTTCTCGGCGCCGCCAATCGCGATCATCGGAAATTCCCCGAGCCCGAACGCTTCGACATCCGCCGCCGGCCGATCGGCCATGTCGCCTTTGGCGCGGGAATACATAGTTGCGTCGGGCAGCTCGTCGCCAGACTCGAGGTGGAGCTGATCCTCTCCGCCCTCCTCAAACGCGTCGATGTGATCGAGCTTGCGGGAGAGCCAATCCGCAAGCTGAACAATACCTTACGCTGCATCGGCTCGTTGCCGGTCCGGTTCAAGAGACTGGCGCATTGACCGCTCCCCCGGTTAGCCTCGCCCGACATAACGCGGAATTCGACCAACGAAGCCCTTGAATTAAACGAGCGGTTGGTGAATTTTAGCCAGCAACAAGATCAAGGTCGGGCCGCCGGAACGATACCGCTGGCCGCGCTCCGGGGGACGAACGCGGGTGGACACAACGATATTCCTCTTCCTGCTGCAGGACGGCGTCATCAATGGCGCGGTCTATGCGCTGGTGGCGATCGCGCTGGTGCTGGTATTCGCGGTCACGCGCGTGATCTTCGTGCCGCAGGGGGAGTTCGTCGCCTTCGCCGCCCTCACCGTGGCCGCGCTGGAAAACGGCCTCGCGCCGTCAACGCCATGGCTGCTTTTGGCCCTCGGGATTCTTGCGGCGATTTCCGACATCGTGTGGCATTTTCGTGACCTGACCTGGAAACGGATCGCGCGGATCGCGGTACTCGATCTGGCGTTGCCGGTTGCGCTGCTGCTGCTGACGCTTTGGCTGGCGCCGATGAAGCTCGGCCAACTGGTCAATATCCTGCTCGCCATCGCGCTGATCACCCCGATGGGTCCGATGATCTATCGCATCGCCTTCGAGCCGCTGGCGCATTCCAGCGTGCTGGTGCTCTTGATGGCGGCCTTCGGCGTGCACTTCTCGCTGATCGGGCTGGGCCTGTTGTTCTTCGGACCGGAAGGCAGCGGCACCACGCCGCTGTCATCGGCCTCGTTCTCGCTCGGCGATCTTGTCGTCACCGGCCAAAGCGTCGCGGTGCTGGTCGTGACGGCGGTGCTGCTGGTGCTGTTCGCACTGTTCTTCGGCCGCACCCTGCTCGGCAAGGCGCTGCGGGCCTGTTCGTCGAACCGTGTCGGCGCGCGGCTCGTCGGCATTCCGACCTCGGCGGCCGGCCAGTTCTCTTTTGCCATCGCCGCGCTGCTCGGCGCGGTCTCCGGCATTCTGGTCGGCCCGCTGATGACGGTGTTCTATGACTCGGGATTCCTGATCGGCCTGAAGGCGTTCGTCGCCGCCATCATCGGCGGGCTGGTGAGCTATCCGCTGACGGTGATCGCGGCGCTCGGCGTCGGCTTCGCCGAAGCCCTGTTCTCGTTCTGGGCGAGCAACTTCAAGGAAGTGCTGGTCTTTACCCTGATCATTCCGGTGCTGGCGTGGCGCTCGATCTACGCGCCCTATCACGAGGAATCGGAATGATGGGTGCGCTCCGATCCTTTGCGCCGCCGATCGTTGCGGCCATCCTGCTGATCGCGCCGTTCAGCGGCTGGCTGCCGGATTACTGGGTGACGTTGTTCAACTACATCGGCATTTCCAGCCTCGTCGCCATCGGCCTGGTGCTGCTCACCGGCGTCGGCGGCATGACCTCGTTCGGCCAATCCGCCTTCGTCGGCTTCGGCGCCTACACCACCGGCGTCCTGACGGTGCATTTCGGCATCTCGCCGTGGCTGACGCTGATCGCAGCCCTGATCGTCACCATGGCGATCGCCGCCGCGGTCGGCGCGGTCACCGTGCGATTGTCCGGACATTACCTGCCGCTGGCGACCATCGCCTGGGGCATCGCGTTCTTCTACATGTTCGGCAATATCAGCTGGCTCGGCGCGCATGACGGGCTGCCCGGCATTCCGGCGCTGCGCATCGGCAGTCATCAACTGACCGATCCGCGCGAGTATTTCGTCGTGGTGTGGATCGCCGTCGTGCTGGCGGTGATCGCAACCCAGAACCTCTTGAACGGCCGCGTCGGCCGCGCCATCCGCGCGCTTCGGCGCAGCACCCGCGCCGCCGAGGCGTTCGGCGTCAACACCGCCGGCGCCAAGCTGATGGTCTTCGTCTATGCGGCGATGCTCGCCGGACTTGCCGGCTGGCTCTATGCGCATTTCCAGCGCTCGGTCTCGCCAGGCCCGTTCGGCGTCGTCGCCGGCACCGAATATCTGCTGATGGCGGTGCTCGGCGGCGCGGGCCGGGTCTATGGCGCAATCCTCGGCGCGGCGGGCATCACGGTGCTGCGCGATCAATTGCAAAACGTGCTGCCCTGGCTGTTCGGCAGCACCGGCAACTTCGAAGCGATCGCCTATGGCGCGGTGCTGGTGCTGGTGTTGCAGACCGCGAGCAACGGACTGTGGCCGATCCTGTTCGGACCGCCGCCGCCGCCGAAGCCGCCCACGGCAAAGGACGGCGACAAGCTGCCGACGCGCGCCCTGCCCGCGCCCGGCGTCCGCCTGCTGCAAGTGCAGGACGCACGCAAGACCTTCGGCGGCCTCGTCGCAGTCAACGACGTCAATTTCGAAGTCGAAAGCGGCCGCATCATCGGCCTGATCGGGCCGAATGGCGCCGGCAAGAGCACGACCTTCAACCTGATCACCGGCGCACTGCCGCTGACGTCCGGCGCGATCGCGTTCGACGGCCATCCGCTCGCGGCGCAGACGCCACAGCGCGCCGCCGCCCTCGGACTCGGGCGCACCTTCCAGCACGTCGAGATCGTCGCCGATATGAGCGTGATCGAGAACGTCGCGCTCGGCGCTTATCTGCTCGGCAAGGCCGGCGTGGTGCAATCGATCCTTCGGCTCGATCGCAGCGAGGAAGCGATGCTGTTCGCGACCGCGCGCCGCCAGCTCGCGCGCGTCGGCCTCGCCGATGTGGCGATGCAGCCGGCCGGCACGCTGGCGCTCGGGCAACTGCGTCTGGTCGAAGTGGCGCGGGCGCTGTGTCTCAACCCGATCCTGCTCCTGCTCGACGAGCCGGCCGCGGGCCTGCGCGTCGGCGAGAAGAAGGCATTGGCGAAGCTGCTGCGCGAGGTGCGGAGCGAAGGCGTCAGCGTGCTGCTCGTCGAGCATGACATGGATTTCGTCATGAGCCTCGCCGATCAGCTCGTGGTGCTCGACTTCGGTACCAAGATCGCGGAGGGCATGCCGGCGGACATCCGCACCAATCCGGCCGTGCTGGAAGCCTATCTCGGAGGCGTGTCATGAGCGCGCCGCTGCTTGAGGTTCGCGATCTGTGCGTCGCCTATGGCCGTGCCGAGGTGGTGCACAACGTCTCCATCAAGGTGACGAAAGGCGCACTGGTCACCGTGATCGGCTCCAACGGCGCCGGCAAGACCACGCTGCTCAATGCGCTCATGGGTCTGCTCAGCGCGCGCGGCCACATCACTTTCCGCGATGCCGCGATCAGCGGCGTCGCGCTGGAGACCCGCGTGCAACAGGGCCTGTGCCTGGTGCCGGAGCGGCGCGAGCTGTTTGCCGACATGCCGGTCGAGGACAATCTTCTGCTCGGCGGCATCCGGCGCGCGCGCGCCGAGCGCAATCGCACGCTCGAACAGGTCTATGCGCAGTTTCCGCGCCTGAAGGAACGCCGCCAGCAGCTCGCGGGCACGCTGTCGGGCGGCGAACGCCAGATGCTGGCGATGGGCCGCGCCTTGATGGCCAGCCCCACCCTGCTGATGCTGGATGAACCGAGCCTCGGGCTCGCGCCGCGCATCGTCCGAGACATCTTTCAGATTCTCACCGAGCTGCGCGCCAGCGGCGTCTCCATCCTGCTGGTGGAGCAGAATGCGCGTGCCGCGCTGCAGGTGGCGGACTATGCTTACGTCATGGAGCTGGGCGCCATCACCACCGAAGGCGCGCCGTTGGACATCGCGCAGGATGCGAGACTGGTCGAGAGTTATCTCGGCCTCGGCGGCAACGAATACTGAAAGCCGATACTGAACTGAGAACCACCAAGGGAGGACGTCATGCTACCAACGAAAACCTGGCTGATCGGATTGGCTGCCGCTGCCCTCATGGCCGGCAGCGCGCAGGCGCAAGTGAAAGTCGGCATCACCATGAGCGCGTCGGGTCCGGGCGCGGCGCTCGGCCAGCCGCAGAGCAAGACGGTGCCGATCCTGCCGAAGGAGATCGCCGGGCAGAAGGTGACTTACATCGCGCTCGACGACGAATCCGATCCGACCAAGGCGGCGCAGAATGCCCGCAAGATGATCTCGGAAGAGAAGGTCGACGTGCTGATCGGCTCCTCGCTGACGCCGGTGACACTGCCGCTGATCGACATCGCCGCCGAAGCCAAGACGCCGCTGCTCACCCTCGCCGCCGCCGCGGTACTGGTGCAGCCGATGGACGACAAGAAGAAGTGGGTCTTCAAGGTGGTGCCGAACGACGACATCATGGCGACCGCGATCCTCAAGCACATTGCCAAGACCGGCGCCAAGAAGCTCGGCTATATCGGCTTCTCGGACGGCTACGGCGAAGGCTACTACAACGTGCTGAAGGCGGAGGCGCCGAAAGCCGGCATCGAACTGACGACGCACGAGGTCTATGCCCGCAACGACGCCAGCGTTACCGGGCAGGTGCTGAAGATCATCGCCAGCAAGCCGGACGCGGTGTTCATCGCAGCCGCCGGCACGCCAGCGGTGCTGCCGCAGAAGGCGCTGCGCGAGCGCGGCTACAAGGGCCCGATCTACCAGACCCACGGCGTCGCCACCAACGAGTTCATCAAGCTCGGCGGCAAGGATGTCGAAGGTGCGGAATACACCGGCGAAGCCTTCACCATCGTCGACGATCTGCCGAAGGATAGCCCGTTCCGTCCGGCGCCGGAGAAGTTCATCGCCGCCTACAAGGCCATGTACAAGGAAGAGCCCGCCGCGTTCGCCGCACACCTGTGGGACTCGATGGTGCTGGTGGAGAACGCGATGCCGGCGGCGCTCAAAGCGGGCAAGCCGGGGACGCCGGAATTCCGCGCGGCGCTGCGCGATGCGCTGGAGAACGGCAAGGAGATTTATCTCAACAACGGCCTGTCGAACATGAGCCCGACCAACCACAACGGCTATGACGAGCGCTCTGCTTTCCTGATCAAGGTGGAAGGCGGCAAATTCCGCCTCGCCAAGTGAGGGAGCCAGCGATTGGTCGAGTGACCGCTACGTGAGCCGGCCGATCAAGCTCGCCCGCTAACTCGCGACGCCATCAAGCCGAGCCGCATCCGCTTTGCCGACGTCCGCCCCTTGGGGCGGACGTTTTCTTTTGCCGGATTTGAACCGCTTTCTCGCGCCGCACGGCCGCCGGATGCGGCACCATCGCGCGGAAGAGCCGCAGAGCCGCGCACCCGCCTGACGCGATCGCCGGACGGTGTTCGACCGCCGTCGGGCGTTCCGTCGCGGAGATCCTGCCGGGGTTGACCCACACCACTCACGTCTCAATTGAGGCCCGTTACTGGTATACCGTACTCCAATACAATCAGAAGGTATGTAGAACAAATATGTGAAATCCCCCATTTCCCAAAGGGATTTCGTTCGTTGACAGTCTGGTATCTGGCATGCCAAGCTT
>DATMSE010000179.1:0-8602 GCA_035565575.1 Xanthobacteraceae bacterium
GTCTTGCCGGCGCCCGACGGCCCGGTCAGAAACTGGAACGAGTGCGCAGGAATCTGGAAATTGAGATCGCGCAGAATCTCCGGGCCGAGTCCGTAACGCAATCCGACATTTTCGAACCGGACCACAGGCAGCTCCGTTCTCGTGTCCTGCTTCCGACGCTGGCATCCCTTTGCGACACACGCTTCTGCAAGCGCAGGACGCCGAAGGACACAAGCAACTCATGGTTTCGCGTGGGTGGATGTGATGTCCGTCGGCCTGCCGCGCGGCCATGCCGGTCCGAACGTTCCAATCCGCCACACGCGGTGACACAGGCTGACCCTTCGAGGTGCTTCGCGCGCGGGCGCGTGCGTCCGCAGCCGGGGCCAGCAAAAACTTCTTAACGGTTGTGCGTCAGTTATGGTTTCCGGTTCGTTAACGGACCGCGGCTAGGCTGCCGGTGACCTTCATCGCGGCGATTCGCTCATGAACATTGTTTGTCCCCACTGCACGACATTCTTTGCCATCGACCCCGCCAAGCTAGGTCCGAACGGCCGCACCGTGCGTTGCGCGCGGTGCAAGCAGGTCTGGCTGGCACGCCCTGAACTGCCGGAGGCCGGCGGCGCCGCCGTGCCGGCATTTGCCTCGGCCGGAACGGCCGCCGCGCATGACGATCACGACGCGGTGGAATGGCACGAACCGGCCGCGCCCGCGCTGGACGTCCCGTCCGAGCCTCCCGTGATCGACAGCCCCTCGATCGCCGCCGGACTGCCGAGCGATGCCGATGACGACATCCACATCCAGCACGCTGCGGTCGAAAGCCCGCGTTTCGCGGCCGGCCCGCGAAAGCCCTGGCTGCGCTGGCGGCCGCGGCGCGCGGCGGGTCCCCGCCGCCCCCTTCTCACCCTGCCGATAGCCTGCATCGTGATGGCTGCGCTGGCCGCCTGCGTGGTGATGTGGCGGGCCGAGATCGTGCGGCTGCTGCCGCAAACCGCCCGGTTCTACAGCTTGATCGGCCTCAACGTGAACCTGCGCGGCCTCGACATCCGGGACGTCAAGATCAGCACCGAGACGGTCGAGAGCAAACCGGTTCTGGTGATCGAAGGCAATGTCGTCGGGGTGGCGCGTCGCACCGTGGAGGTCCCGCGCCTGCGCTTTGTCGTTCGCGACGCCAAGGGTGCCGAAATCTATGCCTGGAACGCGGTGCTGGAGCAAACCTCGGTGAAACCGGGCGAGCGCGCCGGATTCCGCTCCCGGCTTGCCGCGCCGCCGCCGGAAGGCCGCGAGGTGGAGGTGCGCTTCTTCAATCAACATGACCTCGCCGCAGGCGGGGTTTAGATGCGCCACCGTGTGCAAGTAGAGAGACCGTCATGCCACGCGTCCTGATCGCCGACGACGAAGATTCAATGCGCTCCCTCGTCGCGCGCGCCATCGCCATGGACGGGCACCAGACCGTTACGGCCGAAGACGGCGCCGAGGCGCTGGAGATCCTGACGCGCGAGAGCGGGGCATTCGACCTGCTGCTCACCGATATCAAGATGCCGGTGATGGATGGCATCGCGCTGGCGCTCGCCGTCGCCCGGGATTTTCCGCAACTTCCTGTGCTGTTGATGACCGGCTTCGCCGATCAACGCGAACGTGCGTCGAACCTCAACGCGATCGTGCACGACGTGGTCAGCAAACCGTTCTCCGTCGCCGATATCCGCGCCGCCGTCGGCGAGGCGCTCGCCGCGCGCAAACGCGTCGCATAGATTCGTTCGATCTTGGGGGAGACGACGCCCGTGATCGGCGCGGCGGCTCAGTAGTCCTTGAGCAGGCGCTCGATATAATCGAGCTCGATCTGCGGGCGCTGCGGATCGGCAAGACGCCGCCGCAATTCCTCAAGGATGCGCCGCACGCGCTGCACGTCGATCTCACCCGGAATCTTCACCGTCAGATCGTCGCCGAGATCGCGGCCCCGCAGCGGCCGGCCCAGCGGATCGGTGCGATTGCCGCCGCTCTGCTGACGGCCGAGGCGATTGCCGGGACCGTTATTCTGCCCCTCGCCGTCCTGCTGCATCGCCTGCGCCAGATCCTGCGCGCCCTTGCGCAGCGCGTCGAGGGCGCGGCCCTGCGAATCCACCGCGCCATCGGCATTGCCGTCGCCCAACTGACCGTCAGCATCGCCCATCGCCGAGTCGGCCGAACCAAGACCGTCCTCGCCGTCGCCCGGGTTACCCTGCTGGCCTTGCTGACCCTGGCCCTTCTGACCTTGCTGACCGCGCTGGCCCGGCTGCATGCCCTGCTGCGCCAGTTGCTCCTGCAATCGGCGCAGCCGCTCGCGCAGTGCCTGCTGGTCCTGCTGCAGGCCATTCATGGCGTCGCGATTGCCCTGCTGGCCGCGCTGGCGATCGCGCCGCGCGTCCTGCCCCTCCTTGAAGGTCCTGTCGCGCAACTGCTGCTGCTTGCGGATCATGTCGCCGAGTTCGTTGAGCGACTGCTGCATGTCGCCCTCGCCGCTCTGGCCTGGCTGCGCCATCTGCAGGTTTTCGAGCATCTGCGCCAGCTGATCCAGCAACTGCTTGGCGGCGTCCTTGTCGCCGGAGCGCGACAGCCGCTCCATGCGTTCGATCATGTTGTTGAGGTCCTGCTGCCGCATCGTCCGCGCGTTGGGATCGAGCGGACGCGCCAACTGCTGCGGATTGTTGCGCAGCCGCTCGGCAAGCTGCTGCAAGAACTTGTCGAGCGCCGCCCGCAGGTTTTCCGTGAGCTTCTTGATCTCCTCGTCGCTGGCGCCGCGCTCGAGCGCCTCCTTCAAGGCGTCCTGCGCGGCCCGCAGCGCCTTGTCGACGTCGGTGATGTCGCCATCCTCGATGGTCACCGCCAGCGCCCACAGGCTGGCGACGACTTCGCGCAGCGCGTCGTCGGTGCGGGCGCGTTCGATCTGCCGCGCCACCGAGCGCAAGCCGAGATACTGTCCGGCCTCCGGCGTGAAAGCTTCCGGCGCGATCAGCAGCGCCTTGAGCGCCACCTGCACCTGCGCGCTCTGGTTCGCATCCAGCGCCAGATTGCGGCGCTGCTCGATCAGCACGCGCGCCAGCGGCTTGGTAAACAACCGCTCCGGCAATCGCAGCTCGACCGGATCGCTGTGACCTTCATTGCCGGCCTCGTCCCGCGCCGTCAGCGTCATCATCACGTCCGCCCCGGCGTAGGGATTCTCGCTGAGGTCCTTGACGGTCTGGCCGACCCCCTTGCGGGTGCGCGCATTGGGCAGCGACAGCGGAAGCTGCGGTGGATCGAACAGCGGTCGCGGCGCCGCCGCATCGTTCTGCTGCGTCGTCTCGACGCGCGGAGCAAAATGCGCCTGCGCTTCGGTGACGCCGTAATCGTCTTCGACCTGATAGGTCAATTGCAGCGAGCCGCGCGCCTGCCGTTCCGGATCCTTGGCCAAGGCGATGGTCGGCGGATGATCGGGAATCGCGGTGAAGGCCCAGCGCGGCTGGCCGGATGGCGCGCGCACCTGGGCGGAGCCATCTCCGTTGATGGCGAAATGACGCTCGCTGGTGCCTTGCGGCGCATCGGCGGCGGTCCCGGCTTCGGCCACGCCTCCGCCGGTCACGACGTCCAGCTTGCCGCCGCTGGAGCGGACGATCAGTGTGCTGCCGACCGGAACCGACATCGGCGCGCCATCGGCTGCCGCAGCATCCTTGTTCGCGGCGGACAGAATGATCGGCGGCTTGCCGGTATAGAGCGGCGGCGTGATCCAGGCGTCGACGCGGACAATGGCCGGCGCCAGCATCCCGTTCCAGTCGAACGCGGCTGCAAGGCGTGCCATGCGGTCGCCGCCCGCCGCGACATAGGTGGTGACCAGCAGCAGCACCACCAAGGCGCGAAGCGCCCACGGATCGTGAATCGCCAGCCGCGGCGACGGCAGCCCGGCGCGGATGCGCTTCAGCGAAAGCAGCGTCCGTTGCCGCTGTGCCTGCCACAATGCCAGCGCAACAGGGTCCTGCGAGGAGACGGTATCGGCGAGCGCGGTGACCGGCCGATGTCGGATGCCGCTGCCATGATCCAGCCGCCGCAGCGCGTCCTCCCGCCGCGGCCACCGGAACCGAACCATGGGCAGCAGCGCCGCCAAGCCCAGCACCGCGAACAGGCCGAGCCCGATGAGACGTGCGACAAATGGAAGCGCCAGCCAGAGCCCGGCCCAGGAGACCGCGAGGAACAGGCCGACAACGCTCAGCAACCGGGCCAGATGCGGCCAGGCCCGTTCCCAGGCGATCGTCCAGGTCGCGCGCCGTACCGCCTGCTCCAGCACGACCGCGGCCGGCCGTGTGGCCACCTCGGCGTCGCGGAGCGGATCGGACGGATCAGGTGCGACAGCGCTCAATCAATTCTCCAGGTGGCCCCGTGCCAGGGCACCCTACCACAACGGCGGCATTGAGGCACGGTTCGCTCCCGACTCTATCACCACACCTGAATGACACGAAGACGTGACGGGCCGGTTCGGCTCAGAGCCACGGCGCCGGCTGGTCCATTGCGATCAACTGATCGACGTCGATGCGCGGACGAACCACCGCATACTGATCATTCTTGACCAGCACCTCTGGGACCAGCGGGCGAGTATTATAGGTCCCGGCCTGCACCGCACCGTAAGCGCCGGCGGTCATGATCGCCAAGAGGTCGCCCGCCTTCGGCTCCGGCAAGGTGCGCCCGAGCGCCAGATAATCACCGGTTTCGCACACCGGCCCAACCACGTCCGCGACCAGCACCGGCGCGTCGGGCGAAGCGGCCCGCACCGGCATGATCTGGTGATAGGCCTCGTATAATGTCGGGCGGATCAGATCGTTCATCGCGGCATCGATGATGACGAAGTTGCGGACGTCGCCACGCTTCACATAGATGACCCGCGTGACCAGGATGCCGGCATTGCCGACGATCATGCGCCCCGGCTCGAACATCAGCGTGCAGCCGAGATTGTGCGTGACGCGCTTGACCATCGCCGCATAGGCCACCGGTTCGGGGGGCGCGGCGCGATCCTCGTAGTAGGGCACGCCCAGTCCCCCGCCGAAATCGACATGGGTGATCGAGTGTCCGTCACCGCGCAACACGTTCACGAATTCGGCGAGCAGGCGGAAGGCCGCTTCCATCGGTCCCAGATCGGTGATCTGGCTGCCGATATGCATGTCCACGCCGCTGACCACGATGCCGGGCAGCTTCGCCGCCTTGGCGTAGACTTCGCGCGCGCGGGCGATCGGAATGCCGAACTTGTTTTCCGATTTGCCGGTGGAGATTTTCGCGTGCGTCCCGGAATCGACGTCGGGATTGACGCGGATCGAGATAGGCGCGGTGCGCCCCATGCCGGACGCGACCTGCGACAGCAACTCCAGCTCAGGCTCGGATTCGACGTTGATGCAGCGGATGCCGTGCGACACCGCGAGCCGCAATTCATCCGCCGTCTTGCCGACGCCCGAAAACAGGATCTTGTCGGCCGGAATGCCCGCCGCCAGAGCGCGCTTGAGTTCGCCGCCGGACACCACGTCGGCGCCGGCGCCCAGCTTCGCCAGCGTGCGCAGCACCGACTGGTTCGAATTCGCCTTCATCGCATAGCAGACCAGATGATCGGTCCCTGCGAAGGCCTCGGTGAAAACGCGGTAGTGCCGCTCCAGTGTCGCCGTGGAATAGCAATAGAACGGCGTTCCGACGGCTTCCGCGACGGCGGACAGGTTCACGGCCTCGGCGTGCAGCACGCCGTCGCGATAATCAAAATGGCGCATCAGCGCTTAATCCAGCAAAGGATCGAGAACGAATGACCTTTTCCGGCCCCTGGCCGCAGCCGGCTCGCGGTTCTGCTCCGGCGAAGGGTTGAACAGGGTGCCCTGCTCCGCGGGAGCGGCGTCCTCGGTCACACCCGGCTGAGCCGGCGCGCTCGGCGGCAGATCGAGCGGACCCTTACGCCCGCAACCGGCCAGCGCAAGCGTCGCAGCGGTCAACAGAATCACGGCCCATCGGGACGAGGCCGGGCTAGGTGTACGGCTCACAGCAGAGTTCCCCAAGAATGCGGCGCCACCATACAAAGATTGATTGCCGCTGGCGAGCCCCGGCGCGACGAGAAATTTCGCCGAATTACCGGGCTGGTGTGGTGGGTTCAGAAGTTCGCTTCATTTTCTCGGCGAGTCCTTCAAGCGAACTTCTGAACCCAAACCACACCAAATTTTAGCTTTGCTAGTGTCCTTCCGAATCCGAAGTTCGCGAAAGGGGCGCCGCACCGTGATGCGAACTTCGGATCGGGGACCCTAGCCCGATTTTTGCTCTTTTTCCAGGCGTTTGAGCCAGGCTTTGGCCTGCGCCCGGACGTTCTTCGGCGCGGTGCCGCCATAGCTGGTGCGGCTCTTCACGGAGGCCTCGACCGACAGCACCTCCATGACCGCCGCCGTGATCTTCGGTTCCACCGCCTGCATGTCCTTCAGCGGCAGCTCGTGCAGCGCAAGGCCTTGCTTGGCGGCGAGCCCGACGATGCGGCCGGTGACGTGATGCGCGTCGCGGAACGGCATCTTCAGGGTGCGGACCAGCCAGTCGGCGAGATCGGTCGCGGTGGCGTAGCCCTCGCCGGCCGCCAGCTTCATGCGGACGGTATCCGGCTCGAGGTCGCGCACCATACCGGCGATGGCGCGAATCGCCAGCGAGACCGCGGCGAAACCTTCCATCGCGCCTTCCTTGTCCTCCTGCATGTCCTTCTGATAGGCGAGCGGAAGTCCCTTCATCACGATCAGCAGCGCGTTCAGCGAGCCGATGACCCGGCCGGTCTTGGCCCGCACCAGTTCGGCCGCATCGGGATTGCGCTTCTGCGGCATGATCGACGAGCCGCTGGTGAACTTGTCGGAGAGCCGCACCAGGCCGACCAGCGGCGACGTCCAGATCACGATCTCCTCCGCGAGGCGCGACAGATGCACCGACGTGATCGCGGCGGCCGACAGTGTCTCCAGCACGAAATCGCGATCGGACACCGCATCCAGCGAGTTGGCCGTCGGCCGATCGAAGCCCAAGGCCTTCGCGGTGGCGTGGCGGTCGATCGGAAAGGACGTTCCGGCCAAGGCCGCGGAGCCCAGCGGGCTTTCGTTGAGCCGCTTGCGCGCGTCGGCGAACCGGCCGCGATCCCGCGCCGCCATCTCGACATAAGCGAGGAGATGGTGCCCGAAGGTGACCGGCTGCGCCGTCTGCAGATGCGTGAAGCCGGGCATCACCGTATCGGCATGCTCCAGCGCGCGATCGACCAGCGCGCGCTGCAACGCCATCAGCGCGGCATCGATGGCATCGATGGTATCCCGCACGAACAGCCGGAAATCGGTCGCCACCTGATCGTTGCGCGAGCGGGCGGTGTGGAGCCGTCCCGCGGCAGGGCCGATCAGTTCGCTCAAGCGGCTCTCGACATTCATGTGAATGTCTTCGAGCGCCCGCTTGAACGTGAATTTGTTCGCCGCGATCTCTGACAAAATCGTGTCTAGACCTTTGGCGATGTTTTTTGCATCACTCGCGGTGATAATGCCCTGCGCGGCAAGCATGGCGGCGTGCGCCTTGGATGCGGCGATGTCCTGCGCGTAAAGGTGGCGATCGACGTCGATGGAGACGTTGATTTCCTCCATGATCGCATCAGGTCCATCCTCGAACCTGCCGCCCCACATCTTGTTGCTCATGCCATTCCGCTCGATTTGCCCGGCGCCGGCGGGATCAGCGATTCCGCTTTGCGCCGGGTTTCCCGTACAAGCCCCTGCATAACCGCATCTCACCCCGGATGACAAACGATATGCCTGACAATCCGACACCCGCCAGCCCCCCGGCCCGTCGCCTGCCGCTGCTGCTCAGCGCGATCGTGGCCGGCGGAATCGTCGGCTACGGGATCGTCCATCAACTGGGCGCGACGAAACAGCAGGCCGGCGACCCGGACTGCGCCAGCGCCGCCGCACTGGCGCAGAAGGTCGCGCCGCTGGCAACCGGCGAAGTCGCGGCGCTGACCATGGTGCAGAAGCCGATGAAGATGCCTGATCTGGCTTTCGACGACGGCCAAGGCAACCCGAAAAAGCTGTCGGACTGGCGCGGCAAGACCGTGCTGCTCAACCTGTGGGCGACCTGGTGCGTGCCATGCCGCAAGGAAATGCCGGCGCTGGAGCGGCTGGAAGCCAAGCTCGGCGGCGACAAGTTCCAGGTGGTGGCGGTCAATATCGACACCCGCGACCTCGAGAAGCCCAAAGCCTTCCTCAAGGACGCCAACCTGACCCGGCTCGGCAATTTCAGCGATGCCAAGGCCAAGGTCTTCCAGGACCTCAAGAGCATCGGCCTCGCGCTGGGCATGCCGACCTCGGTGCTGATCGACGGCAAGGGCTGCCAGATCGGCAACATGGCCGGCCCCGCCGAATGGGACAGCGAAGACGCCATCAAGCTGATCCAGGCGACCATCGCGCAGTAAGTCGATCCCTTTTTCGTAGCTGGGATCTCTATCCGTCATGGCCGGATTTATTCCGGCTATCCACGTCTCAACGGTAGCTCAGCGAGAAAGACGTGGATGGCCGGGACGAGCCCGGCCATGACGCGCAAGGGGATCGCTCTTGACGTTCACCACCGCGCGCCTATACTTAACCATATGGTTTAC
>DATMSE010000180.1:0-10845 GCA_035565575.1 Xanthobacteraceae bacterium
CTGAGGCGGATAAGGTCGGGGCAACTTCAACTGTGAGTTGTATATCTGTACCGATTGGTTTAACCATAGTCGATCAGGGCAGATGCCGTGAGCCGACCTTGCTCGCATTCCCCCGCAATGAGAACCGGGCGTTCGATGCGAGCGGGCCGATGCGACAGCGTTTCCCCATCCGATTTGCCGATCGCCGCTGAGGAGCGCAAATTCCATTGGCCACTTGGCCCGCGGCCCGACGATCATCCGGGCCTGTCCGACCTCGATTGTGACATCTGCGATGGAGCACCGCCGTGCGCATGCTGCATGAGAAAGAGGATGTGATTCCATTGATCGCCGAGGTGTTTCGCGATCTCGGCTTCGAGGGAGCGACCCTTAGCCGCATCACCGAACGCACCGGTCTCGGCAAGGGCAGCCTCTATCACTTCTTTCCGGGCGGCAAGGATGAGATGGCAGGCGCGGCGATGGCGGAAATCGACGACTGGTTCGAGCGTCTCGTTTTCGTCCCATTGCGGCACCATCCGCCGGACGAGGGGATCGCCGTGATGTGGCGCGCGGTGGACGATTACTTCCGTTCCGGCCGCCGCATCTGCCTGATCGGGGCGTTCGCGCTCGATGTCACGCGCGACAGGTTCGCAGCCGCGATTCAAAGTTATTTCCAGCGCTGGATCGACGCCTTGCGCGATGCTTTGATCCGCGCCGGCCGCGATGCGACGCGTGCCGCGGACGAAGCGGAAGACATCGTACTCGGCATTCAGGGCGCACTGGTCCTGGCGCGCGCGACCGATGACAGCGACGTGTTCGTTCGCAACATGCGGCGCCTCAAGGCGCGGCTGGGTCTCGGGCACGAGACGTTGTCGATTTGCGAGTGATCGCGCGAGATCTTACAAACCCGGCGGGCCGCCTCGGCCCTCGTTCCATCAGAAATATGGCCGATACGACATGACGGTGACCATCTACGGCATCAAGAACTGCGATACGATGAAGAAGGCGCGCGCCTGGCTCGATGCGCACGGCGTTACTTATCACTTCCATGACTACAAGCAGGACGGCATCGACAAGGCGCGCCTGAAGCGCTGGTGCGATGAGGTCGGCTGGGAGCTGTTACTCAATCGTGCCGGTACTACATTCCGCAAGCTGCCCGATGCCGACAAGGTCAATCTCGACGAGCGGCGCGCCATCGCGCTGATGCTTGCGCAGCCATCGATGATCAAGCGTCCCGTCCTTGAAACCTCGAAGCGCCTGCTGGTCGGGTTCAAGCCCGACATCTACCTCAAGGAGGTCGCCTGAATACTCGGATCAGCCTTCCCTGATCGAAACCGCTGGGGATGAAATGTGGCGGACGGGGTTCTGCCTGGCGGTACGCCCGGGAATTGCCGCTGGACGCTTTAGGGAAGTGCGACTAAGAGCTTGTGTCCGTCAAAAATTGATCATGTGCACATCGTCTTGGCGTTTTGTGCCTTGCGTCCTTGTCACCGGAAGCGGCATAGTCCCGGCCCAACAGGGCCACCCGCGGCGGTTCCAAGACGTCGCTGGGGATAGGACTGTTGACATAATTCGGTCACGCGTGGGACACAACGCGCGAAGGCTGAGGGGGAATTTAATTGGCCGATGAGTTCATTCTCGAAACCCACGGACTGACTAAAGAGTTCGCCGGGTTTGTTGCGGTTCGTGACGTCAATCTGAAGATACGTCGCGGCAGCATTCATGCTTTGATCGGTCCCAACGGGGCCGGCAAGACCACGTGTTTCAACCTTCTGACCAAGTTCCTGCAGCCCTCCGCGGGCCGCATCGTCTACAAGGGGAAGGACATCACGGCGATGGCGCCGGCCGATGTGGCGCGGCTGGGCCTTGTGAGATCGTTCCAGATTTCCGCGGTGTTCCCGCATCTGACGGCGCTGGAGAATGTCCGCGTGGCGCTGCAGCGTCAGCGGGGAGGATCATTCGACTTCTGGCGTTCGAAGAGCGTGCTCGACAGCTTCAATGTGCGGGCGCAGGAACTGCTGGAGGACGTCGGCCTCAGCGAGTTCGCCAATACGCAGGCGGTGGAAATGCCGTATGGCCGCAAGCGCGCGCTGGAGATTGCGACGACGCTGGCGCTCGATCCCGAGATGATGCTGCTCGACGAGCCGATGGCCGGCATGGGCCACGAGGACATCGACAAGATCGCCGCGCTGATCAAGCGCATTTCGGCGAAGTATACGATCCTAATGGTCGAACACAATCTGAACGTGGTGGCCAACCTGTCGGACATCATCACGGTTTTGACGCGCGGCAAGGTCTTGGCGGAAGGCGTGTATGCCGATCTGACCAAGGACGAGCGGGTCAAGGAAGCTTATCTGGGGGCAGGTCATGGTTGATGTGAGTACGGCGCCTGGTGCCCCGGCGATGCAGTCCGCTTCGGGGGCGCCGCTCCTGGAAATTCGCGATCTTCAGGCCTGGTACGGTGAATCGCACGTTCTGCACGGCATGAACGTCGAAGTCCGCACCGGCGAAGTCGTCACGCTGCTCGGCCGCAACGGTGCGGGCAAGACGTCGACGCTGAAGTCGATCATGGGCATGATTCCGAAGCGCACCGGCTCGGTTCGTTTCGACGGACATGAGACGATCAAGATGTCCTCGGACAAGATCGCGCGCCTTGGCGTCGCGTTCTGCCCGGAGGAGCGCGGCATCTTCGCCAGCCTCAACGTGCACGAGAATCTGATGCTGCCGCCGACGGTGCGCAGCGGCGGACTCTCGACCGAGCAGATCTTCGAGCTGTTTCCCAACTTGAAGGAACGGCTGTCGTCGAGCCAGGGCACCAAGCTGTCTGGCGGCGAGCAGCAGATGCTGGCGATCGCCCGCATCCTGCGCACCGGCGCGCGTTTCCTGATGCTCGATGAGCCGACCGAAGGTCTCGCGCCCGTTATCATCCAGCAGATCGGCCGCACCATTCAGCGGCTGAAGTCGGAAGGCTTCACCATTCTTCTGGTCGAGCAGAATTTCCGTTTCGCATCCACGGTGGCGGATCGATTCTACATCGTCGAGCACGGCAAGGTCATTGACGGTTTCGCCAATTCCGAGCTGCAGGCCAACATGGACAAGCTGCACACCTACCTGGGCGTCTGACGGCATGCGAGGGGGCATCGCCGCAGACGGCAAACCAGGCAAGGACAAGAGGGGAGGCCGATCAGAATGAGACATTCTGTACCTGGAAAAAGGCGCAGGCTGGCGCGCGGCGTGAGCGGTTCGTCTCCGCGATCGCACAGCTAAGCCTCCGCTGTCCGGCCATGGCGGCCGGGCGATATCGTTCAGAAAGTTATCAGAGACGTCGGCGAGAAGATTATGCAGGCTCTATACGCCCAACTCCTGGTCGGACTGATCAACGGCTCGTTTTACGCGCTGCTCAGTCTCGGCCTGGCCGTGATTTTCGGAATGCTCAACATCATCAACTTCGCGCATGGCGCGCTTTATATGATGGGAGCCTTCTGCGCGTACTTTCTGCTCAACGGCCTCGGCCTGAACTACTGGTACGCACTGGTTCTTGCGCCGATCGCGGTCGGCATCTTCGGCATGCTGCTCGAGCGCACGCTGCTGAAGTGGATCGCCAATCTCGATCACCTCTATGGCCTGCTGCTGACCTTCGGCATCGCGCTGATCATCCAGGGCGTGTTCCAGAACTACTTCGGGTCGTCCGGTCTGCCGTATGCCATTCCCTCGCAGCTCCAGGGCGGCGTCAATCTCGGCTTTATGTTCCTGCCGATCTACCGTGGCTGGGTCGTCATCTTCTCGCTCGTGGTCTGCCTGGCCACCTGGTACCTGATCGAACGGACCCGGCTCGGCGCCTATCTGCGTGCGGCGACCGAGAACCCGGCGCTGGTGCGCGCGTTCGGCATCAACGTGCCGCGCATGATCACACTGACCTACGGTCTCGGCATCGGTCTTGCCGCGCTCGCCGGCGTTCTGTCGGCGCCGATCAACCAGGTGCGGCCGCTGATGGGCGCCGACCTCATCATCGTCGTGTTCGCGGTGGTGGTGATCGGCGGCATGGGTTCGATCATGGGCTCGATCATCACCGGCTTCGCGCTGGGTGTGGTCGAAGGACTGACCAAGTATTTCTACCCCGAGGCTTCCAACACTGTCGTCTTCGTCTTGATGGTGCTGGTGTTGCTGGTGAAGCCGACGGGATTGACAGGACGGGCGACTTAACATGTCAGTGATCACCGACAATTCCTCTCCGGCTTCCGGACGCGCGTTTCGCGATGAGGGCATCGCCTTCGTCCTGATGACGGTGGCGCTGGCGATCGTCCCGTTCACCGGCATCTATCCGTTCTTCGTCATGCAGGCGCTGTGCTTTGCGTTGTTCGCCTGCGCCTTCAACCTGCTGATCGGTTATGGCGGCCTGCTGTCGTTCGGTCACGCCATGTTCCTCGGCACCGCCGGTTACTTCACCGCGCACGCGCTCAAGGTCTGGGGCGTGACGCCGGAGATCGGCATCGTGATCGGCACCGCCGGCGCCTGCGCGCTCGCGATCGTCACCGGCTGGATCGCGATCCGGCGCCAGGGCATCTACTTTGCGATGATCACGCTGGCGCTCTCGCAACTCGTGTTCTTCGTCTACCTGCAGACGCCGTTCACCCACGGTGAGGACGGCATCCAGGGCATTCCGCAAGGCATGCTGTTCGGCCTGTTCGATCTCTCCAAGCCGACCACGCTCTACTACGTGATCCTGGTCGCGTTCCTCGCGGCGTTCCTGCTGATCTTCCGCACCATCAATTCGCCGTTCGGCGAGGTGCTGAAGGCGATCCGCGAGAATGAGCCGCGCGCCACCTCGCTGGGTTACAAGGCCGATCAGTACAAGCTGCTGGCCTTCATCCTGTCGGGCACGCTGTCGGGCTTTGCCGGTGCGCTGAAAGTGTTCGTGGCGCAGAACGCCTCGCTCACCGACGTGCACTGGACGATGTCCGGCGAAATCGTGCTGATGACCCTCGTCGGCGGCCTCGGAACGGTCTTCGGTCCCGTGGTTGGCGCTTTTGTGATCGTCGCGATGCAGCAGTACCTGGCAGGCTTCGGCCAGTGGGTCACGGTGATCCAGGGCGTGATCTTCGTGGTCTGCGTGCTGACCTTCCGCCGCGGCATCGTCGGCGAGATCGCGGCCTACTTCAAGCGCTCGCTGTAGCCGGCGGCCGGTGTCCGGCCCGGCGGGCGTGCTGCCGGGCGGACGGTCGTCGCGGAACGCGGCGTACATCATGGTCGAATGCGCCCCTTCGGGGGCGTTTCACGTCCAAGGCCTTGCCTCAACGCGCGTTTCACCCTGGTGCATAGCGTGCATATGTTGTGGTCGGGGAGCCCGCCTGCGGCCCGGACAATTGCCTTTGTCCGAGGAAGTGATTTATGACAAACCCATGACGCGCTGTCGGCATGCCGACGGCTGATCGGGCCGTTGCCGCGGCGTGGTCTCTTCAGGTCTGGCCCGCGCGCCAGCGTGGATGACAGTGTTGTCTTGGCGGGGCACGCCGGCCGCTTGTCGGTTCATGCGTCCTCCCGGTGCCGCCAACCGAAGACCGCCAACCATGGCTGGGGAACAACAATGCTACGCTGGTTCAGAGCTCTGCTTCCCAGGGAAGAGAAATTCTTTCCCCTGTTCGCCCGGCACGCGCAGGTGGCCGTTCAGGGCGCGCAGGCGCTGGAAGGCATGCTGCGCGGCGGCGAGGAGACGCCGGTCTATTGCCAGCGGGTCAATCAGTTCGAGAGCGATGCCGACGGCATCACCCGCGAAGTCCTCACCGCGGTGCGCCGCACATTCATCACCCCGTTCGACCGCGTCGATATCAAGAACCTGATCACCGCGATGGACGACGCGGTGGACCAGATGCAGCAGACCGCGAAAGCCGTAGTGCTGTTCGAGGTCCGCGCCTTCGAGCCGCCGATGCGCGAGATCGGTACATTGATCGTCGAATGCGCCAATCTGGTCGGCCGCGCGGTGCCGTTGCTGCAATCCATCGGCGACAACGTCACGATGCTGACGGCGATCACCGAAGAGCTCGGCAAGCTGGAAGGCCGCGTCGACGATCTGCACGACATCGGCCTCAAGGAACTGTTCCTCAAGCACCGCAACGCCAACGCGATGGATTTCATCGTCGGCGCCGAGATCTATGACCATCTCGAGAAAGTGGCAGACCGCTTCGACGACGTCGCCAACGAGATCAACAGCATCGTGATCGAGCAGGTTTAGGGCAGGGCCGCCGGGTGGACGCCACGATTGCTTTTCCTGTGCTGGTCGGCCTGATCGCCGTCGCGCTGCTGTTCGATTTCCTCAACGGACTGCACGACGCGGCCAATTCGATCGCGACCATCGTGTCGACGCGGGTGCTGCGGCCGCAATACGCGGTGTTCTGGGCGGCATTCTTCAACTTCGTGGCGTTCCTGGTGTTCGGACTGCATGTCGCCAACACCATCGGCACCGGCATCATCACCCCCGACATCATCACGCCCGAGGTGATCTTCGCGGCGCTGGTCGGCGCCATCGTCTGGAATCTGGTGACCTGGGCGCTCGGCATTCCCTCCAGCAGTTCGCACGCGCTGATCGGCGGCCTGTTGGGCGCCGGCGTCGCCAAGGCCGGCATCGTCGCGGTGGTCTGGAGCGGGCTGTCGATGACGCTGCTGGCCATCGTGCTGTCGCCCGTCGTCGGATTCCTGCTCGCGCTGGCGCTGGTGGCCATTGTCACCTGGGCTTCGGCCCGGTCGACGCCCTTTGCGGTCGATCGGGCGTTCCGCATTTTCCAGTTCTTTTCCGCGTCGCTGTATTCGCTCGGCCACGGCGGCAACGACGCGCAAAAGACCATGGGCATCATCGCGGTGCTGCTCTACTCGCAGGGCTATCTCGGCACCGAGTTCAGCGTCCCGTTCTGGGTCGTGCTGGCCTGTCAGTCGGCGATGGCGCTCGGCACCCTGATGGGCGGCTGGCGCATCGTTCGCACCATGGGCCTGCGCATCACCCGCCTGACGCCGATGCAGGGCTTCTGCGCCGAGACCGGCGGCGCCGCGACGCTGTTCATGGCCACCTTCCTCGGCGTCCCGGTCTCGACCACGCATACCATCACCGGCGCCATCGTCGGCGTCGGCGCGGCGCGGCGCGTCTCGGCGGTGCGCTGGAACGTCGCCAGCTCCATCGTCTATGCCTGGGTGATCACGGTGCCGGCCGCGGCGCTGGTGGCAGCGCTGGCCTACTGGGCCGTGATGATGGTGCAGCGCTAAGAACCTGCGTGTCCCGGGCGCGGCGCAGCGTGCAACGATGCGCCGCAGAACCGGGACCGTATCAGCGGCATCGTCTGTGATGATCCCGGATCAGCGAAGCGGCACGGCGCTGACGCTTGCGCCGCATCGCATCCGGGACACGTAACCGACTTTGATCTCACGTCACCAGCTTCAGCCCGACGATGCCGGCGACGATGAGCCCGATCGAGGCGAGGCGGGCGCCGGTCGCCGGATCGCCGAACAGCACGATGCCGAGGATCGCAGTGCCGACCGCGCCGATCCCGGTCCACACCGCATAGGCGGTGCCGACCGGCAGCGTCTTCAATGCGAGGCCGAGCAGGACGACACTGAGCAGCATCGCACCCAGCGTCAGCACCGACGGCACCAGGCGGCTGAAGCCTTCGGTGTATTTCAGACCGATCGCCCACCCGATCTCCATCAGTCCGGCGATGAACAGGATAAACCAGGCCATGAGGCCCTCCCAAATCGTTAGGCAGGGCCGTCCCCGCGATGGCTGTGTGATGACGGAAGGTCGTCCTTCCGCGATGGAATATGGGAACAATCCCAGTGTTCCGCAACCGGGGACCGGCCGCTGCGGCGGCTGCGAAATCCCCTTGATCCCGTCGGCTTTCCCTGCCACAGCGACGGCCATGTCCAATCCCGATACCATCGCCGAGACCGCCTTCGCGCCGACGCTCGCCGCCGAGGTGGCGCGCCGCCGCACCTTCGCGATCATTTCGCACCCCGACGCCGGCAAGACCACGCTGACCGAAAAGCTGCTGCTATTCGGCGGCGCCATCAATCTCGCCGGCCAGGTCAAGGCCAAGGGCGAGCGCCGTAACACCCGCTCCGACTGGATGAAGATCGAGCGCGAGCGCGGCATCTCGGTCGTCACCTCGGTCATGACCTTCGAGTTCGACAACCTGGTCTTCAACCTGCTCGACACACCTGGCCACGAGGACTTTTCCGAAGACACCTATCGCACGCTGACCGCGGTCGATTCCGCGGTGATGGTGATCGACGCCGCCAAGGGCATCGAGGACCGCACGCGCAAGCTGTTCGAGGTCTGCCGGCTGCGCGACATTCCCATCATCACCTTCGTCAACAAGATGGACCGCGAGAGCCGCGACACCTTCGATCTGCTCGACGAGATCGAGAAAACCCTGGCGCTCGACACCACGCCGATGACCTGGCCGGTCGGGCGCGGCCGCGACTTCCTCGGCACCTATGACATCGCCACCGGCGGCATCCGGCTGCTGGAAGGCGGCGGCGCCAAGACCGGCGCGGCGGAGCAGATCGCCATCGACGATCTCGCCAAACGCAATCCGAACCTCAATGTCGACGAGGTGAAGGAAGAGCTGGCGCTGGCGACCGAGGCCTGCAAGCCGTTCGATCTCGCCGCGTTCCGCGAAGGCCATCTGACGCCGGTCTATTTCGGCTCGGCGCTGCGCAATTTCGGCGTCGGCGACCTCCTCGAGGGGCTCGGCCAGTTCGCGCCGCCGCCGCGCGCGCAGGAAAGCAGCCAGCGTCTCGTGCAGGCCGACGAGCCGAAGATGACGGCCTTCGTATTCAAGATCCAGGCCAACATGGACCCGAACCACCGCGATCGCATCGCCTTCGCGCGGCTGTGCTCGGGCAAGCTGACGCGCGGCATGAAGGCCAAGCTGGTGCGCACCGGCAAGCCGATGCCGCTGTCGTCGCCGCAGTTCTTCTTCGCGCAGGACCGTGCCATCGCCGACGAAGCCTATGCCGGTGACGTCGTCGGCATTCCCAATCATGGCACCCTGCGGATCGGCGACACGCTGACCGAGGGCGAGGACATCACCTTCGTCGGCGTGCCGAGCTTCGCGCCGGAAATCGTCCGCCGCGTCCGGCTGACCGATGCGATGAAGGCGAAGAAACTCAAGGAAGCCCTGCAGCAGATGTCGGAAGAGGGCGTCGTGCAGGTGTTTCGTCCGCGCGACGGCGCGCCGGCTCTGGTCGGCGTCGTCGGCATGCTGCAGCTCGACGTGCTGAAAGCGCGGCTCGCCGCCGAATACGCACTGCCGGTGGAGTTCGAAGTGAGCGAATTCCAGCTCGCGCGCTGGATTTCATCCGACGATCCGAAAAAGCTCGACGCCTTCGTCGCTGCGAACAATTCGGGCGTCGCCGACGACGTCGACGGTGATCCGGTATTCCTCGTCAAGAACGAATTCTATCTCGGCTATACGCGCGAGCGCGCCGAAGGCATCGTGTTCTCCAACGTCAAGGACGTGAAGAAGACCGGCAAGGCGGGATAGACCTGGCCGTGTTGGTGACGCGGCGCAATTCGCGAACCTTCGTCATGGCCGGGCATAGCCGTTCGAAGAACGGCGTCGCTTCGCTCGCCTACGTCCCGGCCATCCACGTCTGCTCTACGCCGATCGATCGTAAGAAAGACGTGGATGCCCGCGACAAGCGCGGGCATGACGATGGATAGGGCTTTAACTAAACCCGCATCGACTCAGGAAAAAACGGCCGGCGTGGGGCGCCGGCCGTCGAGTTTTCGCCTTGGAGAGACGCTCGTTTGGAGAGAGATGCGAATTAGCGTGACATGCTGCCCGGCGCCGTATCGCTACTGGTGCCCGAGCCGCTCCGTTCCATCGATCCTTCCGGAGCCGGCTTCACGCTCTTGCCGCTCCGGCTCCCCGCATGGGTCGATGATCCTACCGTCCCGGAGGCGGAGCCCGCCTTGCCGTGCGGTGAATTCATGGAGCCTCCTGGTTGCATCGTCTGGCTGCGCTGTGGCGATGGCTGCGTCTGCGCCTGGGCAGCGGTGGCGGCGAGGGTCGCGATCGCGGCGGCAGTGGCGAGATGTTTCAAGTTCATCCATTCAGCTCCATAGTGTTGATGGAGCATCGATGCTTGACGGACGACGCGGTCATTCCGCGAAATTTCCAAGGTGATTGCGTGATGATGTTGCGGCGGCATCGTGAACGCGCGCAACGTGCATATCCGCCGTATGCTATACCGATGCGATGATAAGCAAACCTCGCGCACGGAGAAAAACAGCGTGGCAACGATTCGCGAAATGACCCTCGATGATTTCGAGCGCGTGATCGCGTTGATGCGGCGCACGCCCGGTGTCACCGTGCGCGATGCCGATTCAAGCGAGATGATGGCGCGCTACCTGAACAGGAATCCGGGGCTCAGCCTTGTCGCCGAGCATGCCGACGAATTGATCGGATGCGTGATGGCGGGGCACGACGGTCGCCGCGGATATCTGCAACATCTCATTGTCTCGCCGGCTCATCGCAACGCCGGTCTTGCAACGCGCCTGGTGAATGCCGCGCTCGACAGGCTGCAAGTCGAAGGCATTTTGAAGTCGCACATCGACGTGCTGGCGGCCAATGAATCGGCGATGGCGTTTTGGGACAAGATCGGCTGGCGCCGCCGCACCGACATCGTGCGCTATTCCTTCATCCGCGACGGCGGGGAGAATGTGTGAGACGATTATTACCTTAGAGCTATTTTGGATTGAATTGAATCGTCACGGATGCGGAAAGATTCCCTCTCCCCGGCAGGGAGAGGGTTAGGGTGAGGGGGGATCCTTCGCCATTGAGGCTGCAACCCCTCATCCCAACCCTCTCCCTATGGGAG
>DATMSE010000181.1:0-3526 GCA_035565575.1 Xanthobacteraceae bacterium
GCGGGCTCGGCCGGCTGCATCGTCGCCAATCGGCTGTCGAAGGACCCCGCCTGCCGCGTGCTCTTGCTGGAGGCCGGCGGATCGGATCGCAATTTCTGGATCAAGCTGCCGGTCGGCTATTATCGTTCGATCTTCGACAACCGTTTCTCGCGGCTGTTCAAGACCGAGCCGAACGACAAGCTCGGCGGCCGTGTCATCGACTGGCCGCGCGGCCGCGTCATCGGCGGCTCGTCATCGATCAACGGCCTGATCTTCATTCGCGGCCAGCACGAGGACTTCGATGACTGGGACAAGCTCGGCGCGACCGGCTGGAGCTATCGCGACACGCTGCCCTATTTCCGCCGCTACGAACGCTATCGCGGCGGCGACAGCCAGTATCACGGCGCGCTCGGCGAGTTCGAGGTCTCAGACCTGCGCGTCGCCAATCCGGCCTCCGCCGCATGGGTGAAGGCCGGCATGGAGTACGGCCTGCCGTTCAACGCCGATTTCAACGGCGCAAGCACGTTCGGCGTCGGCAGTTATCAGCTCGGCATCGGGCCACGCTGGCGCAGCAGTTCGGCGTCCGCGTTCCTGCATCCGGTGGCGGGCCGACCGAACCTGACGATCATCGCCAACGCACAAGCGAAGCGCGTGACGTTTTCCGGCACCACCGCGACCGGTATCGAATGGATCGCGAATGGCGAAACCCATCGCGCGACGGCCGACCGCGAGGTGATCCTGTGCGCCGGCACGCTGCAATCGCCGCAACTGCTGCAACTCTCGGGCATCGGTCCCGCCGCGCTGCTGCGCTCGCTCGACATTCCGGTGATCGTCGACGCGCCGGAGGTCGGCCGCAATCTTCAGGATCATTATCAGGCGCGCGTCATCGTGCGGCTGAAACAACCGATCTCCTTGAATGATCAGGTCCGCAACCCCATCGAACTGGCGAAGATGGGGCTGCAATGGGCGCTGCAAGGCACCGGCCCGCTCACCGCCGGCGCCGGCCAGGTCGGCGGCGCGGCCTGCACGCAATATGCGATCGGCGGCCGCCCCGATGTGCAGTTCAACGTGATGCCGCTGTCGGTCGATCGGCCCGGCGAGCCGCTGCATCGCTATTCCGGCTTCACCGCATCGGTGTGGCAATGCCACGCCGACTCGCGCGGGCATCTCGCGATCAACTCCACCGATCCGTTCGCCGTGCCGATCATCCACGCCAATTACTTCGACGCGGAGATCGACCGCAAAACGCTCATCGCCGGAATGAAAATCCTGCGCGAGATCTTTCAGCAGCCGTCGTTCCGTCCGCTGTGGGACACGGAGATCAAACCGGGATTCGAAGCGGACGACGATGCCGCGCTGTGGGAATTCGCGCGCGCGACCGGCGGCACCGTATTCCATCAGGTCGGCACCTGCCGCATGGGCAGCGACGACAGCGCCGTGGTCAATCCGCAGTTGCGTGTCAACGGCGTCGAGCGCTTGCGCGTGATCGACGCCTCGGTGATGCCGCTCATCACCTCCGCCAACACCAATGCCACCAGCCTGATGATCGGTGAGAAAGGAGCCGCCGCGGTTCTCTCTTGAACAGCGGCGCAGACGCCATGATCCTCGACGCGGAAAGCCACATCCCGAAATACGCGCAGATCGCCGAGACGCTGCGGCAACGCATCGCGCGCGGACTATGGCTGCGCGGGTCGCGGCTTCCCGGCAATGAGATGCTCGCAGCTGAATTCAGCGTGTCCCGCGTTACCATCCGGCAAGCCGTCGAGCTATTGACCCGCGAGGGCATTCTTGAAGCGCAGCAAGGACGCGGCACCTTCATCACCGGCGGCGTGGCGCAGGATCGCTGGCTGCGGGTGGAGACGACGCTCACCGATCTCGCGAAAGTCTACAAGACGACGTCGCCGAAGATCATCAACATCTCGGAGAGCCGTTGCGAGGCACCGCTGCATCCGGAAGACGGCCGACCTGCCGCGAACTACGTGTTCATGCGCCGCGTCCATTCGCGCAAGCGCCAGCCTTATTGCGTGATCTCGATCTATCTCGACGAAACCATCTTCCGCAAAGCGCCGAAACGTTTCCGCAGCGAGACGGTGATCCCGATCCTGATGGACATGCCCGGCCATCCCATCGCCACCGCGCGGCAGCGCCTGACCATCGGCACAGCCGACCTCGAGGTCTCGCGGCTATTGCGCATTCCGCTGAATTCGCCCGTGGCGGAAGTGCGCCGCGTTTTCACCGATCGCGACGGCACCGTGATCTATCTCGGCGAGGTCACCTACCGCGGCGACTTCATCAGCATCGACATGGACCTGCGGCCGTAGCAACCCGTCCAGCACTTGCGGTTGTCGAATCTTCTTCGGGTCAGTCAAAGCGATGCGGATTCGACCGCAGGCGACAGTGCGTTGAGACGCCGCCATCGCACCATAGACGCGGCTAATCTAGGCGATATCGCTGGGCATCATCCGCCACGGGGAAGCGTCATCGCATACAGATGGCTCCAGCCTCCAACTCGGAAAGGCGAAGCGCGTGCGGACAAATCTGTCCTACTTGTTGACTACAAGCGGGCACTCGCTTTCAGACAAGGGGCGGAACGTATCACGCTGGCTGACCGTACCGAGCGACTTCATGTAATCCCATGCAACCTTACTCTCGGAGGGCAACTTCCTCTGGTAAAGCGAAATATCGTAGGTCACGAGTCCATCCGCACGAACCGATCCTGGACAACCGAAGAAGTCGACCGGCATGCTTCGCATCTTCTCGTTGACTTTCTCGGTATCGTCAGTGCCTGCAGCCTGAACCGCCTTGAGATAATGCGTCGCCGCCGCATAGGCGAGCGCGTGCGAGTTGGTCGGCATCTTTTTCATGAGCTTGAAGAATCGACTGGCAAAGGCCGTCGTGTGATCGTTATCGTCCCAATAGAACCCGGAGGGCAGAACCAGGCCCTGTCCTTCATTGAGTCCCATCGCATCGATATCGGTGACAAAGGCGGAAAACACCAGAAGCTTTTTACCGCTGGCGATGATGTTGAACTCACGCGCCTGCTTGACCGCGTTGGTGGTATCGAGGCCAACATTGGCCAATGCGATATAATCCGCTCCCGAATCTTGCGCCTGCAGCAGGAACAACGACATGTGCCAAGCGGATGCCGAACAGATCCGACAATCGTGCCGCCGGTTTCCTTCACCATCCGCTCGCCGTCCTTCAGCATCGCAAGACCAAAAGCATTGTCGAGCGTGATGAAAAACCACTTCTTGCCCTTCTCGCGGTTGGACCGCCTTGATGACCGCAGCCGTCAAGGTATAACTGTCCTCGAGCCAATGATTTGCGTACCGCGAACAGAACTTCCGGTCCGTTCGGTGCTTGATGCTCCGGTGACCATGACGGTTCGCTTCCTGCTGTCGGCGAGGCCTTGCACCACGATGGCGACTGGCAACAATGTCAGGTTCAGGAATGCATCGACCTTTTAACGTCGATCCATTACCGCGCAATATTCACGGCGTTGTCCGGCTTGTTCAGATGATCCGCATGGATGATCTGGATCGGCTTT
>DATMSE010000182.1:0-13730 GCA_035565575.1 Xanthobacteraceae bacterium
TTCAGCCAGGGCGGCAGCCGCTCTTCGAGGGTCGCCGTCACCAGCACATGGGTGTCGCCGAACTTCACAAGACATGATCCTTCGGCATATTTGACAACGCCGCGTTCCAGCGAAACGGGTCGCAACTCATCCGGCGCACGACGGCTGGGCCGCATGGCAATTCTCCTGCAAATCGAAGGAAGGCTCTGATCCGGCAGCTTTTAGGTGGCGGAGGCGGGAGCGGCAAGGCTTTTGGGCAAAGCCGGGCGGCCGGCAGCATTCCGGACCACCGGCCGGCTTGTATCTGGTCGCCAAGATGGACAAATTAAGATCAGTCGACCAAGGAGTTACCCGTGGCCCATCATGATCCGATCGGCCTGATTTCCCCGAAGGCGGGGCTGGCCCAGCTCAACGAACGTTCGCGTGAAATTTTTCGGCAGATCGTCGAAAGCTACCTCGCCACCGGCGAGCCGGCCGGATCGCGCAATATCTCGCGTCTGATCACCATCCCGCTGTCGCCGGCGTCGGTGCGCAACGTGATGTCCGATCTCGAGCAGCTGGGGTTGATCTATGCCCCGCATACATCGGCCGGGCGGTTGCCGACGGAACTCGGCCTGCGCTTCTTCGTCGACGCGCTGATGCAGGTCGGCGAACTGTCCGAGGCGGAGCGGCAATCGATCCAGACGCAACTGGCGTCTGTCGGAAAGGCGCAGACGGTCGAGGCTGCGCTGAGTGAGGCGCTGACCCAGTTGTCAGGCCTGTCGCGTGCTGCGGCGGTGGTGCTGACCGCGAAATCGAATGTGCGGCTCAAGCATATTGAATTCGTCCGGCTGGAACCGGCGCGTGCTTTGGTGGTGCTGGTGGCCGAGGACGGCCAAGTGGAGAACAGGGTGCTCGATTTGCCACCGGGCGTACCGTCGTCGGCGCTGATCGAGGCGTCGAACTTTCTCAACGCGCGCATTCGGGGACGCACGCTCGCGGAAGCGCGCCTCGAACTGGAATCTGCACTAGAGCAGAGCCGCGCCGAACTCGATCAGTTGACGCAGAAAATCATCGCGGCCGGGCTTGCAAGCTGGTCGGGCGGTGACGGTGAGGATCGGCAGTTGATCGTGCGTGGTCACGCCAATCTGCTGGAGGACCTGCACGCGCTGGAAGATCTGGAGCGTGTGCGCTCGCTGTTCGATGATCTCGAAAGCAAGCGGGGCGTGATCGATCTTCTTGGCCGCGCGGAACGCGCCGAAGGCGTGCGCATTTTTATCGGATCGGAAAACAAGCTGTTCTCGCTGTCGGGATCGTCGACGATCGTTGCGCCCTATAGTGACGGCGCCGGCCACATCGTCGGCGTGCTGGGCGTCATCGGCCCGACGCGGCTGAACTATGCGCGAGTAATTCCCATGGTGGATTATGCCGCCCGCATCGTCAGCCGCATGCTGGGCGCCGGCTAGACCGCCTTGCGCTACGCGCCGCACCGGCGGGCCAGCCTTGATTTTCCGGTCAAAAGCACCGATATCCCGGCCAGCATCTTCCACTCAATTCGAGACGATTTCGAGAAAGCAGTGTCATGACTGAGCCTAACGGGCAGAACGGCGATAAGGACAATCCGGAGAAGTCCGCGCAGGACGCAGAGCCGATGGTGTCCAAGCCATATATCATGCCCGACGATCCCGAAGAGGGTTCAACCGAAGCGTTGAAGAAGGAAGCCGCCGATGCGCGTGACAAGATGTTGCGCACGCTGGCGGAGATGGAAAACCTGCGCAAACGGACGGCGCGCGAGGTCGCCGATGCGCGGATGTACGGCATCACGGGTTTCGCGCGCGACGTGCTCGAGATCGCAGACAATCTGCAGCGTGCGCTTGACGCCGTGCCGGCGGAGGCGCGAGCTGCGGCCGATCCAGGATTGAAGGCCCTGATGGAAGGCGTCGAACTCACCGAGCGCTCGCTGCTGAATGCGCTGGAGAAGAACGGCGTCAAGAAATTCGATCCGGCCGGCCAGAAGTTCGATCCGAATTTCCAGCAGGCGATGTTCGAGGTGCCGGACGCGTCGGTGCCGGCGGGAACGGTCGTGCAGGTGATTCAGGCCGGCTACATGATCGGCGAGCGGGTGTTACGCCCGGCGCTGGTCGGCGTTGCGAAAGGTGGCGCCAAGACAGCCGCCTCCGAATAACAAAGCGGCGGCCCCCGGATCATCGGAAGGCCGCCCTCAGCGATCAGCTCAGGTCGAGATATCGCTGGATTGAATGCGTTTGACGCCGGCCTTGTCCATGTCGGCCCACGCTTTCGCCAGCGATCCCTGCGTGTCGATGCCGCGACAGGCATCTTCGATGACGTAGGTCTCCAACCCCGCCTTGCGGGCGTCGAGTGCGCTCCAGGCAACGCAGAAATCGGTTGCGAGCCCGGCGAGGAAAACGCGCTGTAATCCGCGCGCCTCCAGGTATTTCGCAAGGCCCGTCGATGTCTTTCCGTCAGCTTCGGTGAAGGCGGAATAGCTGTCGACGTCCTTGTGAAAGCCTTTGCGCAGAATCAGCTCCGCCTGCGGAATGTTCAGGTCTTTCGAGAGCGCGGCGCCTTCGGTGCCCTGCACGCAATGGTCGGGCCACAGCACTTGCTTGCCGTAGCTCAGGTCGATCACTTCGAACGGTTTCTTGCCGCTGTGACTGGACGCGAATGAGACATGCCCGGCGGTGTGCCAGTCCTGCGTCATCACGACATTGGCGAAGTTCTTGGCGATGCGGTTGATCACCGGCACCACCTGATCTCCGTCCTTCACCGCCAAGCTGCCGCCGGGCAGGAAGCAGTTCTGCACGTCGATGACGAGCAGGACGGACGTGTCATCGATCGCAATCTTGCCGGCGGCGCGCGCCGCCATCGGTATCAGAGCAGCCATCGCGGTGGTCTTGACTGTGGTCAGGATCATCTGCCGTCTGTTCAGCATAGCTCAACCTCCCGCAGAAACCACGGAAGCAAATCAGGTCGCAGGCAAAAGGTAAAGCGGGGCGTCGGGAGGTCGGGCGAACAAGGCTGCCTAGCGCGGCCGAACACCATCACGCACCGCCCGGAACCGGGTGAACGCCGCCTGCCACTGGTCGCGAGGGGCGCTGCCGATCACGCGCATTGCAGTGCCACCGCTGCCGAAGCGCAGCCACTGGACCACCGTGACCGGAGTCCCGTCCTTGCCGCTGAGCGCGTCGATGCGCGTCTCGTATCCGGGGGCGCCCTCGATGCGCAGCGGCTCCGACATCGTGATCCGTCCTTCCCGCAGCCCCGGAATCAGGGCCGCCGCCTGTTGGGCGAAACGGACGCGGTCGTCCTGCCGCTCGGGCACCGAGCCAACGAGACTGAGAACGACGAACGGGGCAGTCTCAACGCCGGCCGTCTCGTCCGCATCCGCCAGCATGACGGCGGCGCCCGGTGTGAGGGTCCGCACGAATTTGAAATCGCCGCGCTCGGTCACCTTGAAGGGCAGCGTTCCCAATTGCTCCTCGTCTGGAACGTCCTTGCGCACCGCGGCAGAGGCGAACATGGTCCGGATGGCATCGTCGGTGTAGATCTTGCTGGCGCTTTCCGGCACCTGCACAGCGATGAATCCGGAGAAGGTGCCGCCGGATACGATCATCGAGTACCGGCGCACGCTGGCAGTCCCGTCCTTGGCGCTTTCCACCGTGTAGAAAGCTTCCCCCGCGCTGGTGGCGATGGTCTCAGGTTTGATGCCGTTGGCGCCTTCCGGATGCTTTCGGAAGGTGGCCTCCACCTCGCGATAAGCCGCAGCCGGAAGCTCCGTGACCAGCACCTTGACGCTGTGATCCTCGGTCTCGAAGCCGACGAAGGATTTGGCGGGACTCAATCCGATGAGGGGAACCAGACCGAGCCGGGAGCCCGGCAAGTAGACGGGATCGGCCGCGAGCGCTGGCCCGAACCAAAGCACGGTCAGCGCAACGGCGAGATATCGGAAGAATTGTCTCATGAAGCTTCTATTGGGTGGGTATTGAGGCCGTTCAATGGTCGATCAGATCGACGGATTTGCCAAGAGCCGGGCCGTGCGACGTGTTGCCTGCAGCTCCGCCCGACGCGTGATTGCCCATAGCTGGCGCCATGTCCGAGAGGTCGGCAGCGCCAGGGACGAAGGACGAAAATCGACGGTCGTACAGGCGTTTTTTCGTATGCCGGACCGTGATCCGGTCCTTGCGGGCCACACCCCCCCTCCTATATGAGGCTCACCATCGCAATATCGCGAACATTCGATATTTGGGGGGTCGGCCCGGGGCGCCGTCAGGGCCCAGCTGATCTGCCGCAACGAGAAGGATATGAACACCATGGGAAAGGTCATTGGGATCGATCTCGGTACGACCAATTCGTGCGTTGCCGTCATGGACGGCAAGACCGCGAAAGTCATTGAAAACGCCGAAGGCATGCGCACGACGCCGTCGATCGTGGCTTTCACCGACGATGGCGAGCGCCTCGTCGGCCAACCGGCCAAGCGCCAGGCCGTTACCAATCCGGAGCGCACGATTTTTGCGGTCAAGCGCCTGATTGGCCGCCGCTACGACGACCCGATGGTCGAGAAGGACAAGAAGCTCGTCCCCTACAAGATTTCGAAGGCCGCCAATGGCGATGCCTGGGTCGAGGTGGACGGCAAGACCTATTCGCCGTCGCAGGTCTCGGCTTTCATCCTGCAGAAAATGAAAGAGACCGCGGAAGCGCATCTCGGCCAGAAGGTCGAGCAGGCGGTCATCACCGTGCCGGCCTATTTCAACGACGCCCAGCGACAGGCCACCAAGGACGCCGGCAAGATCGCCGGCCTCGAGGTGCTGCGCATCATCAACGAGCCGACGGCGGCGGCGCTGGCCTATGGCCTCGACAAGGCGAAGAACGGCACCATCGCGGTTTATGACCTTGGCGGCGGCACCTTCGACGTGTCGATTCTGGAAATCGGCGACGGCGTGTTCGAGGTGAAGTCCACCAACGGTGACACCTTCCTCGGCGGTGAAGACTTCGACATGCGTCTCGTCGAATATCTGGCGGCCGAGTTCAAGAAGGAGCAGGGCATTGACCTCACCAAGGACAAGCTCGCGCTGCAGCGTCTGAAGGAAGCGGCGGAGAAGGCCAAGATCGAGCTGTCGTCGACGACGCAGACCGAGATCAACCTGCCGTTCATCACGGCGGATCAGTCTGGTCCGAAGCATCTGACCATGAAGCTGACCCGCGCCAAGTTCGAAGCGCTGGTCGAGGATCTGGTTCAGAAGACCATCGAGCCGTGCCGCAAGGCGCTCAAGGATGCGGGCCTGACCGCGGGTGAGATCGGCGAGGTCGTTCTGGTCGGCGGCATGACGCGCATGCCGAAGGTTCAGGAAGTCGTGAAGCAGCTGTTCGGCAAGGAACCGCACAAGGGCGTCAACCCCGACGAGGTGGTGGCGATCGGCGCGGCGGTGCAGGCTGGCGTGCTGCAGGGCGACGTCAAGGACGTGCTGCTGCTCGACGTCACGCCGCTGTCGCTGGGCATCGAGACGCTGGGTGGCGTGTTCACCCGCATCATCGACCGCAACACCACGATTCCGACCAAGAAGAGCCAGGTGTTCTCGACCGCCGAGGACAACCAGAACGCCGTCACCATCCGCGTCTTCCAGGGTGAGCGCGAGATGGCGGCCGACAACAAGATCCTTGGTCAGTTCGACCTGATGGGCATTCCGCCGGCCCCGCGCGGCATGCCGCAGATCGAAGTGACGTTCGATATCGACGCCAACGGCATCGTCAACGTGTCGGCGAAGGACAAGGCCACCGGCAAGGAGCAGCAGATCCGCATCCAGGCTTCAGGTGGTCTGTCGGACGCCGACATCGAGAAGATGGTCAAGGACGCCGAAGCCAACGCGGCCGAAGACAAGAAGCGCCGCGAGGCGGTCGACGCCAAGAACCATGCCGACGCGCTGGTGCACTCGACCGAGAAGGCGCTGGCCGAGCATGGCTCGAAGGTCGACGAGAGCGATCGTCGCGCCATCGAAGATGCCGTCAGCGATCTGAAGGAAGCGCTGAAGGGCGATGATGCCGAGGCTATCAAGGCCAAGAGCAACACGCTGGCGCAGGTGTCGATGAAGCTCGGCGAGGCCATGTACAAGCAGCAGGCCGAGGCCGACGCCGCCAAGGATGCGGCGCGTGACGCCGGCCATGACGATGTCGTCGATGCCGAGTTCACCGAGGTCGACGACGACAAGAACGGCAAGAAATCGGCCTAACCTTCGAGGACCGACGGCGATGTCGTTCGATGGTTTCAGAAAGACTGCCCCCGGGCGCGCCCCGGGGGTCCGAGGGGCGTCGATCATGCCAAGGGATGGCGCGGCACAATCCCGCTGCTGGATAAGCGGGGGTCGCTGATGTCGGCAAAACGCTGTTACTACGAGACGCTTGAAGTTGACCGGACGGTGTCGGACGCGGGTCTTAAAGCCGCTTTCCGCAAACTGGCCATGAAGTGGCATCCGGACCGCAATCCCGGCGACAAGGCGAGCGAAGCGCGCTTCAAGGAAATCAACGAAGCCTACGAAATCCTCAAGGACGGCGACAAGCGCGCGGCTTATGACCGCTTCGGCCACGCGGCCTTCGAGCAGGGCAATGGCGCCGGCGGTGCCGGATTCGGCGCCGGCTTCGCATCGTCTTTCTCCGATATTTTCGAAGATCTGTTCGGCATGGCCGGCCAGCGCCGCAGCGGTGGCCGCGAGCGCGGTGCGGACCTGCGCTACAATATGGAAATCACTCTGGAAGAAGCATTTTCCGGAAAGACCGCGCAGATCGAGATTCCCGTTTCGGTGACCTGTGAATCGTGCTCCGGGACCGGCGCCAAGGCCGGCACCAAGCCGAAAACCTGCTCGATGTGCGGCGGCGCCGGACGCGTCCGGCAGGCGCAGGGCTTCTTTACACTGGAGCGCACCTGCCCGGGCTGCCAGGGACGCGGCCAGATGATCGAGGACGCATGTCCGTCCTGTGTTGGATCCGGTCGTGTGACGCGGGACCGCACGCTCTCTGTCAATATTCCGCCGGGTGTTGAGGACGGTACGCGCATCCGCCTTGCTAATGAGGGCGAGGCCGGGGTGCGTGGCGGACCGCCCGGCGACCTGTACATTTTCCTGTCATTGGCCTCGCACGCCTTCTTCCAGCGCGACGGAGCGGACCTGCATTGCCGCGTTCCGATTTCAATGGTGACGGCGGCCCTCGGCGGTGAATTCGAGGTGCCGACCATCGACAAGGGCAAGGCCAAGGTAAAAGTTCCGTCCGGCACCCAATCGGGCCGGCGGTTCCGGATCGCGTCGAAGGGAATGCCGGTTCTGCGGTCACGACAGACCGGGGACATGTATGTCCAGGTGGTCGTAGAAACGCCACAGAACCTCACCAAAAAACAACAGGAACTGCTGGCGGAGTTCGAGAAGCTATCGTCCGGGGACACTCAGCCGGAGGCCGTTGGTTTCTTTACCAAAGTCAAGGACTTCTTCGGCACCCGGAGCGCTGCACAATAAGCGTTTTGCTTGACCGGTTTCCCGGCGCGCGTTACGTCTTTGTGAAGTGAGTTTGACATCCCACCGACCTTGGCCCCTTTCTGGGTGCGAAATGTCCCTGCAACAATCCGTGCGCGCGTTGAAGAAGCCGCCCCGTCTCGATGACGAGGTTCGTTTTCTTCGCTCATGGATTGAAAAACCGCTGCACATGGGCGCGGTGATGCCATCGGGGCGGGTGCTTGCCCGCACCATGGCGCAATATGTGGACGCTGCAGCCTCGGGCCCCGTTGTCGAACTGGGGCCCGGCACTGGCGCCATCACCAATGCATTGATCGAGCACGGCGTCGAACAGAGCCGGCTCGTTTTGGTGGAGTACAATCCCGGCTTCTGCGCCTTGTTGCGCGATCGGTATCCGCAAGCGACGGTGGTGCAGGGTGATGCCTATGTATTGCGGGATTCCTTGAGCAAGGTGCTGATGGGGCCGGCGTCGGCGGTCGTGTCCGGATTGCCGCTGGTCACCAAGCCGATGCTGACCCGGTTAAAGCTGATCCGAGATGCTTTTGCGGCGCTCACGCCGGGAGCGCCCTTCATTCAGTTCACCTATTCGGTGACCCCGCCTATTCCCAAATCGCTGCCGGGCGTCTCCACCGAAGCCTCGGAGCGAATCTGGATGAATCTTCCGCCGGCGCGCGTCTGGGTGTATCGCAAGGGCTGATCTTTCCGACACCCCTCGCCGGAGACGCCTGGCTGGATGCGATACGATTGATGCAGCTTCGTTCTCTCGATAGCGTTCCGCGGTACGAAAGGGCTCGGTGACGATGAGCCCGTTGAAAATTCTGGTGATCCCCGGATCGGTGCGGACCGGATCGCTCAATGTGCGCCTTGCCGCAACGGCGATGGCCGAACTGGTCGACCTCGGCGCCGACGTTTCGCTGATTTCACTGAGTGATTATCCTTTACCGATCTATGACGGCGACCTCGAGGCGCGCTCCGGTGTGCCGGCGCCAGCCGTCGATCTGACGCGGATGATCGGCGCGCATGACGGTGTGTTGCTGGTCAGTCCGGAATACAATGCCTCGCCGCCGCCGCTGCTTAAGAATGCGCTCGATTGGGTGACGCGGGTGCGCGATCGCAACGCGCCGAAGGGACACGTGATGCGCGGGCGTCCGTTCGCGCTGGCATCGGCTTCGGCCGGGCGTTTCGGCGGGGCGCGCTGTCTGATGATGCTGCGGTTGATGCTCTCCGCCTGCCGCGTCACGGTCATTCCCGATCAGCTGTCGCTGTCGTTCGCCGATCAGGCTTACGATGATCTGGACCGGCTCAAGCACAGCAATGATCGCGACATGTTAAAGGCATTGGCGCGGCAATTGATCGAGGTCGCGGAACAGATGAGGCACCATGACTGATATGACCATCCCTTCGCGTGACCGGCTGATCGTTGCGCTCGATGTGCCGAGCGTGAGCGAGGCGGAGGCGATGATCGCCCGGCTCGGCGACAGCGTGACGTTCTACAAGATCGGCTATCAATTGGCTTACGCCGGCGGGCTGTCCTTGGTGCGGCAACTCGCGAATGCCGGCAAGAAGGTCTTTCTCGACCTCAAGCTGCACGACATCGGCAACACGGTCGCGCGCGGTGTCGAGAGCGTCGCGGGTCTCGGCGCGACATTCCTCACCGTGCACGCCTATCCGCAGACCATGCGGGCGGCGGTGGACGCCAGCGCCGGCTCGGGACTGCAGATCCTGGCCGTGACGGTGCTCACGTCGTACGACGAAGCCGATCTGCAGGCCGCAGGTTATCGGCTCGGTGTGTCCGATCTGGTGCGGCAGCGCGCCGAACAGGCCAAGACGCTTGGCGTTCATGGCATCGTCTGTTCGGCGGAGGAGGCCGCGAGTCTCAAGCCGATCACCGGAGCAAAGATGTGTCTGGTGACGCCGGGCATCCGGCCCGCCGGCAGCGATGTCGGCGACCAGAAGCGGATCATGACGCCGGCCCGCGCGATCAGCGCCGGTGCGGACTATCTGGTGGTCGGCCGCCCGGTGATGGCGGCAGCCGATCCCAAGGCGGCAGCGGATGCGATCGTCGCGGACATCCAACAGGCAAAGAACTGACGGGAGAAAACGATGGCGAAGGGGTACTGGATCGGGCGGGTCGACGTGCATGATCTCGAGGGTTACAAGCAGGACTACGTCGCCCATAACGGCACGGTCTTTCACAAGTACGGCGCTAGGTTTCTGGTTCGCGGCGGCAACTTCGAAAGCAAGGAAGGCTCGTCGCGTTCCCGCAATGTCGTCATCGAGTTCAAGGATTACGAAACCGCGCTGGCCTGCTACGAGTCGCCGGAGTATCAGGCGCTGATCAAGGCGCGTGCCCCCTATTCCGAGGGCGACATCGTCGTGATCGAGGGCTATGACGGGCCGCAGCCCTGAGGCGGCTTGGTTGCCGGGACGCGTTGGCCCCGCTATACCGCGACAGCATTGAGGTCCGGACCATGTCGGAAATGCGATTGATCGTTGCGGGTGCCGGCGGCCGGATGGGCCGCGCCCTGATGCGCGCCATCTCGGAAACCGAGGGCGCCGTCGTCACCGGCGCGTTGGAAGCGCCCGGTTCGGAATGGATCGGGCAGGATGCGGGGACCCTGGCGGGCCTTCCGCCCAGCGGCGTACAGGTTTCGGCGGATCTCTGGTCACTGTCGGCCAATGCCGACGGCATCCTCGATTTCACGGTGCCGCGCGCCACCATCGCCAATGTCGCGATTGCGGCGCAGCGCGGGCTGGTCCATGTCATCGGCACCACCGGCCTGTCGGCGTCGGATTCCGCGATCATCAAGAGCGTGACCAAGCAAGCCGTCGTCGTGCAGGCCGGAAACATGAGCCTCGGCGTCAACCTGCTCGCGGCGCTGGTGAAACGCGTGGCGCGTTCGCTTGATCCGAGTTTCGATATCGAAATCGTCGAGATGCATCACAAGGCAAAGATCGATGCGCCGTCGGGCACCGCCCTGATGCTCGGTGAGGCGGCCGCCGCCGGCCGTAACATCAAGCTGCAGGATCACTCCGCGCGCGGCCGCGACGGCATCACGGGGGCGCGGCGCGAGGGCGATATCGGATTTGCCGCGCTACGCGGCGGCACGGTGACCGGCGATCACACCGTGATTTTTGCCGGCCCCTATGAGCGCATTGAGCTTACTCACAAGGCCGAGGATCGCATGATCTTCGCGCATGGAGCGCTCAAGGCGGCGATGTGGGCGAAGGGCAAGCCGCCTGGGCTGTATTCGATGGCCGATGTGCTTGGCTTGAGCGATTTCTAGCGGAGCGCTTTTAAGCGATGCACCGGCGGCCAGCGCCGTGATGCGATAACACCAACACGAAATGGAAACGGAAAGAATGAGCGACCGACTTCTCGTCCTCGTGCGTCACGGCCAGAGCGAATGGAATCTGAAGAATCTGTTCACCGGCTGGAAGGATCCCGATCTCACGGAGCAGGGACGCAGTGAGGCGGCGGAGGCGGGACGCAAGCTGAAAGCGCAGGGCTTGACGTTCGACGTCGCCTTCACCTCGGCGCTGACGCGCGCTCAGCACACGCTCGACATCATCCTGAAGGAGATGGGGCAGACGGCTCTGCCGATCCATAAGAACCTGGCGCTGAACGAACGCGACTATGGCGATCTCTCCGGTTTGAACAAGGACGATGCGCGTAAGAAGTGGGGCGAGGAGCAGGTGCACGTCTGGCGCCGCTCCTACGACGTGCCGCCGCCCGGCGGCGAAAGCCTGAAGGATACGCTGGCACGCACGTTGCCATACTTCGTGCAGGAGATTCTGCCCTGCGTGCTGCGCGGCGAGCGCACGCTGGTGGCGGCGCACGGCAATTCGCTGCGCGCGCTGATCATGGTGCTGGAGAAGCTGACGCCCGAGAACATTCTCAAGCGCGAACTCGCCACCGGCGTGCCGGTGATCTATCGGCTCAATGCCGACGCCACCGTCGCATCGGTGCTCGATCTCGCGGCGTAAGCGGGAAACGCTTTACAGTCTTTTACAGTGTCATTGCCGGGCTTGACCCGGCAATCCATCTGTTTTGAAGATGGATGCCCGGATCAAGTCCGGGCATGACGAATGATTGCGCAGACGGTCGCTGCGTCAATCTTACGCCGCGCCGACTCGTCCGGCTTCCCAGCCGAGCATCGCCTGCTTGCGGGTGATGCCCCAGTGATAACCGGTGAGCGCGCCGCTCTTGCCGATCACGCGATGACACGGCACCACGAACGAGATCGGATTGCGCCCCACGGCGGCGCCGACAGCGCGCGAGGCTTTCGGACTTCGCACATTGCAGGCGATATCCGAATAAGTGGTGGCACGGCCCATCGGAATCTTCAGAAGCGATTCCCATACGCGTACTTCGAAATCGGTACCGATCAGGACGACGCGCAGCGGTTCCTCAGGGCGCCACAGCCGCGGGTCGAAGATGCGCTGCGCCAGCGCAGCCGTGCCGCTGTGATCCTCGATATAGTCGGCGCGCGGCCAGCGCCGCTGCATGTCCGCGAGTGCCGTCGCTTCGTCTCCCGGGTCGGCGAAAGCGAGACCGGCAAGGCCGCGCTCGCTGGCGATGACGATGGCGGTGCCGAACGGCGAGGGATGGAATCCGTAACGCAAGGTCATGCCGGCGCCGCCGGTCTTCCATTCGCCCGGCGACATCGCCTCATGGGTGACGAACAGATCGTGCAGCCGGCCCGGTCCCGAAAGACCGGAATCCAGCGCGGCATCGAGGATGCTGGCGGAATCGCGCAGCAGGCTCTTGGCGTGATCGAGCGTGAGCGCCTGCATGAAGGCTTTCGGCGTCAGGCCGGCCCAGCGCCGGAACAGATGATGCAATTCGTCCGGCGTGACGGCGGCGGCATCGGCGATCGCTTCGATGGTCGGCTGCGCGCGCCAGTTTTCAGAGATGAAGGCAATCGCGCGGCGCACGGTATCGTAGTCGCGCAACGCGGCGTTCTGCGGTCCCGGTTTGGCGAGGCGGTGCTCTTGAATGGCGAGATTCATCATGCTGTCGATGTAGGGCTTGGCCATGCGCGACACCACCCGTTTTCCGACAAGCTTCAGGTGAAGTGATTGTAGACCGGCCCGCGCTTCGCCGCCTGTAAGGCGCTGGTCAGCGCGCTGGCGAAGCTGGATTTCTCGTCCGGGCCGAGAAACTGCGCGATCGAGAGGCTGCGTCCGCGCGACACCAGGCTCAAGCGTTCGATGCCGAACTCCGCATGCACCTTCTGATCGAGCCTGACCCAGAGCGGATTGAAGACCCATTCGGTGGCATCGCCGCGATAATTGACGCGGCGGACCTTGAGCTGTGAATGCGTCACGGAAATTTCTTCGGTGGCTTTGCCGTCGCGGAAGTTGATCCGGAAGGCCCAGTAGATCGCGAGCACGTCGAGCAGGAAGAACGCGAGCACCGGCCACGCGCCTTTGAACAGGAAGATCATGCCGGCGGTGAAGTTGATGACGCTGATGATCGCCATCAGCACGATGAAGCCCTTGCGGCTCAGCGCGCGATGCGGCACCAGCAACGCCGAGAACAGCTCCGGCTCATTGCTGTCGATGGGATCAAAGGCGTTGCCTGCGGTCATGGCCTGTCATTATACCGGATCATGGCCAAAAGTACCCATCCATCCGCGCCGCGGACGAAAATCGCCGCCGCCAAACCGGCGGGAAAACCCCGCGGGATTCTTGCGGCAAAGCCCGGGCGGAAAAATGGCGTAAAAGCGCCGGCCGCGAAGCGGACGAAAACGGCGGTCCGACCCGGCAAAGCCGGAACATCCGCCGCCAGGCCCTGGACCGCCGCCGAGGTCTTCGAGGCGTTCCGCCGTTTCCAGGACGCCAATCCGGAGCCGAGGGGCGAGCTGGAACATCTCAACCCGTTCACGCTGCTGGTGGCGGTGGTGCTGTCGGCGCAGGCGACCGATGCCGGGGTCAACAAGGCGACGCGGGAGCTGTTTCCGATCGCCGACACGCCGGCGAAGATGCTGGCGCTCGGCGAGGAGCGGCTGCGCGACTATATCAAGACCATCGGGCTCTACCGGACCAAGGCCAAGAACGTCATCGCGCTGTCGGAAAAACTGCTCGCTGAGTTCGGCGGCGAGGTGCCGCGCACCCGTGCCGAGCTGGAGTCGCTGCCGGGCGCCGGGCGCAAGACCGCCAATGTCGTGCTCAACATGGCGTTCGGCCAGCCGACCATGGCGGTGGATACGCATGTCTTCCGCGTCGGCAACCGCACCGGCATGGCGCCGGGCA
>DATMSE010000183.1:0-3034 GCA_035565575.1 Xanthobacteraceae bacterium
CTCGGCGGCGGCCTTCGCCGCGGCTTCCGGATCCTCGGAATCGAGCGACGCCTCCCATTGCGCGGCAACGGCGTCCTGATCGACCTGGTCGTTACCTGCCATGGACGTATCCGATCTGGCCCTGTCCGGTCATTGCACCACGACTTCCTTGAACAGCACCGCGTTGACCTGCCCCGGCGAGATCACCGCGTTGACGCGCTTGGTCAGCTCCTCTTTGAGCCGAAACAATCCGGCGGAGCCCGCAAGATCGCTGGCGCGCAGTTCACGAAGATAGGTCTGGAAGATATCGATGAGCCGCGGCATCGTCGGCTTGAGCTTCTCGACCACCGGCTCGTCCTTCACCTCCAGAACGACCTTGATCTTGAGGTATTGCACGCGCTCGCCCGGCAGGCCGGCGAGGTTGACCAGGATATCGGGCACGTCGACGAACACCGGCGGCTTTTGCGGCTTGGCCTCCGCGTGCTTCTCTTCGCCGGAATGGTTGAAGACGAAGTACCAGCCGCCCGCACCCGCGCCGATCAGGATCAAGAGCGCCGCCGCAATGATGATGAGCTTGCGCTTGCCTTTCGCCGGCGCGGTTTCGCCCGACGTTGCGCCCTCTTCGGTCTGTTCGTTGTCTGCCATCGCTCGCCCACGAATTGGGGTGAGCTCGATGCTGCCGAGCCGGCTCGTCTACGCAGTACAAATGCCCCCGGCGCTCAAGCGCCCTGCTGAGCCGGACGCTAGGTCGCAATGGTTAACAGAATCTTTCTTTTCGCGATCGACTAGGAAAATTTTGCCGGGCCAATATGGTCAACAAGCGGTTATTGCCGCCCTCGCTGCTACCCCTCCGCGGCGGCAATTCATTGAATTTGCAGAGATTCCGAAACTGGCACGGCTTTCGCTTTGCTGATCCCGAGCCGCCGGTTTGGGAGAGCCAGCGGATCACGGATCGGGGCCAGCTTTGGGAGAGGCCATCCCCGATAGTACCAGGGGAGATTGACCGATGGAGAACACCCTTCTCATCGGATTATCGCGGCAGGTCGCGCTGGAGCGGCAGATCGACGTCGTGGCCAACAACGTGGCCAACGTCAACACCAACGGCTTCAAGGCCGACCAGTCGCTGTTCGAAGAATATCTGATGCCGGTGGCGCATCAGGACAATTTCATGGGTCGCGACCGCCGTCTCAGCTACGTGCAGGATCGCGCGACCTATCACGACTTCGCGCAGGGCCCGACCCAGGAAACCAAGAATCCGCTGGACGTCGCCATCGACGGCAAGGCGTTCCTGGTGGTGCAGACGCCAGGCGGCGAGCGCTACACCCGCGACGGCGGGCTGCGCGTCAGTTCGACGGGCCAGCTCGTGACCGCGGGCGGCCATCCGGTGATGGGCGCCAACGGCCCGATCCAGATGCAGCAGACCGACCACGACATCACGATTTCCGCCGACGGCACCATCACCGTGCTCGAAGGCGCCAATACCCGCATCGACTCGGTCCGCGGCAAGCTGCGGCTGGTGAAGTTCGCCGACCCGCAGAAGCTCCTGAAGGAAGGCGCGAACCTTTATTCGGCCAACGGCATGGCGCCGCAGGCCGACACCGCTGCCCGCATCCAGCAGGGCTTCATCGAGAAGTCGAACGTCAATGCCGTCGTCGAGATGAGTCGCATGATCGCGGTGACCCGCGCCTATACGCAGGTATCCGCGCTGCTGCAGCAGCAGAGCGACCTGCGCCGCACCGCTATCGAAAAACTTGCCGACGTTCCGGCCTGAGGCAAAAGGAAACTGACCGATGCGCGCTCTCTATACCGCAGCGACCGGCATGGCCGCCCAGGAGCTCAACGTCCAGGTGATCTCCAACAACATCGCCAATATGCGCACCACCGGCTACAAGAAGCAGCGCGCGGCGTTTCAGGATCTGATCTACGACCACGTCCGCCGCATCGGCGCGCAGGCCTCCGACCAGGGCACCATCCTGCCGGTCGGCATCGATATCGGCGGCGGCGTCAAGACGGTCGGCACACCGCGCCTGATGGGTCAGGGCACGCTGTCACCTACCGGCAACGATCTCGACATTGCGGTGCGCGGCGAAGGCTTCTTCAAGATCCAGATGCCGGACGGCACCTTCGCCTATACCCGCGACGGCTCCTTCACCACCGACCAGCAGGGCCGCATCGTCAATGCGCAGGGCAACCTGCTGCAGCCGACCATCACCATTCCGCAGAATTCCTCGGGTCTCACCATCAACGCGCAAGGTCAGGTCTCGGTGACGGTGCCCGGCTCGACCACGCCGACCATCCTCGGCCAGATCGGCCTCACCCGTTTCATGAACAAGGCCGGCCTGCAGCCGATCGGCGACAACCTGTTCACCGAGACGCCGGCGTCCGGCCCGCCGCAGGACGGCATCGCCACGCTGGACGGCTACGGCGACATGCAGCAGCGCAATCTCGAACAGGCCAATGTCGAGGCGGTGTCGGAAATCTCCGACCTGATCGCGGCGCAGCGGGCCTACGAGATGAATGCCAAGGTCATCAGCGCCGCCGACCAGATGCTGCAATCGACCTCCAACATGTTCCGCTGAGGGAGTTCGTGATCATGATCCGCGCACTCCTTGCCGCAACGTTCGTCGCCGCCGCGCCGCTCGCGGCCGCGGCGCAGTCCGCCGACACCGCACCGGCCGTGCCGGTACTCCGCGCACATGTGGCGGTGACTTCGGATATCGTGCGGATCGGCGATTTGATCGACAACGCCGGGGATGCCGCGGCGATCGCCATCTACCGCGCGCCCGACCTCGGCACCACCGGATCGCTGCCGACCACGCAGGTGCTCGCCGCGCTGCGCGCGCATCAGGTGATCGGCGTCGACACCCGCGGCCTGCAGGATATCTCGGTGACGCGATCGGCCCGCACCATCGAGGCGAAGGAGATCGAACGCGCCATTGCCAGCGCGCTGGAGCGCCGCAACGGTCTTGGCGAGGCCAAGGATCTGGACTTGTCCTTCGATCGCGGCGTGCAGACGCTGCAGCTCGATGCCGCCAACACCGGCGCGCTGCGCCCG
>DATMSE010000184.1:0-47723 GCA_035565575.1 Xanthobacteraceae bacterium
CGGACCCTCGACGAATCAGGGCCCTCGCCCTGCGAGCCGCGGACCCGGTCCGAGCGCCTTGTGGGTGACGGCGACTGCCAATTTCTTCCTCCGCGCAGCCCCTCAGAGCACCATCTGCGTCTGCGTCACGATCGCGACCAGCTTGCCGTCCTCGCCCTCGATCCGGGTCTGCCAGACCTGGGTGCGGCGGCCGCGGTGCACCGGGGTGGCGATGGCGGTGACCGTGGTCCCCTCCTTCGCCCCGCCGACGAAATTGGTCTTGCTCTCGATGGTGGTGGTGCCCTTGGCATCCGGCGGCAGGTTGATGACGGTCGCCGCCGCGCCGACCGAGTCCGCGAACGCCATCACCGCGCCGCCATGGACGGTATGGCCGAGCGTGCACAGGTCCGGCCGCACCAGCATGTGCGCCACCACGCGATCCGGCTCCGCTTCGATGAAGGTCACGCCTTTCAACTCCGCAAATGGCATCTTCATCGCATTGATCTTGTCGAGCAGGGTCACGTCCGATCTCCCCTTGTCGTCGCGGCTGCGCCGCCGTCCTTGCATTCAATCGCCGTCACCCTGAGGCGTTCGGGCAAGGCCCGAGCCTCGAAGGGGACGGCCCATCCTTCGAGGCTCCGCGCCTGCCGCGCCTCGCACCTCAGGATGACGCCAACACCCTCATCTGCATCGGCGCCTCCTACGTCGGCTCGACGCCGCACCACTCCGCGATGAACAGCGCCGTCGCCTTGGTGGATTTGCGCAGCGAGTCGAGGTCGACATATTCGTTGAAGCCGTGCATCGCCGCCCCGCTCGCGCCGAAGCACAGGCTGGGGATGCCGGCGTTGAGGCCGTAGAAACGCGTATCGGTCAGCGCCGTGAAGGCGCGGTCCGGCACCGCGCCGCCATAGACCGCGTCGAACGCCTTGGCGAACGCCGCTTCCGGCGCCGCCGAATTGGTCAGCTCGTAGCCTTCCGACAGAAAGCCGGACCACTCCACCTGCGGCGGATTGTTGGACAGGAAGCGATGATCGCGCGCCGCATCGGCGATGCAGGCGAGAATCTCGTTCTGGCACTCGGCGATCGACCAGCCCGGCAGCACCGCGATCCGGCAGTCGACATCGCACCACGCCGGCACGCTGGATGCCCAGTCGCCGCCCTTGATGATGCCCGGATTGAAGTTGATGGGATGATTGACGTCCTTGAAATGCTTGTCGTTCACCGCGCGCTTGTTCCACTCGATCTCGAGCTTCTCCACCGCCTTGATCAGATGATAGGCGGCCATGATGGCGTTGGAGCCCGCTCCGGCCTCGAACACATGCACCGGGAAACCGCGCACGCGGATGCGGAACCAGATCACGCCGACCTGCGAGCGGATCATCGCGCCGTCGGTCGGCTCCGGAATGAAGCAGGCGTCGGCGCGATAGCCGCGCTGAATGGTCGAGAGCGCGCCGACACCGGTCGACTCCTCCTCGATCACCGACTGGAAATGAATCCGCGCGGTCGGCCTCAGGCCCGCGGCCTTGATGGCGTCGAGCGCATACAGGGCCGCGATGGTGCCGGACTTCATGTCACAGGCGCCGCGGCCATACATCCTGCCGTCCCGGATCGCCGGCTGAAATGGCGGCGTCTCCCACATGTCGAGCGGCCCGGCCGGCACCACGTCGCAGTGGCCCTGCAGGATCAGCGATTTGCCTGCGGCGGTCACCGGCTGATAGGTGCCGACCACCGTGCGCGCGCGGGAAAAATCGTGTTCGATGGGACCGTAGCCGCGCAGCTCCTTCAGGTCGTCGAGGTTGATGTACCAGTCATCGACCGCATAGCCGCGCGCCCGCAGCAGATCGCCGATCATGTCCTGGCACGGCCCTTCCGCGCCGCGCGTGCTGGGGATGGCAACAAAGGCCTTGGTGGTTTCCAGCTGAGCGTCGAAGCCGGCATCGACGGCATCGAGAATACGTTTCTTGTTGTCGCTGGCGCTCATGGTTCCCCCCTGTCGATTGGCACTGGCGGAATGTCTGATCCGCCTTACGAGGTGCATCAAACCATATTCCGCTGGGGATTGTCGCGGGATATCAGGCCTACCAGAATCGCATACGGGTCCGTAAACTCCGCCGACCGGCGCTCAACGAGGAGACCAGATGTCGATCAACCGCAATGTACTGCTTTTCATCATCGGCGCGCTGATCGCGATCGTCGCCGTGCTCGGCTACAAGCAGTATCAGGACAGCAAGCGGCCTGAGGGTGTGCAGATCAACATCGGCCCTGACGGTCTCAAGATTCAGAACAAGTGACGATGGCCCCTTCGCGATTGCCGGTCATGCCGTTTACGGCCGCCCCGCTGCTGCTGTCGGCCGCGGCGCTGCTGGGCGCGGTGAGCATCGCCCATGCGGAGCAGGTTGCCAGCGAGCGGGACATCGTCGATCTGCGGCTCGGCCAGCGCATCCAGGTCGATGACGGGACCTGTCCGACCGGGCAGATCAAGGAAGTGATCGGCGCGCAGCTGTCCAGCGCCGGCGTGGTCCGCCGCGTCACCTGCGTCCCGCGCCGGGGCGCGCGGCGCTGACGTCCTTCACCGCGCGGCCATCACCATCGCAGATGCTGGGCCCGCGATCGGCGTGCCGCTGTAGCTGAAGGTGCCGATGTGGGCCGCGTGTTCGGCCGACGACCCTGCCATGCAGGGCCCGACCAGAAACACTGCGAAGGCGATCAAAAAGCTGAAGGTGCGCATCTGCGACTCCCGTGTGTTCGACGCCGGCAGCCTTGTTCGCCGCTCGTTGCGGCGATCAATACGCGCCCCGCGTTTCGGACGTTTTGCGTGGGTCGCGGAAAACGGTGTCGTGGTTCGAGAGAATTGTTTCGCCGCACGCGTCGTGACGAAACATTCCTAGCTTCACTCGATGGCTTGAACCGACATCTCCTTCGTCATGGCCGGATTTATTCCGGCCATGACGCCTCACAATCGCTATCCGTTGATTGCAGCCTCTGGCCGAGGACTTTTGAACAAGTGCCGCGGCTACACTGACGCCTACTTGAAGAAATCGCCGCACTTCTGCACGGCGGTGTCCGCTGCACCCCATGGCATGATCGGCACCGACGAGGTGGAATTCTTCGGCGATCCCTCGATCAGCTTGTCGGAATAGACCATGTAGACGAGCGTGTTGCGCTTGGCGTCGCAGCCGCGCACGATCTGCATCTTCTTGAAGAACAGCGAGCGGCGCTGGCTGAACATGTCCTCGCCCTGCTCCAGCTTCGCGCCGGCCTTGAAGCGGATCGGGCCGATCTGCCGGCACGACAGCGAGATGTCCGACACCTGCTCGGCGAGGCCGAGCCAGCCCTTGAAGCCGCCCTTCTCCGGCACGGTGAAGTGGCAAGCGACGCCCTCGACTTCGGGATCGTCGAGCCCGTAGGTGGCGAGCTTGTCGTTGGGGCTGACCCACTTGAACACCGTCGAGCGCCGGAAGATCAAATCCGGTTCATCGGCCGCGAAAGCCGACCACGCCGTCAGCAAGGCAAACACCACAACGGCCAGGCCGATCATCTTGGGACGAATGTCACCACGTTGTCGCTTGCCGGCCGCCATCAATCTCTCCGTTTTCAGAACGCTGCCCATATAGGATCGCCCCCCGCCATCCGGTAGGGGCCGAAGCTGTTAAGGCAATGTGAGGACATTTGCCAGATATTTCGGGCGGCCTTGATCGGACGGCACCGCATAAACTCGGGAGGACTCTTGCGGCACTCACGATCGAAACCGGAATGAAGGAAGTGTTGTGTTGCGTATCGAACAGGTTCCTGCCGGAGCGCGTGCCGAGTCCGCCTGCGTCCGTCCTTTGCGCGTCTGGGCCACCGCCCTGTTGACATCCGCTGTCGTTCTCGGCGGTATTGGCCCTGCATCGGCTTTGCCGCAGGATTTCTGGTCCGACGAAATCATCGTCGAGCCGGCGCCGCCGCCGCTGATTCACCGCCGTCACAAGGCCCCGCGCCCGAAGCTCAAGGAGGCGGTGCCGGCACGCAAGCCGCAGCGTCCGCTGATCGTCACGATCTCGATCAACAATCAATCGCTGAAAGTTTACGACGCCAACGGCCTGTTCGCCGAGACGCCGGTATCCACCGGCATGCGCGGCCATTCCACGCCGCTCGGCGTCTTTAGTGTGATTCAAAAGAACAAGTGGCACCGCTCCAACATCTATAGCGGCGCGCCGATGCCTTACATGCAGCGGCTGACATGGTCCGGCATCGCGATGCATGCCGGCGTGCTGCCCGGCTATCCGGCGTCGCACGGCTGCATCCGGATGCCGACGCATTTCGCCTCGCAGATCTGGCATTGGACGCGGATGGGCGCGCGCGTCGTCGTCACACCGGGCGAGATCAGTCCCGTCCCTGTCGCGCATCCGCTGTTGATGACCAAGAAACTCGATCCCGCAACGCCGGTGGCCGATGCGGCGCGTCCGGCGCAGCAGACCGCGCCGGCCGACACGGCGTCCGTCACAAGCACCGGCGACAGCAAGACGAGCGACGGCAAGATCGGCGATGGCAAGGCCAACAACGCCCGCGCCGAAGCCGCCGTCGCCGACCTCGCCGAACTGCGGCCGTCAATGCTGCCCGGCAGCGGAATGACGACCGGCCTCGCCCCGTCCGCCAAACCGACCAAGGTGGCCGATGCCGCGACGGCGGCGCAGCCGAATGCATCGGCAACACTGATCGACGGCGCGCCCGTCGGCGATGCCGCGCCGGCCGCCGCCTCGCCGCCGACACCCAAGCGCACCGGTCCGGTCTCCGTCTTCATCAGCCGCAAGGACGGCAAGCTCTACGCGCGGCAGAATTTCGAGCCCATCTTCGACGTGCCGGTGACCATCGCGGCGGCCGACCAGCCGCTCGGCACCCACGTCTTCACCGCGCAGGCCGATGGCGATGCGGCGACCTTCCGCTGGACCGCGCTGTCGCTGCCTGCGCTGGCGCGGCCGAAGAGCGTCAGCCAAAAGACCGCCAAGCGGCGGCACGACGTCGGCGCGGTCGAGACCGAACCGGCGACGCCCTCGGCCACGACCGCCAGCGAAGCGCTCGATCGCATCACCTTGCCGCCGCAGATCGCGACGCGTCTGGCCGAGGCGCTCACCACCGGGGCCTCGATCATCGTCTCCGACGAGGGGCTGAGCAGCGAGACCGGCCAGGGCACCGAGTTCGTCGTGCCGCTGCGCTAGCGGCCGGTTCACGCATCCGCATGCCGCTGCGACGCGACCCGACTCCTGTGCGCGCGGCCCATCATGCCATTGCCGCGACCGCCCGAATCTGCCCCACTGACGCTGTTTGCGCGCGTGGTGCCCGCCACACGGCCGCAGGCAAGACCGGTTCGAGGGGGGTCCCATGCGCATCGCGGCAGCTCTCATCACAGCAAGCGCGCTCTGGTTCGGCGGCACCGCCGCCGCGTGGTCGCAGACGGCGGCCGCGCCCGCGGCCGCCGCGACGCCGGCCCCTGCCGCGCCCGCGAAAGCCGCCTGTGCCAATCCGGACGCGCTCGGCATCGGCCGTATCGTGGAGATCGATACCACCGGCGGCCCCGGCTTCGGCTTCGAGCATTTCAAGCAGCTCGACTTCCTGCGCGAGAAGGAAGTGGTGCTGACCTTCGACGACGGCCCCTGGCCGAACAACACGCCCGCGGTGCTGAAGGCGCTGGCCGACCAGTGCACCACCGGCATCTTCTTCGCCATCGGCAAGCACGCCACCTATCATCCCGAGATTCTCAGGCAGGTCGCGGCGGCCGGCCATACCATCGGCGCGCATACCTGGTCGCACGCCAACCTCAACGGCAAGAAGATGACCGAGGCGATGGCGAAGGAGGAGATCGAGAAAGGTTTCAGCGCCGTCAAATGGGCGCTGGGCGCCGCGCCCGCCCCGTTCTTCCGCTTCCCGGCGCTGCAGCATCCGCCGGCGATGGTGACCTATCTCGGCACCCGCAACATCGCGATGTTCTCCTGCGACATCGACTCGTTCGATTTCAAATCGCGCAATCCGCAGCAGGTGATCGACACCGTGATGAAGAAGCTGGATCGGCTCGGCAAGGGCATCATCCTGATGCATGACTTCCAGAAGCACACGGCCGAAGCTTTGCCCGAATTGCTGCGCAGGCTGAAGGCCGGCGGCTACAAGGTAGTGAAGATGCGACCCAAGGCGCCGGTGGAGACGGTCCCGCAATATGACGAGGAACTGCTCAAGAGCGTCAAGCTGCCCACCGTCAGCACGCGGCCGATCTCCAGCGTGGTCAAGACGGTGACAGAATAATCGGATAATGTGAATCCGGCGGCTCGGAGTGCGAACCGCTGAAGCCGTGAGGAGGTATCAGTATTTTGACGTCGTTGCGTATCGAGGGTTATGTCATCCTGTCCGCTGATGGCATGCTCGCCGACGCCACCGGGGTGATGCCGCCGCAACTGAAATTCAAGGGCGACCAGCAGTTCTTCACCGACGCGCTGGACCACGCCGATCTCGTCGTGCATGGCCGCAATTCCGGCGAGGAGCAGCCGAATTCGCCCAAGCGCAAACGGATCATCCTGACGCGCACCATCGAAGCGCTGGCCGAGCACGCGTCCAATCCGAATGCGATCTCCTGGAATCCGGCCGGCGCGTCGTTCGCGGACGCCTGCCGCCGCATCGGCGTCGAGACCGGCACTGCGGCGATCATCGGCGGCCCCAACGTCTTCGCCCTGTTTCTCGACCGCTTCGACACGTTCTGGCTGTCGCGCGCGCCGCATGTGATGCTGCCGGATGGCGAGCCCGGCCTGCCCGGCATTCCGACCCGCACGCCGGAAGCGGTGCTGACGGCGCACGGCCTCACCCCGGGCGAAACCCGCGTGCTCGATGCTGCCCACGATGTCACCGTGACGCCATGGCGGCGCTGAGCCGCCACGCTGCCGGCGATGGCGTTTTCCCGCGGCGCTGACAGCGAAAGACTTCTAATAGGTGCTCGCCGCCGGCTCGGGATAGGCCACCTCGGCGTGCGGCGCTCGGCCGGCCCCGACGATCATCAGCAAGCCGCCGATCAGCGACAGGTTCTTGAGCGCCTGGATCAGGTTGGCCTTGGCGTCGGGCCAGGTCTGATTCCAGAAATCGTGGAAGTAGAAGGTGGCCGCGATCACGAACAGGATCAGCAGCACCGCGAAGAAGCGCGCGCCAAAATTCAGGGCGATCATGAGCCCGCCCAGCAATTCCAGCACGCCGGCGCCAATCGCCAGCATCTTCGCCATCGGCATGCCGCTCATGCCCTGGAGCTGCGTGATGTAGTCAGCGAACTCCACCGGCATCGTCACCTTGCCGGCGATCGCCTCGGTGGTGCCGGCGAGATCGAACAGGTGCATCGCACCGGAAACAATGAAGAGGATGGCAAACAGAAAACGACCGACGGAGATGAAAGCTGGCATCGTCGCCTCACACGCATCTGCCGGTGCCCTGCGCATCGGCCGGCCGAGTATGAGCCGCGATTTCGGTTTTTCATATCTTTTTGGATGCGAGGATGGGCCTCATAGCCCGCGATGCCGTGTCCCGGGCGCGGTGCACCGTGCAACGGTGCGCCGCAGAAGCGGGACCGTATCGGCGGCATCGTTCGTGACGGTCCCGGAGCAGCGAAGCGGCATGGCGCTTTCGCTTGCGCCGCATCGCATCCGGAACACGGGCGCTGTAAATCTCACCCGAACAGCGTCGGCTGCTGCCGCCCGGCCCGGTCCTGCGCCTCCACCGCCGCCACCGCCGTCATGTTGAGAATGCCGCGGGCGGTCACCGAGGGGGTCAGGATGTGCGCCGGCCGCGCCGGGCCGATCAGGATCGGGCCGACCGGCAGGCCGTCCGCCAGTTCCTTGACCATCTGATAGGCGACATGGGCCGCGTCGAGATTCGGCAGCACCAGCACATTGGCGACACCTTCCAGCGTTGACTGCGGCAGCACGTAATCGCGCTTGATCTGCGACAGCGCGGTGCCGCCCTGCATCTCGCCATCGGCCTCGATCTCGGGATGCCGCTCCTTCAGGAGCGCGGTGGCGCGACGCATCTTGCGCGCGGATTCGGTATCGTAGCTGCCGAAATCCGAATGCGAGACGAAGGCGATCTTCGGCTTGATGCCGAAACGGAGCACATGCGCGGCCGCGGACGAGGCGATCTCCGCCAGTTCCTCGGCGGTCGGATTGGCGCGCACCTGGGTGTCGGCGAGGAAGAACGATCCCTTCGAGGTAATCATCAGCGACAGGGCCGCGAAATCGCTGACGCCGGGCCGCGCGCCGATGATCTCGCGTACGTGCCGCAGGTGGCTCATGAAGCGGCCCTCGACGCCGCACAGCATGGCGTCGGCTTCGCCGCGCACCACCGCCAGCGCCGCGATCACCGTGGCATTGGTGCGCACCATGGTGCGGGCCGCATCCGGCGTCACGCCGTGGCGGCCGGCGGCGTCCATGTAGCTCTGCACGTAGGAGCGATAACGCGGATCGTCTTCCGGATTGATCAGATCGAAATCATGCCCCGGCCGGATCACGAGGCCGAGCCGCGCGATGCGCGCATTGATCACCGAGGGACGGCCGACGAGGATCGGCCGCGCCAGCTTTTCCTCCAGCACCGCTTGCGTCGCGCGCAGCACGCGCTGATCCTCGCCTTCGGCGTAGATCACGCGCACCGGCTGCGTGCGCGCCTTGCTGAACACCGGCTTCATGATCAGGCCGGAGCGGAAGGTGAAACGTTCGAGCCGCTCGCGATACTGCTCGAAGTCGATGATCGGCCGCGTCGCGACGCCGGAGTCCATCGCCGCCTTGGCCACCGCCGGCGCGATGCGCAGGATCAGGCGCGGATCGAAGGGCGACGGGATCAGCGAGCCCGGACCGAAGCCGTGCACCTCCGCGCCGTCCACGCCGGAGACGGCCGCGTCGGACGGCGCCTCGCGCGCCAGCTGCGCGATGGCGTCGACCGCCGCGCGCTTCATCGCCTCGTTGATCGCGGTGGCGCCGACATCGAGCGCGCCGCGGAAGATGAAGGGGAAGCAGAGAACGTTGTTCACCTGATTGGGAAAGTCCGAGCGGCCGGTGCAGATCATCGCGTCCGGCCGCGCCTTGCGCGCCTCGTCCGGCATGATCTCCGGCGTCGGATTGGCGAGCGCCAGCACCAGCGGCTTGTCCGCCATGCGCTTGACCATCTCGGGTTTCAGCACGTTGGGGCCGGAGACGCCGAGGAAGATGTCGGCGTCGTCGATCACGTCATCCAGCGTGCGCTTGTCGGTCTTCTGCGCGTAGACCGCCTTCCAGCGGTCCATCTGCTCGTTGCGGCCGTCATAGACGAGGCCGTCGAGATCGCAGACCCAGATGTTCTTGCGTTGCGCGCCGAGCGCCACCAGCAGGTTGAGGCAGGCGATCGCCGCCGCGCCGGCGCCGGTGCCGACGATCTTGCAGTCGGCGAGCTTCTTGCCGTTGAGCAGCAGCGCGTTGGTGACCGCGGCGCCGACGATGATCGCGGTGCCGTGCTGGTCGTCATGAAACACCGGAATGTTCATGCGCGCCTTGAGCTGCGCCTCGATCTCGAAGCAGTCCGGGCCGCGGATATCTTCCAGGTTGATGCCGCCGAAGGTCGGCTCCAGCGCCGCCACCGTCTCCACCACGCGTTCGATGGTGTTGGCCGCGATCTCGATGTCGAACACGTCGATGCCGGCGAACTTCTTGAATAGCACCGCCTTGCCTTCCATCACCGGCTTCGACGCCAGCGGGCCGATATTGCCGAGGCCGAGCACCGCGGTGCCGTTGGAGACGACGGCGACGAGATTGGCGCGGGTGGTGAGGTTGGCGGCTTCCAGCGGATCGGCGGCAATGGCTTCGCACGCCGCCGCGACGCCGGGGCTATAGGCCAGCGCCAGATCGCGCTGGTTGGCGAGCGGCTTGGTCGCCTGGATCTCGAGTTTTCCGGGACGCGGCAGTTGATGGAATGCGAGGGCCGCCGATTTCAGATCGTCAGAACTCTGTGTCGTCACCTTACCCTCGCCTCCGCTTGCACGTCCGTCTCAACCATCTCCGGCGTCGTCCCCGCGAAGGCGGGGACCCAGAACCCCTGGCCGCAGTTATCAAGAAATAACCTCGCCTTGAGTGATAAAGCCGAACTGCTGCGGCGTATGGGTCCCCACCTTCGCGGGGACGACGATCTTCGTATTGCAAACCTGTCCGAAAAATCCCGGTCAGGAAATCAGGATGACGAACGCCCTCCCCAAAATCACGCCCTCACTTCTCCGGCAGATTGAGCCGGATATGCAATTCGCGAAGCTGCTTCGGCGTGACGTCGGACGGCGCGCCCATCAGCAGGTCTTCGGCGCGCTGGTTCATCGGGAACAGCGAAATCTCGCGCAGGTTGGTGGTGCCGCACAACAGCATGACGATGCGGTCGACGCCGGCCGCCATGCCGCCATGCGGCGGCGCACCGTACTGGAACGCGCGATACATGCCGCCGAAGCGCTCGATCACGGTTTCCTCGCCGTAGCCGGCGATCTCGAACGCCTTCACCATGGCTTCCGGCTTGTGATTACGGATACCGCCCGACGCGATCTCGTAGCCGTTGCAGGCGATGTCGTACTGGAACGCCTTGATGGTCAGCGGGTCCTGCGTGGTCAGCGCCTCGAGGCCGCCCTGCGGCATCGAGAACGGGTTGTGCGAGAAGTCGACCTTCTTGTCTTCCTCGTTGTATTCGTACATCGGGAAGTCGACGATCCACGCCAGCGCGAACTGATCCTTGTCGATCAGATTCAATTCCTCGCCGACCTTGGTGCGCGCGAGCCCCGCGAACTTCCAGAATTTTGCCGGATCGCCGGCGACGAAGAACGCGGCATCGCCGGCCTTGAGGCCAAGCTGCGCGCGAATGGCTTCGGTGCGCTCCGCGCCGATGTTGTTGGCGAGCGGGCCTGCACCCTCACCTCCCTCGCGCCACATGATGTAGCCGAGGCCGGGCTGGCCCTCGCCTTGCGCCCACGAGTTCATGCGATCGCAGAACGCGCGCGAGCCGCCGCCGGGACCTGGAATGGCCCAGACCTGGTTCTTGCCGTCCTCCAGCATCCGCGCGAACACTTTGAAGCCGGAGCCGCGGAAGTGCTCGGAGACGTCCTGCATCTCCAACGGATTGCGCAGGTCCGGCTTGTCGGTGCCGTATTTGCGGATGGCATCCGCGAACGGAATGCGCGGCCAGTTCTTGGTGACCTTCTTGCCCTTGGCGAAATCCTCGAACACGCCGGTGATCACCGGCTCGATCGCCGCGAACACATCGTCCTGGGTGACGAAGCTCATCTCGACGTCGAGCTGATAGAACTCGCCCGGCAGGCGGTCGGCGCGCGGGTCCTCGTCGCGGAAGCACGGCGCGATCTGGAAATAGCGATCGAAGCCGGACATCATCAAGAGTTGCTTGTACTGCTGCGGCGCCTGCGGCAGCGCGTAGAACTTGCCGGGATGGATGCGGCTCGGCACCAGGAAGTCGCGCGCGCCTTCCGGCGACGATGCGGTGAGGATCGGGGTCTGGAATTCGAAGAAGCCCTGCTCCTTCATCCGCTTGCGCATGGAATCGATGATCGCGCCGCGGGTCATGATGTTCTGGTGCAGCTTCTCGCGGCGCAGGTCGAGGAAGCGGTACTTCAGCCGGGTATCTTCCGGATATTCCAGTTCGCCGAACACCGGCAGCGGCAGCTCGGCGGCCTCGCCCAGCACCTCGATCTCGTTGATGAAGACCTCGACCGCGCCGGTCGGCAGGTCCGGATTGTCGGTGCCCTCGGGGCGCCGGCGCACCTTGCCGTCGATCCGCACCACCCATTCCGCGCGCAGCCGCTCGGCGTCCTTGAACGCCGGCGAATCCGGATCCGCGACGCACTGGGTCAGGCCGTAATGGTCGCGCAGATCGATGAAGAGCAAGCCACCATGGTCGCGGATGCGGTGACACCAGCCCGACAGCCGAACGGTCTGGTCGATATTGGCGTCGCGCAACGCGCCGCAGGTATGGGAGCGATAACGGTGCATGGAATTCCCAAAAATACGTCAGAGGATGCGGAATCGCGAGGCTTAAGCAACCCGGCAGGAGGCCACGGTTTACCCGAGCGCGGGAGGCCCGGCAACCGTAGTGGACGGCTCGGCGGAACCTGTCGCGGCCGGTATAGAACCGGTCTAGAACAAGCCTGTTCCGCGCCGAAAGCGGGGCGACAACCGCACCAAGACGCGTTATTCACCGCCGATGGACCTGATCACCACCACCACTGAGCTCGCCGCCCTCTGCGACCGCCTCGCCCGCCACCCCTTCATCACCGTCGACACCGAATTTCTGCGGGAAACCACCTATTTCCCCCAGCTCTGCGTGCTGCAGATGGCCAGCGCCGAGGAATCGGCCGTGGTCGATGCGCTGGCCGAGGGCATCGACCTCGCGCCGTTCTTCGCGCTGATGGCCAACGAGACGGTGCTGAAAGTCTTCCACGCCGCCCGTCAGGATATCGAAATCGTCTGGCATCTCGCCGGCATCGTTCCGCATCCGGTGTTCGATACCCAGGTCGCGGCCATGGTGCTGGGCTATGGCGACAGTATCGCCTACGACCAGTTGGTCGAGCGGATCACAGGCCACCGGCCCGACAAGACCCACCGCTTCACCGACTGGTCGCTGCGTCCGTTGTCTGAGGCGCAGATCCGCTACGCCGAAGGCGACGTCACCCATCTGCGCGAAGTCTTCATCGCGCTCGATGCCGATCTCAAGAAGCGCGGCCGCAGCGACTGGGTCAGCGAGGAGATGGAGATCCTGACCTCGCCGAAAACCTACGACTGCGATCCGGCCCGCGCCTGGGAGCGGCTGAAAAGCCGGGTCCGCAAGCCGAAGGAACTGGCCGTGCTGATGGAAGTCGCCGCCTGGCGCGAGAGCGAGGCACAGAGCCGCAACGTGCCGCGCTCCCGCATCCTGAAGGACGACGCCATCGGCGACATCGCCACCCATGCCCCCACCAGCCTCGAGCGGCTGGCCAACCTGCGCTCGCTGCCGAAAGGGTTCGAGCGCTCGAAATGGGGCGCCGACATCCTCGCGGCGGTGCAGCGCGGCCTCGGCCGCGATCCGCACCACCTGCCCAAGCTCGACAAGCCCCGTCACCACGGCAATGGCTCCGCCACCGTCGAACTGCTCAAGGTGCTGCTGCGGATGACCTCCGAGCGCTACGCGGTCGCCAGCAAGGTGATCGCCACGGTCGATGACCTCGAGCAGATCGCCGCCGATGACCACGCCGACGTCGGCGCGCTCAAGGGCTGGCGACGCGAACTGTTCGGGGACGCCGCCCTCGCCCTCAAGCATGGCCGGCTGGCGCTGGCAATGGAAAAAGGTCGGGTCATCCGGGTCGATCGCCCCTGAATCCCGTCTTTCAGGGCGCCCTAATCTAGCCCAGAAACGGTCACTGTATCGCCGCAGGAATCCCGGGCGATTTTGAGCTGCGCGGCGGGGCTATTTCCGCACGATGCCGCCGGACCGTCCGACCAGCTTGGCGAGCTGCTTGAAGCGGCCGCCGGCGCGGTCCGCCACCAGATCCACCATGCGATGCTCGAAGATCAGGAACAGCTTGCGTCCCTTGCTGCGGAAATGCGTCGCCGGCAACACGCCGGGCCGCGCCGCCGAAATCAGATGCGCGACACGGAATGCGGCGCCGAGAATGCGCGCGCGTTCCAGCATCGCCGGCGTGACCAGCGCGCGCACCAGTGGCGGCGACTCGTTTTCCTCGCGCAGCCCGGCGTAACGATAGAATACTGCAAGCGCGACAAATGCCCGGCCTTGATGCGTCATCGCGCCGAAGTTGCCGTGACAGACGAGATTGAACGTCTGTTCGCCGCGATAGTCCGGATGGACGCGCCAGCCGATATCGGAGAGAAGGCAGGCGACGTGACGCAGCCTCCGCTCCTCCGGCGTCTCCGACAGCTTGGCGATTTTCACGAAGCGATCGGTCCACGCAATCAATTCCTGCGCATGGCGCGCCGAACGCGACAGCAGCTCGTTCAAGGTCTGCGCCGCGCATTCGAGACCGTCGCGCGCGCGCTCGGCCGGCGGCAGCATCTCGTAGAGCAGACCTTCGCGGACTCCATATGTCGAGAACACGATGGTCTTGGGCTTGGCGATGCGGATGATGTGCTCGAGCACAAGCGCCGCATATGCCAACAGCGGCTGGCGTGCGTCGGCAACAACCTCGATATCGGCCAGCACGTTCGCCGCCGCGAAGCGGCGCAGACGGCGCACGAATGATAAGGCTTCGTCCGCCGGAATCGAATAGCCGTGCATCACCTTCAGCGGATAGCCGCTTTGAATGATGTGGATGCGCGCCAGCGCACGCCAGGTGCCGCCTACGGCATAGAACGTGCGATCCTTGCCGGCGACGAGTTGCGGCGCGCGCGCCAGCTCATCGCGCACGATACGGTCGGCACGCTTGAGCGACTTCTGCGATGCGTCCTGCAGAGCCAGGCTGCCAAGCGGCAGCGTCATGCCCGTGCGCAGACGATTGCCGCGGATGTCGGTGAGCTCCAACGATCCGCCGCCAAGATCGCCGACAATGCCGTTGGGCTTGTAGACGCCCGACACAACACCAAGCGCCGAAAGCTGCGCTTCGCGTTTGCCGGAAAGAATGGTGATCGGAACGCCGCAGATGCGCTCGGCATGCGCGATGAACTCGGGGCCGTTACGCGCGTCGCGACAGGCCGCGGTGGCAACCGCATGAACGCGTCCGACCTTCATCAACTTGCACAGCGCGCGAAAACGCCGAAGCGCGTTCAGAGCTTTGGTGACTGCGTCGGCTGCAAGAAGGCCCGTGGTCTGCACCTCGCGGCCAAGTCCGCACAGCGCCTTCTCGTTGAAGATCGAAACGAGATTGCGCGCCAGTGATTCATAGACCACGAGACGAACGGAGTTCGAGCCGATGTCGATGACCGCCACGCTGGATGCGCGCTTACCATTTCGCACCTTCACGCGGCGGGTCCTCTAAGAGGATGCTTGCCGTTCCGATTTGCGCGTAAGCCGGCGCGGCGACGATTCCTTGAGTGACTTTCCACGGCCAGACAAACTCGGATTGGTCATGAAGTAATTGTGCAGGTTAAAGGGCTCCTCACCCTTCGCCGCTTTCATACGCGTTGACGATCCATCCGGCAATAACTGCCAGCTCTGCTCGTTGTCCTTCAGATTCGCGACCATGATCTGCTCGAGAACCTGCTGATGCACCGTGGGATTTTGCAGCGGGCACAGCACTTCGACACGCCGGTCGAGGTTCCGCGGCATCATGTCGGCCGATGAAATATACACAGCGGCTTTCGGTCCCGGCATCGCATAGCCCATGCCGAAACAATAGATTCGGCCATGCTCGAGGAATCGGCCGATGATCGATTTCACGCGGATGTTGTCAGACAGGCTGGCGACGCCGGGCCGCAGGCAGCAGATGCCGCGCACTACGAGTTCGATCGGGACGCCGGCCTGCGAGGCCGCATAGAGCGCATCGATGATCTCAGGATCGACCAGCGCATTCATCTTCATCCAGATAGCCGACGGCTTGCCTTGCCGCGCGAATGCGATCTCGCCCTGGATATGATCGAGAATGCGCTTGCGCAGCGTCAGCGGCGATACCGCCATTTTCTCGATGTCACTCGGTTCGGCATAGCCGGTGATATAATTGAATACGCGCGCCACATCGCGGCCGATAATCGGGTCCGATGTGAAATAGGAAAGGTCGGTGTAGATGCGCGCGGTCACCGGATGATAGTTGCCGGTGCCGGTGTGCACATAAGTCGTGAGGCTACCGGCCTCGCGCCTCACCACCAGCGACAGTTTCGCGTGCGTCTTCAGTTCGAGGAAGCCATAAACGACCTGCACGCCGGCACGCTCGAGATCGCGCGCCCAGCGGATGTTAGCTTCTTCGTCGAACCGCGCCTTCAGTTCGACCAGCGCGGTTACCGATTTACCCGCTTCGGCCGCTTCGACCAGCGCGCGCACGATCGGCGAGTCGCGCGAGGTGCGATACAATGTCTGCTTGATCGCAACCACATCGGGATCGCGCGCCGCCTGCTGTAAGAACTGCACGACGACGTCGAACGATTCATAAGGATGGTGGACGATCAGATCCTTCTGCCGGATCGCCGCGAAGATGTCGCCGCCGTGATCGCGCACGCGCTCCGGATGGCGGGGCACATATGGCACGAATTCCAAATCGGGGCGATCGAGACGGGTCAGTTGCGACAGCTCATTCATCGCCAGCACGCCGTCGACCAGCAATACTTCGTCGTCGGCGGTCGCGAGCGCGCGCTGCACGAAAGCGCGCAGCTCTTCCGGCATGGTTGCTTCGACTTCCAACCGGATCACCGACCCGCGCCGACGTCGCTTCAGGGCGGTTTCGAACAACCGCACCAGGTCTTCGGCCTCTTCCTCGATTTCCAGTTCGCTGTCGCGCAGAACGCGAAATGCGCCCTGCCCCTTCACGACATAACCCGGGAAAAGCCGCGCGATGAAGAGGCCGGTGGCCTGCTCCAGTGTCATGAGCCGAACGGATGCATCCTTGCCGTTCTGCGGCAGGCGGATGAAGCGATCGATCTTGCTCGGCATGCGGATCAACGCGTTCATCGGCTTGCCGTCGGCGACACGCACGAGGTGCAGCGCCACAGTGAAGCCAAGGCTCGGAATGAACGGGAACGGATGCGCCGGATCGATCGCGAGCGGCGTCAATAATGGAAAGATGTTGTGCAGGAAATGATCCTCGACCCAGGCGCGCTCGGTCTTCGTTGCATCCTTGCCGTCAACCAGGACGATACCGACCTCGGTGAGGCTTGCGCGCAAATCGCGCCAGATCGCCTGCTGATCGATCGCCAGGCGCGATACGGTCTCGTTGATGACCCCGAGTTGTTCGGCCGGCGTCAGTCCGTCGGGGCTGCGTTCGAGAATGCCTTCGCGCACCTGCGCCTTGATGCCGGCCACGCGGACCATAAAGAATTCATCAAGGTTGTTGGCGGAAATCGAGAGAAAACGAACGCGCTCAAGGAGCGGATGGCCGGTATTGACCGACTCTTCCAATACCCGACGATTGAAATGCAGCCAGGACAGCTCCCGATTGATGTAGCGTTCGGGACTGGAGGCGATCGAGGGCAGCGCTTCAGAATGTGAGCTTTCTTCTTTTATTACAACGGCTTGTGTGGCGTCCATCGACCGATATCCAAATCCAACGGGGCAATCCGCCGCCCGCGCCGACCATGTTCCATCGACATGACAATTCAATGACATGGATCGACTGGGATCAAGCGCCGTCACATAAGCCGTTCCCTGATCAAGCGAGACATCTCGTCTCAGTTGTCCGCTCAACTGCGGGCTACTCGTCTGACGGCCCCCCGCTCTGCCGCAGCACATCGGCTGCGAGCGCCCGCGTGATCGGCCGTCCCAGCCGCAACGACTCCGTATCGAGCCGCTCGACGGCGCGCCTGGCCGCGACAAAGGATCGCTCGATACGGCTCGCCAGATAACTGACCGTCGCCTCGTCAAGCTGGATCTGCCGGTCCATGCCGAATTTGACGATCAGCGCACGAAACATCCCATCGTCGGGTTGGGTCAGCGTAACGACCGGCAGCGCACGAAGTCTCGAGCGCAGATCGCGCAGTCCGATATCGAACGCCGCCGGCGGCTGACGCCCCGTCAGCAGCACGAAAGCTTCTTGCTCGCGGGCAAGATTGAGCAGGTGAAAGAGCGCCCGCTCGTCGATTGTTGTCGGATCGAGATCCTCGACCACCAGCGCGCCCGTCGCGAGTTCGGCCGGCACCGTTGCGGCCGTCAAGGCGTGAGCAGCGGTCGCCCGCGCGCCCGCCTCGCTCGCCCAGATCGCCGCAAGATGGCTTTTGCCCGAACCTTCCGCGCCGACCAGCATCATGACGCGGCTCGGCCAATCGGGCCAACTGTCGATCAGCGCCAACCCCGCGGCATTGCAGGGACCGTCCAGAAAATCATCGCGCGACAGACTCTCGGCATGCGGCAAGGCAAACGCAAGCTGACGCGGTGGGGCACTGACTGACACGCACTAACTCCGTTCCGGCGGCGCCGGCACAAACGCCGTTAGCCGCTCGGTTCGATGGTGCTCATATGACGCACCCATTCCACCATATAAAAGGCCACTGATAGCAACGTAAGGACGGTGACGCACGTCATCAGGATCAACTCATATGGCGCAGAGCCGAAATTGAATCCGAGCGCCGCCAGCACCAGCGCGGCCAGGGCCACCTGGGCAAAGGTGTTCAGCTTCGAGATCATCAACGGCTTCATTGGCATCGGCTTGCCGAACAACCATGAAATAATCACGGCGCCAACGATCATGATGTCCCGTGAGACCACGAGAATGACGATCCAGCGCGGAAACGCGCCCCAGATGCCGAGCGCCACATAGATCGAGACAAGAAGTGCCTTGTCCGCCAGCGGATCGAGCAACGCGCCGAGTTCGCTGGCCATGTTGAAGCGCTTGGCCAAGAACCCATCGACGGCATCGCTCACACCCGCCACAATGAAAATCCCGAATGCGATCTTCATTTGTCCGGAGGCGATGGCCCAGACAATCACCGGAACCAACAGAATGCGGATGAGCGTGATGATGTTGGGGATGCTCACGGGGCGTTCCGGGCTTTTGCCAGTCTCGACAAGGAGTTGGAGCCGCCACGGCGGCAATCGGTTATGGTCGTTGCACGTCTGTGCACAGTATATGCAGCCGTAGCTTGCCGAACCATTGCGCACGGCAAGAATTCGACGTAACCACCGTTGAAATCCTCGTTTTCCCCGCCGCACCGTACCGATGCACCGCGGAACCGCCAGGACAGATTGACACATGACCGATCAAAGGAAGGGGCTGACCTACGCCGACGCCGGCGTCGATATCGACGCCGGCAACCGGCTGGTCGACCTGATCAAGCCAATGGTCCGAGCCACCGCGCGCGCCGGCGCCGATGCCGAGATCGGCGGTTTTGGCGGCTTGTTCGACCTCAAGGCCGCCGGGTTCAAAGACCCGGTCCTGGTTGCCGCGACCGACGGCGTCGGCACCAAGGTCAAGATCGCCATCGAGACCGGCATCCATGGCGGCATCGGCATCGATCTGGTGGCGATGTCGGTGAACGACCTCGTTGTGCAGGGCGCCGAGCCGCTGTTCTTCCTCGACTACTTCGCCTGCGGCAAGCTTGATCCCGACGCCGCGGCGGCGATCGTCGCCGGCATCGCCGAGGGCTGCCGGGAGTCTGGCTGTGCGCTGATCGGGGGCGAGACCGCGGAAATGCCGGGCCTGTACAAGGACGGCGACTATGACCTCGCCGGCTTTGCCGTTGGAGCTGCGGAACGCGGCACGCTGCTGCCGGGGCGCGACATTGCCGCCGGCGATGTGGTGATCGGGCTGGCGTCCTCCGGCGTTCACTCCAACGGCTTCTCGCTGGTGCGCAAGATCGTTGAGAAATCGGGCCTCGGCTTTGAGGCTCCGGCCCCGTTCGCACCGGTATTGACGCTCGGCGCCGCGCTGCTGACCCCGACGCGGCTTTACGTCAAATCCTGCCTTCGCGCGATCCGCGACGTCGGCGGCGTCAAGGGATTGGCTCATATCACCGGGGGCGGCTTTACCGACAACATTCCGCGCGTCTTGCCAAAACAGCTCGGCGTGCGCATCGATCTCGCCGAATTGCCGGTGCTGCCCGTCTTCAGGTGGCTGGCGCAGGTCGGCGACATCGCCGAACTGGAATTGCTGCGCACGTTCAACTGCGGCATCGGCATGATCGTCATTGCCGCACCTGACGCTGCGGGTGCCGTCATGGACAGCTTCCGGGCCAGCGGCGAAACCGTCGTCCAGCTCGGCGATGTTGTCGAGAGCGGCGACGGTGAGCGCGTCGTCTATGACGGGCACCTCAATCTCTCATGGTAGCCGCTGTGAAACGACGCGTTGCCATTCTGATTTCAGGCCGCGGCTCCAACATGGCCGCGCTGATCAAGGCGGCATCAGAACCGGACTTTCCCGCCGAAATCGCCGTTGTCCTGTCCAATAAGCCGGAGGCCGCCGGCCTGGCGAAGGCGAAAGCCGCCGGAGTTGCGACGCTGGTGATCGACAGCGCGCCCTTCGGCAAGGACCGCGCCGCCTTTGAAGCCGCGCTGCAGACCGCACTCGACGAGCACCGGATCGACCTGGTCTGCCTCGGCGGCTTCATGCGCATCCTGACGACGGAATTCGTCAACCGATGGTCCGGCCGGATGATCAACATTCATCCATCTCTGCTGCCTTCGTTCCGCGGTCTCGATCCGCACGGCCAGGCGCTGCGCGCCGGCGTCAAGATTTCCGGAGCCACCGTGCATTTCGTAACGCCGGAAACCGACGCTGGCCCGATCATCATGCAAGGCGCCGTCGCCGTGCGCGACGACGACACGCCTGAGACGCTCGCTGCGCGAGTGCTGGAGGTCGAGCATCGGATCTATCCGGATGCTTTGCGTCTGGTCGCCGGGGGCAGCACACGGATCGACGGGGATGTTTGCAGAACCACGGCGGATGGCAGTCCCGACGATACGCTGATCTCGCCAGCGGTCATCTGAACCGCAGGCGATTCCCTTCGAACCAGCAAGGACAATAGAATGGCGAAGGTTGCGATTGTCGGATGCGGCGCGATGGGATCGGTCTACGCCGCGCTGATGGCCGATGCAGGCCACGAGGTTTATGCCGTCACGCTATGGCCCGACCACGCCGCGGCGATGGCGGCCAACGGCTTGCGCTGCGAAGGCGCCAGCGGCGACCGCACCGTTCGCCTGCACGCCTCCACCACGACCGATGGCATCGGCGTCTGCGATCTCGTGATCATCGCCACCAAAGCTTTCGATGTCGAAGCCGCGGCGCGCGCAAGCCGGCCCCTGCTCGGCCATGACACCGTGGTGCAATCAATTCAGAATGGACTCGGCTCACCCGAAATCGCTGCACCGATCGTTGGTCCCGATCGCCTCGCGGTCGGCGTGGTCGGCGGCTTCGGCGCCTCGATCCGCGCTCCCGGCCATGTCCATCACAATGGCATGGAGATGATCCGCTTCGGCGCATTCGCCGGTCTGCCGCAATCGCGCCTGCGGGCTTCGGCGGCGGTCTGGGAATCGTCTGGCTTCAAGGTCACGCTGTTCGACGATATCCACCGCATGGTCTGGGAAAAGTTGATCATGAACGTCACCTTTTCGGCAACCTGCTGTACGACCGGGCTGACGATTGGCGAAGTCATGGCGGACGCCGATGCGTGGCCGGTGGCGCGGGGCTGCGCGGAAGAAGCAGTGGCCGTTGCCAAAGCTTCCGGCATCCGGCTCGACGTCGGAGATCCGATCGAACACATCCGCAAGCTCGGTGGCAAGATCCCCCATGCCAAGCCGTCAATGCTGCTGGACTATGAGGCGGGCCGCCGCTGCGAGATCGATGCGATCAACGGCTCCATTCCGCGGCTTGGCGCACCGCTCGGCGTGCCGACGCCCGTCAACACGACGCTGGTCCGCGTGGTCAAAGCCCGCGAGCGACGCTTTTTCTGAAGCCCTACGCGCTGTCGAACGCCGCAGCAGGCAGCTACTCGGCGCTGGACGGCAGGTCCTTCCGTTCGCCGACCGCGAGCCGTTCGAGCTTGCGGCGCCGCCAGATCGAGCCGAGGACCAGAACGATCACGATTCCGATCAGGCCGCATGCGATCTCCGCGAGTTCACTCTTGAACTCGAAATGGGAGCCAGCCTGGCCGCGGAACGCCATATCGATCTTCAGCGACACCGCGCCTGCGAGAATCTGCGTCAGTGTCGAATGCAGTCCCCGATCGGTGGCGATAACATTGCCCGCGATCCAGCCGAGCAACGCCGCGCCGGCCCAGACCAGCGCCGGAAACCGCGTCAGCAAAGCCATGATTATGGCGGCGCCGGCGATAATCAGCGGAATGCTGACGGCGAGCCCGAAGATCAGTAGCGCGGCGTTGCCTTTCGCCGCCGCTGCGATGGCGATCACATTGTCCAGGCTCATGACAACGTCGGCGACCACAATGATCTGAATCGCGCCAATCAGGCTCGCGGCAGCCTTGATGCCTTCGCCCTCGTCTTCATCATCCGGGACCAGCAGTTTGGCCGCGATCACCAGCAGTGCCAATCCGCCGATCAATTTCAGATAGGGCAACACCATCAGCGTCGCCACGATGCCGGTGAAGATGACCCGCATCAGAACCGCGGCGCCTGCGCCGAGGATCATGCCCCAAAATCGCTGCCGCTCCTGCAGCCCGCGGCAGGCCAGCGCGATCACCAGAGCGTTGTCGCCTGACAGTAGAATATCGATCCAGATGATCTGGCCGACGGCGATCCAGAACGCCGGATCGTGCGCTTCCTTCTCAAAATCGGTGACGATCGCGCCGAGTGTCGAAGGATCAAAGATTTGCAGGATCCAATCCACCGCCAACCCTTTCGCCGATCACCAGATGCAGATCTGCATCGTCATCATCGCGCCATCGGACGCAACGTTCGTGCCCCAAGGCTCAACCCGCCGGGATCATCCCCCACCTGGCTTTTGTTGAGGTCAAGCCGCAAGGCACGGCTTGAGTTGCAAATTCACCAGCAGTGATTGGCTGAAACAGACCGCAAGCGGACTGTCGGATCATAGAAGATAGCAGCCTTCGGCAGAAAATGCCGAAGGCTGCTTCACCTGTCAAAACTCGCTGGCTCAGAGATGCGCGAGTGCGCTCAGCCGACGATCTCATTTCCCGAGAAGAACTGCGCGATTTCAATCGCGGCGGTCTCCGCGGCATCGGAACCATGCACCGAGTTCTCGCCGATCGACTTGGCGTGAAGCTTGCGGATGGTGCCTTCGGCGGCCTTGGACGGATCGGTCGCGCCCATCACTTCGCGATACTTGGCGATGGCGCCCTCACCTTCCAGCACCTGGACCACCACGGGTCCGGAGGTCATGAAGTCGACCAGCTCCCCGAAAAACGGGCGCTCTTTATGCACGGCGTAGAACGTCTGGGCCTGCTCGCGCGTCATGCGAATACGCTTTTGGCCGACGATCCGAAGCCCTGCCTTCTCGATCAGCGCATTGATCGCGCCGGTCAGATTACGCTCGGTGGCGTCGGGCTTGATGATCGAAAAGGTCCGTTCAATCGCCATATGTCTTCGTCCTTGCAACAACATGGAGGGAAGTTGCGGGGCTTATATCGACGTCATTCTTTCCGGGCAAGGTGACATTTCCGGCCAGCATTCCATCCATCCCGGCGATCTCGGCCGCGAACCCTTGCGTGCGCTAGATCACACTGCTGCCGTCCCTCCCTGAACGGAGCCCGCCGGGGACGCGACCCATCTGCAGGCACGACGCCTTCGAGAATGTCTCGATATCCACGACGACGCATTCCGCGTCCCCTGCAACAGGAGAAGACAATGTTGAAGAAGTTCGCCCTGGCCTTCGTCGCCGCTGCATCGCTGAGCGCCGCAGCGCTCGTCCCTGGCACCGCTTCCGCCGGTGGTTTCGGCCATCATCACCATGGCTTTCATCATCATCACGGCTTTCACGGCCACATCCATCGCTTCCACGGACCTCGAATTTACGTCGGCAGTCCGGTCTACTATGCGGGCGATGGCTGCATGGTGCGTCGGCTGGTCCCGACCTCCCATGGTCCGCGGTGGCGGTGGGTGAACCGCTGCTACTGACGACACTTGAGACAAGCGGCCCGGCGGCCCAGCCGCCGGGTTTCCTTGCGCAGAGTTGCAGGACGGATTGCTATTCAGTCAATTTTTACTAAAAGAGCAACCGGCCGGCGAGAGATGAAACTATTGTGACATATTTCGCTTATCCCATCGTCTCTTATCTGAATAAGGCGAATGGAACCGGAGATGGCGGATCAATCGACCAACGACCGCGGCGACTCCCTCGACCGCGCGACGAGCGCGTCAATTCGCCGTGCCATCGGCGAAAAGCTGCTGGGGACCATTTCCACGGAACTATCGGATATTCCTCCTCGCCTGCAGTCCCTGCTCGCGGCCATGCAGCGACAGGAAGATCAGCAGCGGATCGAGGTCGGCTCATCCGGCTGATCCGGCATTCTCAAGACCCCCAGCGGTCGACGCTTGCGTTTAACACCGTCTCCGGTGAAAAGCCGGAATGCTCTCACTGAACAACATTTCGGTCCGGATCGCCGGACGGCTCCTGATCGATCAGAGCACGGTGCAGATCGTGCCGGGCGCGCGCGTCGGCTTCGTCGGCCGCAACGGCGTCGGCAAATCGACCCTTTTTCACGCCATCCGCGGCGACCTGCCGCTTGAAGCCGGCAGTATCTCAGTGCCGCCGCGATGGCGCATCGGCAGCCTTGCCCAGGAAGCGCCGAACGGCCCCGAAAGCCTTCTCAATGTGGTGTTGAAGGCAGACATCGAACGCGACTCCTTGTTCCGCGAGGCCGAAACCGCGCAGGATCCGCTTCGCATCGCGGAGATTCAAACGCGGCTCGCCGATATCGATGCGCATTCGGCGGCGGCCCGTGCGGCCGCCATCCTGAGCGGCCTCGGCTTTTCGACGGCGGACCAGGCGCGCGCCTGTCAGGAGTTCTCGGGCGGCTGGCGGATGCGCGTAGCATTGGCGGCAACATTGTTTGCCGCTCCCGATCTGCTGCTGCTCGATGAACCGACCAACTATCTCGATCTTGAGGGAACACTGTGGCTCGAGGATCACCTCGCCAATTATCCGCGCACCGTGATCGTCATCAGCCACGACCGCGACCTGCTCGACAGTTCGGTCGATCAGATCCTGCATCTCGATCACGGCAAGCTGACGCTCTACAAGGGCGGCTATTCGTCTTTCGAGGCGCAGCGCGCGGAGCGCGAGATGCTGGATGCCAAGCAGGCCAAGCGACAACAGGAGCAGCGCCAGCGGCTGCAGGACTTTGTCGATCGCTTCAAGGCCAAAGCGTCGAAAGCGCGCCAGGCCCAATCGCGCATCAAGATGCTGGAACGCATGAAACCGGTCACCGCACTGGTGAGGCAGGACGTTCACGAGATCACGTTCCCCACTCCTGAGAAAACGCTGTCGCCGCCGATCATTGCCCTTGATGGCGTGGCCGTCGGCTATGATCCCGACAAACCGGTGCTGAATCGCGTGACGTTGCGCATCGACAACGACGATCGCATTGCGCTGCTCGGCGCCAACGGCAACGGCAAGTCCACGCTGGTGAAGCTTCTGGCTGGCAAGCTGTCGCCATTTTCCGGCAAGGTGGTCCGCGCCGACAAACTGTCGATCGGCTACTTCGCCCAGCATCAGACCGATGAACTCGATCTGATGGGATCGCCCTATGATCATGTTCGCCGGCTGATGCCGGATGCGCCCGAATCCAAGGTTCGCACACGCGTCGGCGCCATCGGATTTTCAGGAAAGGCTGGCGATACGCTGGTTAAAAATCTGTCGGGTGGCGAAAAGGCGCGTTTGCTGCTGGGCCTCGCGACGTTCTTCGCCCCGAACATGATCATTCTCGACGAACCGACCAACCATCTGGACATCGACAGCCGCGCGGCTCTTGCCGAAGCCATCAACGCATTTCCAGGCGCGGTCATCATGGTTTCACACGATCGCTATCTGATCGAGGCTTGCGCCGAACGGCTCTGGGTGGTCGCGGACCGCACTGTTTCGAACTACGACGATGACCTCGACAGCTATCGCCGCATCGTCCTCTCGGCGCGCGGAGGCCATGATGCGTCCTCGCGCGAACGCCCGCGCGACGTTCGCGGACGGGACAAGATTACTCGCATACGACAGGAGAAGCGAAGCTCTCCGAGGCAACGGGTTCTGGAGGCGGAGACTGAGATCGCACGCATCACGGACATTCTTGCCAAAGTGGATGCGGCACTCGCGCTGCCCGACTTGTATCAGCGCGATCCCAAACAGGCGGCCCAGCTCGGCAAGGCGCGCAGCGCTGCTGCGATCGCACTGGAGCGGGCAGAAGATGAATGGCTCGCGGCCACCGCCGAGTTGGAAGAGTCGATCACTTAGCTAGGAGCAGCCGTCTGACTGCACGCGTGCGATCTCGCTCGATCGAACGATGTGAACCGGGTCAGGTGGCGTGTCGCTTCTTGGCCGGACGCGACCGCGTCGGTTTTGGCGATGCCGCCGGCTCCGGCACACGTTCGATAGAGCTCAGACGGCCGGACCGGAACGTATAGATTCCGGCGCGCGGACCTTTCGCATAAGTCAGGACTGCAATGCGCTCGCCACCAGGGCCGGTCGACAGACTAACATTGTCCGGAGCGCCGGCGCCCCGTGCCACATCGCATTCCGTGTGGCCCAGCGCCACATGTCCGGTTGATGCCTGCGGCGCCGCGCCAGGTCCGTCAGCCATCGCGTTCGCCTCGGTTGGCGCCGTCATGCCCGGACACTGCCCCTCGGCCGAGATCAGATCTTCCGGCGTCACCGGCTTGTTGGGTGTCAGCGGTGGCGTCTCGATCGAGACGTTCTTGTTGAAGACCCGACCCGCCCGGGAGAACCATTCAGCGTCCTTGGACACCAGGTCGCTGGAGAAAACGTCGGACATGCTTGCCCCGGCGCAGCCGGCCAGGAGCGGACCGATCAAGGCCACGGCGAGCAAAACATTACGCTGTGAGGACGAACAACTTCGCACGATAAATCCGAAGAACCCCAATCCGAAACAGTGTCGACCACTGATTTACGGCACCACCATGACAAGCACGAAGCTTGCAGCCACTTTGGATCACACCGGCTGCCTATATCGTTAAATATTTAACAATATTATTCCCGACGCTGCCACCGTCCCCGCTCGTCGGCTTGCCAATATGTGACGTCGAACCCCCGCGCCTTGCCGTCCTTCCAGGCGGTTCGCGCACCGGCGACGGCCTCGTCATCTTCGCCGTTGAACATCAACACCACCCGCTCGTAGCGCTCGGCGTCGGTTGGAAGCCCCGCACAATCAACGAGGAAGCGGATTTGAGCCTCGTTGGGATTGGTCTCCGCGGCCGCGATGACGATCGGCTGATCGTGAGCGTCAGCGGTCCGCCAGGTCACGTGCGGAAGGAATGAATCTTCACGATAGGTCCACAGATGTGCATCCAGGGCCTCAGCACGCTCTTCCGACGCCGTCTGCACCACGGCCCGCCAACCTCGCTGAAGCGACTTCTCAAGTAATGACGGCAAGACACTCTCTACGCTCATATTTATGAGGTGATAGAATAGAACTTCCGTCATCGCTTTGCTTCGTAATGCTCAGCTACGAGCCGTTCCAGCAACCGGACGCCGAAACCGGAGCCCCAACTCTGGTTGATGTCCGTCTTCGGAGCGCCCATTGCTGTTCCGGCGATATCGAGGTGAGCCCATGGTGTCCCATCCACGAAACGCTGCAGGAACTGAGCGGCCGTGATCGATCCTCCGTGCCGACCGCCGGTGTTCTTCATATCGGCAAACTGGGAATCGATCAGCTTGTCGTATTCGGGGCCGAGCGGCATCCGCCAAACGCGCTCGCCCGTTGCCTGCCCCGCCTCACTCAAACGCTGCGCGAGTTGATCATTGTTCGAGAACAATCCGGCATACTCGGTGCCGAGCGCCACCATGATGGCACCGGTCAGTGTTGCGAGGTCGACCATGCACTTGGGCTTGAACTTCGTGGCGACGTACCAAAGGACATCCGCCAGCACCAAACGCCCCTCCGCGTCGGTGTTGATGATCTCGATCGTCTGTCCCGACATCGAGGTGACGATATCGCCGGGGCGCTGGGCATTGCCGTCCGGCATGTTCTCAACGAGCCCGATGGCGCCGACCGCATTGACCTTGGCCTTCCTGGCGGCCAGCGCGTGCATCAACCCGACAACACAGGCCGCCCCACCCATATCGCCCTTCATCTCTTCCATGTTGCCGGCCGGCTTGATCGAAATGCCGCCCGTATCAAAGCAGACGCCCTTGCCGACGAACGCAATCGGCGCATCGCCGCGTTTGCCGCCATTCCATCGCATGACAACCATTCGGCTCGGCTGACTCGATCCCTGCCCGACCCCGAGCAGCGCGCCCATCTTGAGCTTCGTCATCGCCTTGACGTCGAACACCTCGACAGTCACACCAAGCTTCCGCAGCAAGCTGGCCCGGCGGGCGAACTCGACCGGAAACAGGACATTCGGCGGCTCATTGACCAACTCGCGCGCCAGAAGCACGCCGTCAGCGACGTGGCTTTGGGGCGCAAAAGCTTTCCGGGCGGACGCAACGTCAGCAACCGCCATCGCGACCTCGGTCCGGCCCGCATCGTTCTCGCTGTCCTTCTTCTTGGTCTTGTAGCGATCGAACTTGTAGGCGCGCAGTTGCATCCCAATCGCGACCGAGGCGGCTTGAACAGACGTCATCGCCCCAGAAGGCAATTCGCACATCACCGTCGCCGCACGATCGGATGCGCCGACCTTGCCGCCCGCGACGCCTCCCAGTTTCAGCAAATCTTTCTCTGCAAGGCCATCGCCTTTGCCGATTCCGATCACAACGAGGCGCTCGGCCCGCAGTCCCTCTGGCGCGAGAATATCGAGTACGGCGCCGAGCTTGGCCTTGAAGCGATTTGCAGCGGCCGCGCGCTTGACGATTCCGGCCGCATTTCCCAGCGCCTTCCGCGTCGCTGGTCCGAGCTTCAACGTATCGTCGCAAAACACGACGAGAGGGCCGCGCGCGACGGTTGAAAACGGGACGAAGCCGAACTTCGGGGCCACAGGCATTATACATTCCTCCACTGCCGCTTGCATGAACCGCCACGTCGGCGTGCCTTACACGCGCGGCTACCGTTCTTGGTTGCAACAACCGATCCGTCAAGGTCAATTCGAAGACCTATCATCTTCCGCGGCCTCTTGCGGATCACCGCCGCCTGAGACCCTTGATTGTCGACACGTTGTTAACGATACCCAGGGCGCGCCACTGCACAGCCATTTTGTTGCCCGAACAAGACGGTGGTATGGGACGATAATCTGGTAGTGTCTTTATCCCGACACGGCCCGTTGGGGGATTCGTCTGCGAATCCGGGTCATGTCGTGGTCCTGAGACACAGGATGGGGATAGCTCTGCCCGATGGGATCCATCGACAAGTACATTGTCCGGACGACGCTCGCGTCGTTTGCGGTCGTCTTGGTCAGCCTCACGGGCGTGATCTGGATTACGCAGGCGCTGCGCGGCATCGACCTGATGACCAGTCAGGGCCAGACAATCATGACGTTTCTGGGTATCACCAGTCTGGTGATACCTGCGCTCGTCCTCATCATTGCGCCGATCGCCCTGATGATCGCGGTGTCGCATACGCTCAACAAGCTCGCGACCGACTCTGAAATCATCGTCATGAATGCCGCCGGCCTTTCGCCCATTCGGCTGTTCCGGCCGTTTCTGATCGCGACGGCCATGGTGGCGCTCGGCGTAGCTTTCATCGCCGCCTATCTTGCTCCTGACGGGATGCGGCGGATCAAGCAATGGGACGCGGAAATCACCGCCGACGTCCTCGCCAATATTCTGCAGCCGGGTCGCTTCTCGCAACTCGAGCAGAACCTGACGATTCGAATTCGGGAGCGGCTACCTGGCGGCGTGCTCGCCGGTGTCTTCGTCGATGACAGCCGCGATCCGAAGGAGCGCGTCAGCATCATGGCCGACCGCGGCACGGTGCTGAAAAACGAACGAGGCTCGTTCTTGGTCTTGCAGGACGGTCATCTCGAGCGTTTCGAGGCCAACAAGCGTGACCCGATTCTCGTGTCGTTCGAACGCTACGCCTTCGACATGTCGAAGTTCTCGAATCGCACCAGCGGCATCACCTACGGCATTCGTGAACGCTATCTTTGGGAGCTGATGTCACCGGATCCGGAAGATCCGATGTACAAGCAATTGCCCGGACAATTCTTCGCCGACCTTCACGACCGTCTGATGTCGCCGCTGTATCCGTTCGCATTCGCGGCGATTACCTTTGCGTTCCTGGGGACTCCACGCACGACCCGTCAAAGCCGGAGTTTTTCGATCGGCGCGTCGGTTCTTGCCGTGTTCGGCATTCGCATGATCGGATTTGCATGCTCAGTCATGGCCGTGAAGTCACCCATAGCTGCCCTATTTCAGTATCTCATGCTTTTCGCCGCCATCGGCGGAAGCATCTGGATCATTCTGCGTGGCGTGGTCATCGAACCGCCGGCAGCAGTGGTTGAAGCCATCAATCGATCGAACGCCCGCTTGCTTCGTCTTATAGGACGTCCGGCCACGACATGAGCATGCTGATCAACACCCTCGGCCGATATTTTGCCGGACGCTTCCTGGTGTCCGCGGTCGGCGTGTTTGCCAGCATCTTCATTCTGCTGGTCCTCGTCGATTACATCGAGATGGTGCGCCGAACTTCGAACCTGGTCTCAGCATCCGCGATCATGGTGGCGCAGACCTCGCTGTTCCGTGTTCCACAGCTCCTCGAAAAGCTGACGCCCTTCTGCGTCCTCATCGGAGCCATGACCTGCTATCTCGCGCTTTCGCGCCGGCTTGAACTGGTGGTCGCACGCGCCGCGGGAGTTTCCGCCTGGCAATTCATCGCGCCCGCGCTGGCAAGCGCGCTTGCGCTCGGAGTTGTGGCAACGACGATCTACAACCCCGTTTCCGCTGATTTGCGCGAGCGCTCGAAGCAAATGGAAGCGGAGCTCTTCGGCAGTGCTCCCGGAGGGGGCCTGCAAGAGGCCACCGGCTTCTGGATCAATCAGATCAATGCCGACGGACAAGCCATCATCAATGCAGCCCGAAGCGAACAGCAGGGATTGCGCCTGACCGGCCTCACCGTGTTCCGGTTCGACACGGCCAATCGGTTCGTCGAACGAATCGAGGCCAAGGAAGCGCGGCTGGAACAAGGATACTGGGTGTTTCGAGAGGTAAGAAGGTACTCTCTTGATTCTGCTCCCGTGCTTCAGGACACGTTCAATTTGCCCACCAGCCTGACCCCTGCGCAGGTCCGCAACAGCTTTTCGACGCCTGAAACCGTGTCATTTTGGCAACTACCGTCCTACATCAAATCATCGGAAAATTCGGGGCTGGCCAGCGCCGGATATCGCTTGCAGTATCAAAAGCTTGTGGCTCAGCCCTTTTTGCTGGTAGCCATGGTGCTTCTGGCCGCTTCCGTCAGCTTGCGGTTCTTTCGATTTGGTGGCGTCCAGAAGATGGTTTTGAGTGGCGTCGGCTCAGGCTTTCTGCTCTATGTGCTTTCCAAGGTAACTGAAGATTTGAGCAAGGCCGAATTGATGCATCCGATCGCTGCCGCATGGCTGCCCGTCTGCGTGGGTGGTCTGACCGGCTTTTTGGCCTTGTTGTATCAGGAGGACGGGTAGTGGCAGACGTCGCCACCCGCCAGGGGCATTTGACTGCTGTGACGCCGCGCACCCCGTTGCGCAGCAATCGGTCGCGCGTGCCCGCATGGATCATCGCCGTCAGCCTGATTTCGGGCATTGCAGGCCTCCATCTGACCTGCACGCCTGCGGCTGCGCAGGGTTTCACCTATAACACTCCGCACACGCGTCCGACGCCGCCGCCCCCACCGGCCAGCAGCAATGGGCAGATGCTCGTGCAGGCGACCGAAGTCGATTACGACTATAACAACTCGCAGGTGTCCGCCGTCGGCAACGTCCAGATCTTCTACAACGGCACGTCGCTGGAGGCCGACAAGGTCACCTATGACCAGAAGACCAAGCGGCTTCATGCTCAGGGCAATGTTCGTCTCACCGACGCTGACGGCAAGATCACCTATGCCAACATGCTCGATCTGAGCGACGACTATCGCGACGGCTTTGTCGACTCCCTCCGTGTCGATACCCCTGATCAGACCCGGATGGCCGCGACCCGAGCCGATCGCACCAAGGGCAACTACACCGTCTTCCAGAATGGCGTTTACACCGCCTGCGCCGCATGTCGCGACAATCCGAAAAAGCCGCCGCTCTGGCAGGTGAAGGGTGCCCGCATCATTCACGACCAGAACGATAAGATGCTGTATTTCGAGGATGCCAAGCTGGAATTCTTCGGCGTCCCGTTGGCGTATCTGCCGTATTTCTCGACGCCTGACCCGACCGTCAAGCGTAAGAGCGGCTTCCTGATGCCGGGCTTCTCCAATACGACGGAGCTTGGCTATGGCGTCAGCATCCCGTTCTATTGGGCCATCGCACCCGACATGGATGCGACCTTCGCACCGCGCTTCACCACGCGCCAGGGCGTTCTGATGCAGGCAGAATTCGAGCAACGCCTGATCGACGGCGCTTATCGCATCCGGGCCTATGGCATCAGCCAGGAAGACCCCAAGGCGTTTGCGGGGCTGCCCGGCGACCGTGACTTGCGCGGCGGCATCGAGACCAAGGGTCAGTTCGCCATCAATGACCGCTGGTCCTGGGGCTGGGATGGTGTCGCGCTGTCGGACTACGCGTTCCTGACCGACTACCGGCTTTCGCAGTATCGCGATCCGATGGCCGCGTTCCTAAGCCTGCCGACCGAAGCAATCTCGCAGCTCTACCTGACCGGCGTCGGCAATCGCAGCTATTTTGATGCGCGCGCGATCTATTACCTGAGCCTGTCGGGTAACCAGTCGCAGGTGCCGATTGTCGCACCCGTGATCGACTATTCGAATGTCTTCAACCGTCCGATTCTCGGCGGCGAGGTGAGCTATAAGACCAACTTCACCAGCCTGACGCGCGACGTGGCGGCGTTTGATTCCCTGACAAATCCTGTCGGACCTCGCATGACGGACATTGCCTCGTGCATGTCTGCGACCACGGTCCTGCAATCGGCCGATCCAGCCGCGAAGTTGCGCGATGCCTGCCTGTTGCGCGGCATCCCTGGCACCTACTCTCGCCTAACGGCCGAGGCGCAGTGGCGGCGCTCTTTCACGGACTCGATCGGCCAGATCTGGACGCCGTTCGCTTCGATCCGCGCCGATGCGATCAACGCTTCGATCAGCAATCAGCCCGGCGTGTCCAATTTTCTGCCGACCGGCGACACCAACGACATCCGCTGGATGCCTACTGTCGGCCTCGAATATCGTTACCCGTTCATCAACGTTCAGCCGTGGGGAACGACCACCATCGAGCCGATCGCGCAGATTATCGCCCGCCCCAACGAGCAGTATGCGGGACGGTTGCCGAACGAAGATGCGCAGAGCATGATCTTCGACACCAGCAACCTGTTCAGCGTCGACAAGTTCTCCGGCTATGACCGCGTGGAAGGCGGCGGACGGGCCAATGTGGGCGTGCAAGCTACGATGCAGTTCGACCAGGGTGGCACGGTCAAGGCGATGTTCGGCCAATCCTATCACCTGTTCGGCCTGAACTCGTTCGCGGTGGCCGACGCTACCAACACAGCGGTTGATTCCGGCCTGCAGAAAACCGCATCGGATTATGTCGCGAGCATCGCATATGCGCCGAACCGGACCTATACGTTCAGTTCGCGGGCCCGCTTCGATGAAGCAACCGGCAGCGTTCAGCGGCTTGAAATCGAGGGGCGCGCCAACTTCGATCGCTGGTCGGTCAGCATGATGTACGGCGACTACGCGCCGCAGCCCGAGCTTGGCTATCTCAATCGTCGCTCCGGTATTCTGGGGACCGGTTCGATCAAGGTGGCATCCAACTGGGTCGCCACCGGCGCCGCCCGCTTCAATCTCGAGAATAACGCGATCGACACCTACGCCGTCGGCTTCGGCTATGTCGACGACTGCTTCGTCCTCGGCGTGAACTACATCACCAACTACTCGTATTCATCGATCACCAGCGGCCTTCCGCCACAGCTTAGCCATGCTGTCATGCTGCAACTGGGTCTGCGGACTTTGGGACAGACTTCAGCCGGTGCTGGCGGAAACGGCGTTTATTAAACTCGCGCTGTTCGTTCGGTCACGATGTTCCAAGTTCGACAGACGACCATTTAGCTGGAAAGCATATCAGACCCCGATATGGTGACTTTTTCGCTTCGCCTGCCATTCCTGATTTTCAGTTTTGCGGTTGCCATTTCCGCCGCCACTAGCGTTACACCGGTGCAGGCCCAATCAGTGGCAGCGATGGTCAATGGCGAACCCATCACCAATTTCGATGTCGACCAGCGCATGCGGCTGATGGCGCTGTCCAACCAGAAAGCCAACCGTAAGCAGGTCCTCGAAGAACTGATCGACGAGAAGGTCAAGATCAAGGAAGCCAAGAAGTATGGCGTCGATCCCACCAGCGCCGACCTTGACGGGTCCTACGCGACGATGGCCCAGCGTATGCGGATGTCGGCCGACCAGCTCACCCATATGCTGAACAGCCGGGGCATTCGTCCTGCGACCCTGCGAAACCGGATCAAGGCCGAGATGGTCTGGGGCAGTCTCGTCCGAGGTCGCTTTAAAGACAGTCTGATGGTGTCGGACAGAGCGGTGCGAGCAGCATCGGGTGACCTCTCCGACGGCAAGGTCGAGGGCAATAACTTCGAATATCAGATGCGGCCCGTCGTCCTGGTGGTCCCACGTGGCTCGCCGGCATCGGCTATCGACATGAGGAAGAAAGAGGCCGAAGCGCTGCGCGGTCGGGTGCAGAGTTGCGATGAGGCAAATACGCTATTCCGGTCGATGCGCAATGCCACTATTCGCGATACCGTCGTGAAGACATCTGCCGATCTGCCGCAGGCGCTCCGCGACCTGCTGGACAAGACCCCCGTGGGGCACCTGACCGCTCCTGAGGTCACGCGGCAGGGTATCGAAATGGTGGCGCTTTGCTCGCGCAAACCGACCAGTGGCGACACGCCGCAGCAGCGGCAAATTCGTGAGAAGCTCTACACGCAGAAGTACGAGGCGCGATCGAAAGCCTATCTGGAGGACCTGCGCAAAGCTGCCATGATCGAGTATCGCTGATCTGATCCTCGCGCATCTCCCGACACAGGGTCGGCCAGTCGGGAGCATCGGCCGCTTCGTCCAGCCGAACTTAGGCAACTTTGTTGATTGAGGCCGGTTCTCTCACGGCGAAAACGCTGTAAATTCCGGACCACCAGCGTCGACCCTTACGTTGACTATGACGTGCGGCCCGACCGCGGTAGAACGAGACCTCCCTTGATCGAAACGCGGCGCGCCCACAGATGCTGAAGCCTCTCGCATTGACGATCGGTGAAGCCGCCGGTATCGGGCCGGACATCACCATCGCCGCCTGGCAACGGCGTGTCGAATCCAGAATTCCGCCATTCTACGTGATCGCAGACGCGGAGTTCATCGTCAGACGCGCGCAACTGCTCGACGCCGAAATTCCCATCGCGACGGTTCGTCCCGAAGAAGCGATTTCGGCATTTGAGCGCGCCCTCCCCGTCGTCGATGTCGGTCTATCGATCACAGCGCACCCCGCGCACCCGGATTCCACGAGCGCGCCGGCCGCCATTGGCTCCATTCACCAGGCGGTCAATGACGTCAAGGCCGGTCGAGCGGCGGCCGTTGTGACCAATCCGATCGCCAAGAACGTCCTCTATGACGCGGGCTTCGAACACCCCGGTCATACTGAGTTTCTCGCCGAACTTGCCGCCGAAGGCGGCGTCGTGCCGCATCCGGTGATGCTGTTGTGGTCGCCGACCCTCGCGGTCGTGCCCGTCACCATTCATGTCGCGTTACGCGAGGCCATCAATCAGCTTTCGACCGATCTGATTGTCATGACGTCGCGCATTCTGACCGCCGATCTGATCCGGCGCTTCGGGATTGCGCGGCCGCGGCTGGCGATCGCCGGCCTCAATCCACATGCCGGCGAAGGCGGCGCAATCGGCCATGAGGATCAGACCATCGTCACGCCGGCGGTGGACATTCTGCGTGCTGAAGGAATTGACGCCCGCGGCCCTCTCCCCGCCGACACCATGTTTCATGCGGCCGCCCGCCGCACCTATGATTGCGCTGTCTGCATGTATCACGACCAAGCTCTGATACCGATCAAGACCCTCGCCTTCGACGACGGCGTCAACGTTACCCTCGGCCTGCCGTTTATCCGTACGTCTCCGGACCACGGCACGGCATTCGACATTGCCGGCAGCGGACAGGCCAATCCCTCTAGTTTAATCGCGGCGCTCAAGCTGGCTGCGCGCATGGCGACATTCCACGAATGAGCGCCATCGACGATCTTCCGCCGCTCCGGGAAGTGATCAAACGCCACCAATTGTCGGCTCGAAAATCTCTTGGCCAGAATTTTCTGCTCGATCTCAATTTGACAGCGCGCATTGCGCGAGCCGTCGGTCCACTGGAAGAAGCCACCGTCATCGAGATTGGTCCGGGTCCCGGCGGGCTCACCCGTGCCTTGCTCGCCCTCGGCGCCAAACGTGTCATCGCCATCGAGCGGGACGAGCGCGCGCTAGCGCCGCTGCAAGAGATTGCGGCTCACTATCCGGGGCGCCTCGACATCATCTGCGCGGACGCCATGACCTTTGATCCGCGACCGCTGCTGGGTCAGCAGCGCGCCAAGATCGTTGCCAATCTGCCCTACAACATCGCCACTGCTTTGTTGATCGGATGGCTCTCTGTTGAGCCTTGGCCGCCCTGGTACGACATCATGGTGCTGATGTTCCAGCGCGAGGTCGCGGAACGGATCGTGGCTCAGGAGGGCACGGAGGCCTATGGACGGCTAGCGGTCCTCGCCAACTGGCGCACCGAAACCAAGATTCTCTTCGACATCTCGCGCGCCGCTTTCGTACCGCCGCCGAAGGTGACCTCATCGGTCGTCCGCCTGATACCACGTGCGGAGCCGCTGCCATGCGATCGCAAAGCCTTGGAGCAGGTTGCCGCGGCCGCCTTCGGGCAGCGCCGCAAAATGCTGCGGCAAAGCCTCAAGTCTCTCGGCGCCGATCCGGCACGCTTGGCGGCAGCCGCCGCTATCGACCCGACCCGCCGCGCCGAAACTATTCCGCTCGCCGGCTTTGTTGCCATGGCGCGCGAATTGGCCAATATACGCGCGGAAAATATGCAAGCGACCTAAGGAGGATATGCCATGGTGCAAATGCGCCGACAATCGTTGGTTAAGTTCGATGCGCCGTTGTGCGAAACCATCGTCGAGACACCGAAGCCTCAAGGTCGCGAGGTTCTGGTCCGGATCGAGCGCTGCGGGTTATGCCATTCGGATTTGCACATTCAGGACGGCTACGCGGACCTCGGCAACGGCAAGCGCCTTGACACCACCCGTGGCATGACCCTCCCCTTCACGCTGGGACATGAGATCGCGGGCGTCGTGGACGAGGTCGGCCCCGATGCTCCGCGCGACCTAATCGGGAAGAAATTTGCGGTGTTTCCCTGGATCGGCTGCGGAAACTGCAACGACTGCCTCAATGGCGATGAGAATCTTTGCATCAAGAATCGCTTTCTCGGCGTCTCGATCGACGGCGGCTTTGCCAGCCACGTTTTGGTGCCGGACGCAAAATATCTGCTCGCCTATGACCCGCTCCCGATCAATCTCGCCGCAACACTGATGTGCTCCGGCGTAACCGCTTACGGTGCGCTGAAGCGCCTGGTCGATCGTCCGCGCCAGCGCAACCTGCTGCTGATTGGCTTGGGCGGGGTCGGCATGATGGGCCTGTCCTTTGCAAAAGCCATGTTCAAACAGGACATCACGGTCGCTGATCTGAGCCCCGCGGCCCGCGAAACCGCACTGAAGAATGGCGCCGCGGTTGCATATGATCCGGCCGAACCGGATGTCGCCAAGCGCATGGTGAAGGAGACCGGCGGCGGTTTCGACGCCATCGTCGATTTCGCCGGCAACGAAAAATCCATGAACTTTGCGGTCTCCACCCTCGCACGCGGCGGCAAGATCGTGGTGTCCGGCCTAATGGGCGGCAACTTCAGCCTGCCGATGGTACAGTGGATCTACAAGCGCATGACGGTCGAAGGCTTTATGGTCGGGACCTTGGCCGAAGCGCGCGAGCTGATGGATCTGGCACGCGCCGGGAAAATCCAGCCGCCTCCGATCAAGGAGGAGCCGATGAGCGATGTGCAAAAGTGGATCGATCAATTGCGGGCGGGCAAGGTTGTCGGCCGCATCATGCTCTGCAACTAGGACACGCGTATGCGTCGTTTATTGAGGGCGACGCAGGTATCGCACGTGATTGATGCCCACCTCGCCGGCTGCATCTCGCGCAGCCGGCATCACAACGTTCCAAGTGCGCGTCGCGCCTCAATTAAGCCTCATCCGATCCGGATTTGCGGCGCATTGAGACCCAACTTGTCGTCGAAAACGCTGCCACGACATCGTGAGCGTTCGAGTGACATTGGAGGGCATCAATGCGACATCAGACCATCACAAGAGCGGGGATTGTGATTCTCAGTCTCGTCGCAACCAGCGTGGCTTTCGCGGCGCCCGAGGCAGAGACATCGAATGCAGCCGTTGACGAATGCCTGTCTTCGCCGAAGATGGGCGAAACCCCTCCCGGTGGGCATTGGTACTACCGCACGGACCGCGTGAAAAAGCGCAAATGCTGGTATCTTGGCGAGGTGTCGTCGAAAACACGCAAGCATGCTGATGCGGCTCCGGCTCATTCCGAAGCATTGGCCGAACCAACTGCGAAGGAGACGAAATCCTCAACCAAAGAGGCCCGCGCCGAAATGAACGGGGCAGCCGCACCTGCCGATGGCAGGCTGTCAAACTCGGTCTGGCCGACACCCTCGTCGGACAGCCCTGCAGAAAGCCGGCAAACGGATACGCACAACGGCGCCACGCCGCCTTCCGCAACTCCGCCGAATCCACAGTCACAGCCACAGGTGGCCGACGCAAGCGTCTTCGCTCCGCCGACAGCACTTGCTCCTCAAGACACTTCAACTGCCACGCCATATGGCACGACTGCAGCAACGATATCGACGCCGACGCCGCAATCCGCGGAAGGAACAACCGAAGCTCCCGCAGCCACGGTCGCACCGGCTGCATCCGAATCCGCCTCCGATGGAAGTTCGGTCCCAATGCTCTTGGCAGCGCTGACCTGCGCACTGGGCTTTGCCACCATCCTTGCCGGCATCGTCATGAAGATCTTTGCGGGGACGCGCGAGGTGAAAATATCTGAAGTGAGCGATCGCACCGCGCGCCGCGATATTTGGAGCGAGCTCGTGCCGGATGCGATGCCGCAACCCTATCCGTCCATGTCAACGCCGGTGGACCTCGATGCGGTCAGCGGCACGCCCGTGTCCCGCCACGAGGCCGAGGTCGAACAATTGCTCGGCAGATCCTCGCGCCGAAAGGTTGCCTGATCCGATGCGTCTTTACTTCGCACCAAAGCGATAGAGAAATCTTTATCGCTCGAGTTGCTTCTGCAGTTCACGGACAAAGGCCGTCAAGCCCGTGCGGCGCTCGCGTTTGAGGCGCTCCGCCTTGAGGATCGACTGCACTTCGGCGAAAGCCTGCTCCACTGTCTGATTAACGACGATATAGTCATACTCCGCCCAATGGCTCATCTCATGGGCGGCGCGGCTCATCCGGCCGCGAATGACGTCGTCGGAATCCTGCGCGCGGGTATGCAAGCGCTTCTCAAGATCTTGTGCCGTCGGCGGCAGGATGAAAACGCTGACGACATCCTTGCCCGCTTTCTCGCGAAGTTGCTGCGTTCCCTGCCAATCGATATCGAAAAGGACGTCCTGTCCTTGCGAGAGCGCGGCCTCGACCGGCGCGCGCGGCGTACCATAACCGTTGTCGAACACGGTCGCCCATTCGAGCAATTCGCCGCTATGGGCCATCTCCTGGAAGCGCGCCTGATCAACGAAAAAATAGTCGTGACCATCGCGTTCGCCAGGCCGCATCGACCGTGTCGTCACCGAGATCGACATTCGAAGACCTGCCACACGCTCGATCAGCAGGCGCGAGAGCGTGGTCTTTCCAGCTCCTGACGGCGAGGACAGCACGAACATCAGTCCGCGCCGCTCCACTCCATCCGTCCCGTGTTCGCCCACCCCCGTCATACATCACTCCAGATTCTGCACCTGCTCGCGAAACTGCTCGACGACGTTCTTCATTTCCAAACCGGTGTTGGTCAATTCCAGATCATTGGACTTCGAGCAGCAGGTATTGACCTCCCGGTTGAATTCCTGCGCGAGGAAATCCAGCCGTCGTCCGACCGGACCGCCTTTGCGCAAGAGATCGCGCGCCTGCGAGATGTGAGAGGCGATACGGTCCAACTCCTCACGTATGTCCGCCTTGGTCGCCATCAACAGCGCTTCCTGATTGAGGCGGTCGGAATCGAAACGATCCGATGCCTCCAGCAGCGCCGCGATCTGTTCGGCAAGTCGTGCCCGGATCGCGTCCGGTTGGCGGCCCGGTGCCTTTTCAGCCTGCGCGGCCAGTTGTTCGATCTGGTCCAGTCGCTGGTTCAGAATCTCACCCAGGGTCGTGCCTTCGCGCTTACGCATCTCGACCAGATTGACGAGGGCATTCTCGAAGGCGGCGGAGACAGCGATGCGAGCCGCCTGCTCTTCGACCTCGTCGGCCTCCGGCTCGGCAACTTCAATGACACCCTTAATGGAGAGCAGTCCATCGATGCTCGGCGCAACCGCATCGACCCTGCCGGCAAGCTGGCCGGCAATTTTGACCACCGCCGCAAGCACATCCTCATTCACGCGAATGCTGGAGGCCGTGCTGCTGCGCTTGATGTTCAGATTGGCATAAACTGTCCCGCGCGACAGCAACTCGGTAGCGCGTTTGCGCGCCGTCAGTTCGACGTCATCCCACCCGACGGGCAAACGCATCCGGAAGTCGAGCCCCTTGGCATTGACCGATTTCAACTCCCATTCGAAGGTATAAGGTCCGCTCGTGCCGTGGCTTCGGGCAAAACCGGTCATGCTCGACAGCGCCATCGCGTGACAAACTCCAGTTTCGAAAAATCAAGATACGGCGATCAGAGGTTGCCAATATAGCGCGCTTTCACGCGACGATGATACTGGATTGCGCCGACAAACGGATCGCGAAACGGGCGAATGTCATGCGGCACGAGACGCCGGACGGGCGTGCCACGGACGAGGCGACCGACACATTGCCGCAGCAAAGAGCCGCGTGCCGACATGCGCAAAACTAACGCCGCTCCGACCGTGACGACCGATGGTTTGACTTCTGCGATCCCTTCGCCTTCGGAGCGGCGCTGGCCGCGGCCGGAGCCTGCGGCTCGGAGGTAGCAGATTTTTCAGCACCGGCATCCGAAGCAGCTGATCCCGTCGGCCCTTCCTCAGGAGGTTCGACCGTGTCGTTCTGAATCTGTTTCTCGAGCGTACGCAGCCGCGCAACGTTCTTCTGGTGTTGCTCGTAGGTTTCCGTGAAGGTGTGCCCGCCCGTTCCGTCAGCGACGAAGAACAGATCGCGTGTTCTCGCCGGGTTCGCGGTGGCTTCGAGGGACGCTCGTCCCGGATTGGCAATCGGCCCCGGCGGCAGGCCCTCAATTACATAGGTGTTGTAGGGCGACGGCTGTTGAATCTCGCTACGTTTGATGGGGCGTCCAAGCGTCCCCTTGCCGCCAACGAGTCCATAAATAATGGTCGGGTCCGACTGCAGCTTCATCTTCTTCTGCAGCCGATTGATGAAAACCGCGGCGACGCGGCTCCGCTCGTCAGGCTTGCTGGTTTCCTTCTCGACGATCGAAGCCAGCGTCACCAGTTGCTCCGGTGACTTCAGCGGAAGATCACGATTGCGCCGCTCCCACACGTCGGCAAGAACGCGGCGCTGCGCCTGCTGCATGCGCGCGATCACCTGCTCACGCTGAGCCCCGCGCGGAAACTTGTAGGTTTCCGGCAACAGCGAACCCTCACTCGGAATGGCGTGAATCGCGCCGGAGAAAATCTCGTTCTCGGTGATCCGGGCGACGATCTGCTCCGAAGTCAGCCCTTCCGGAATCGTGATGGAGTGCTGCACCACCTTGCCTTCGACGATGGTGCCGATCACGTCGCGCAGGCTGGCATTCTTGGTGAAGAGATATTCGCCTGGCTTGAGATCCGAGCGGGCCTTCAAAGCGAAGACGCTGCCAATGAACGCCCATCGATTATTGTCGATCACGCCCTCGCGCTGCAGAATATCGGCAATATCCGACATGCCGGAGCGTTGCGGAATGTTGACGACCTTGTCCTGCTCGAGCGGTCCCGGCGCTTCGATCTTCTGCTTGCCGTAGACGTACAGTCCGCCACCGCCAATCATCACCAGCAGCAGAAGGGTGAAGATGGCGTTTCCGACAATAACAAACGGATTACGGGCACGGTCGGACCGCTTGGGCGGCGGTGGAACCTGCTCCGGCTCGAGGGCAGCGCGCGGGCTACGTGGGGAAATGGGTGATCTCTCACTCATGCAAGCTGGATCCCGTCGGCTCGATCACGACCTCATGCCGTCATCAGCATTAAAGCATATCGCTGTCAGGTACGAAGCGGATCTCAAATCCTGTCATGCTTCGCGCGAAGAATAAATCACGATCATCCGGATCATTCGACCCTAAATATCGCGATATCCCGGTCGCACTGCATCACATCAGCCGATTATGCCACACGTGAACGCTGGCCGTTTCGCTGAGATCGGTACAGCCGCGAATGGCGCTGCCAGGATTCGAGGCTGAATACGGCGAAACGGAGGACGCGACGGCGCGCCGGATCAATTCGTCACGCGCCGCACGATGACAGATGCGTTGGTGCCCCCGAAGCCGAACGAATTCGACAGCGCGACATTGATCTCCCGTGCGCGAGGCTTCCACGGGACCAGATCGATCGACGTCTCCACCGATGGCGCATCGAGATTGATCGTCGGCGGGGCGACGTTGTCGCGAATCGCCAGAATGGAAAAGATCGCTTCAATCGCCCCGGCCGCTCCCAACAGGTGACCGGTCGATGATTTGGTCGAGGACATCGATGCCTTGGAGGCCGCGTTGCCCAACAGGCGCTGCGCCGCCCCCAGCTCGATCTCGTCGCCAAGCGGCGTCGAGGTGCCGTGCGCATTGATATAATCGATGTCGGCAGCACTGATGCCGGCACGCTTCAGCGCCGCGGTCATGCAACGAAATGCCCCGTCGCCGTCGGGCGTCGGCGCGGTGATGTGATAAGCATCGCCGGACAGCCCGTATCCGATCACCTCGGCATAGATCTTCGCGCCGCGGCGCTTCGCATGCTCGTACTCCTCAAGCACGACCACACCGGCGCCCTCGCCCATGACGAATCCGTCACGGTCCTTGTCGTAAGGACGCGATGCCTTCTGCGGCGTGTCGTTGAAGCCTGTCGAGAGGGCGCGCAATGCGCAGAAACCCGCCATTCCGAGGCGGCAGATCGGCGATTCGCTTCCGCCCGCCACCATCACCTCGGCATCGCCCAATGCGATCAGACGGCTGGCATCGCCGATGGCATGTGCCCCCGTTGAGCAAGCCGTGACCACCGAATGGTTCGGCCCCTTGAGGCCGTGCTCGATTGAAACATAGCCCGATGCCAGATTGATCAGGCGGCCCGGAATGAAGAATGGCGACAGTTTGCGCGGCCCCCGCTCCTTTACCAGCACCGCAGCATCGGCAATGCCGGATAGTCCGCCGATACCCGAACCGATCAGGGTGCCGGTGGCGCAGCGGTCGTCTTCGGTCGAGGGATGCCAGTCGGCATCATCGAGGGCCTGGCGGGCCGCGGCCAACGCGAAGACGATGAAGTCGTCCACCTTGCGCTGGTCCTTAGGCTCCATCCATTGATCGGCATTGAAGGTGCCGTTGCTGCCGTCGCCGCGTGGCACCATACAGGCGATCTGGCTGGGAAGATCGGACACCTCGAACGTATCGATCTTCCTGGCACCACTCTCGCCGTTGAGAATGCGTTTCCAGGTCGGTTCAACGCCACAGCCAAGCGGCGTAACCATGCCCAGGCCGGTGACGACGACACGCCTCATAGTCCAGCACTCCAACTCACGTGGGCTATCCACAGCAAGAAGCCGGTGGACCGCGCGCTCACGACCCGTCCGGCTTCATCAATCCCAAGCTGCGGCGTTAATTTTTCGCGTTCTTCTCGAGGAACTTGGTGGCGTCGCCGACGGTCAGAATGGTTTCCGCCGCGTCATCAGGAATTTCGCAGCCGAACTCTTCTTCGAAAGCCATCACAAGCTCGACGGTGTCCAGACTGTCAGCGCCGAGATCATCGATGAAGCTCGCATTGTCGACCACCTTCTCGGGTTCGACACCAAGGTGCTCCACCACGATCTTCTTAACCCGCTCGCCAATCTCGCTCATCGTTCAACCTCGTGCTTGTTCAATTGACTCGACCGCATGGCGATACGAGCCGTCGTGGTGCTTTAACTCGTTAAGATCCCGTCGTAGCTGCGCTCTGTTCCAATCGCTCCGTCGCAACCCACGGAGACCGGCGAACGACGTCAGGTCCGGCAACGCCAATATACATGGTTTCGGAATCCTGCAATGGCTTCTTTGCCCACCCTGTCGAGGTCCGGTTACCATACTTCCCAAGCCTTGACTATACGGTGCAAGGCCAGCCGATCCATCCGCGCGATAGCCTAAATCATCGCCATTCCGCCATTCACGTGAATGGTCTGTCCGGTGACATAGGCGGCTTCGTTGGAGCTCAGATAAACAGCCGCGGCGGCAATGTCATCGGGCGAGCCGAGTCGTCCAGCGGGAACCTTGGTCAGGATGGCTTCGCGCTGCTTTTCATTCAGCACATCGGTCATCGGCGTGGCGATAAAGCCGGGGGCAATGCAGTTCGCGGTGACATTGCGCCGGGCATATTCCGCCCCGAGTGTCTTGATCATCCCGATCAGACCGGCTTTCGATGCGGTATAATTGCCCTGGCCCGGGTTACCGGTGACGCCGACCACGGACGTGATGGCAATAATGCGCCCGAACCGCTTGCGCATCATCAGCTTGGTCGCGGCACGCGTGAGACGGAACGTCGCCGTCAGATTGATCTTGATGACGTCGTCCCAATCTTCGTCGCGCAATTGCACGAACAGATTGTCGCGCGTGATTCCGGCATTGCAGACTAGAATATCGACTTGGCCCATCGCCTTCTCGGCGGCCGGCACCAAGGCCTCGACATCGGCGGTGTCAGCCAGATTGCAGGGCAACACATGGCTCCTGTCGCCGAGTTCGCCGGCGAGTTTTTCGAGCTGCTCACGCCGCGTGCCGGACACAGCCACCGTGGCACCCTGCGCGTGAAGCGCCTTGGCGATCGCTCCGCCAATGCCGCCGCTCGCGCCGGTGACGAGCGCGGTTCTGCCAGTCAAATCGAACATGGAATTCTCCTTGTATCGCTGTGCCGCCAAATTACGCCTGGCGCGCGGCGGCCAGCGCGTCCTTTGCAGCCGCAATATCATTGGGTCCGCCGATCGCCACACCGACAGCTCCGTCGGCAATCCGCTTGACCAGGCCGCTGAGCACCTTGCCGGCGCCGATTTCGAGAAAGTGGGTCACGCCCTGTCCGGCCATATAGGCGACCGACTCCCGCCAACGCACGGTGCCGGTGACCTGCTCGACGAGACGCTTGCGAATCTCCTCCGGATCGGAGATCGGCGCAGCCAATACGTTGGAGACGAGAGGAACGACCGGCCGATTCACCGTCACATCCGACAGCGCCTTGGCCATGACCTCCGCCGCCGGCTGCATGAGCCGGCAGTGGAACGGCGCGGAGACGGGCAACAGCATCGCACGTTTCGCGCCCTTGCTCTTGGCGATTTCGATCGCCCGCTCGACGGCAGCCTTGTCGCCTGAGACCACCACTTGCCCGCCGCCGTTGTCGTTGGCCGCCTGACAGACATCGTTCTGGGACGCTTCCTGGGCCACCGCGACAGCTGCCTCATAATCGAGCCCCAGCAGCGCCGCCATGGCGCCGACGCCGACCGGCACCGCCTTTTGCATGGCGAGACCGCGGGTCCGCAGCAGACGGGCAGTATCGGAAATCGACAGACTGCCGGCCGCCGCCAGCGCCGAGTATTCACCGAGGGAATGTCCGGCCACGAACGCGGCATCTTGCGCCACGGATACTCCCGCCTCGCCTTCGAGCACCCGTAATGTCGCCAGCGACACCGCCATCAAAGCAGGCTGGGCATTCTCGGTGAGCTGGAGGGTTTCCGCAGGGCCTTCCCAGACGGTGGAACTGAGTTTTTCCCCAAGCGCGGCATCCACCTCGTCAAAGACGGCACGAGCTGGCGGAAAAGCATCGGCCAACGCCTTGCCCATGCCGACCGATTGGGAACCCTGCCCCGGGAAGGTAAATGCTACGGTCATTTGCGCCCCTGAAATCATGAAGTGAGGCCGAAAGACACCGCGGTCGGGCTTTATGTCAAGCAGGCGCCCCTTGCGACCACCCCAATCGTGGCCAGAAACCGCCGATTTACACGGCTTTCCCTTGCAATGGCGGTCAAAATCCGTATAACCCGCGCCATCCGTGGTCCCGGCCGGGAGCTGAACGGACGGTCTCAGCATCTTTTTATCCAAGAGCGTGATGAGATAGGGCCAATCGGTCCGTCGTCCCGTGCTTCCGCCTTCTGAGCGTTCGAGTCCTTTCCGAAGGGGTCGAAGGGCTTGCCGCCGGGAACCGCGCTAACCTTGGAAAGGACATCCATGCCTCTCTATGAGCATGTTTTTCTGGCGCGTCAGGACGCCAGCGCCCAACAGGTCGAGGAGTTGACCACGCAGATCACAGGCGTGATCGAAAGCCTCGGCGGCAAGGTCACGAAGACCGAGAACTGGGGCGTACGTTCGCTCACCTACCGCATCAACAAGAACCGCAAGGCGCATTTCGTGCTGCTGAACATCGACGGCCCCGCTGCGGTGGTCGCCGAGATCGAGCGTCAGGAGCGCATCAACGAAGACATCATCCGTTATCTGACGGTGCGGGTCGAAGAACACGAGGAAGGTCCCTCGGCCATGATGCGCAAAGCCGACCGCGATCGCGACCGTGACGATCGGCCCGGCGGCGGCTTCCGCGGCGATCGCGATGGCGGTTTCCGGGGTGACCGCGGTCCGCGCCGCGGACGCGACGACGATGCTTCCGCTGCTGCGGCTCAGGAGTAAGAATCATGGCTGATGCAGGTGCCCGCCGTCCGTTTTTCCGTCGCCGCAAGACGTGCCCGTTCACGGGGCCGAATGCGCCGAAGATCGACTACAAGGACTCCAAGCTGCTGATGCGTTACGTCTCGGAGCGCGGCAAGATCGTGCCGAGCCGTATCACGGCCGTGTCTGCCAAGAAGCAGCGTGAGCTGGCCCGCGCCATCAAGCGTGCCCGGTTCCTCGGTCTTCTGCCCTACGTGATCCGCTAACATCCGGACGCCGGCCGCGGCCCTATGCACGCGGCCGGCTGCCATCCGTCATAAGGCCTCCGGGGATCACCGGTTGCCGACAGTTGGGGGCGAAAGCACCCCTAACCGCTCGAAGGGGGCGGGACAGCTCATGATGATTGGTCTGCTCATCGCCATTGCCGCAGGCTGCGCCTCGGCCTTGATGTTCGCGTCGATCAGTTCCGGCGCCCTCATTTCGTTGCTGCTGTTCTATCTGGCGCCGCTGCCGCTGATGCTGGTCGCGATCGGCTGGGGACCGGCCGGTGCCGCGATCGGCGGCATCCTGGCTGCGCTCGGCCTCGGTGCCATTTTCAGCCTTCCCTATCTGGCCGCCTTCCTGCTGGCCGTCGCCCTGCCGGCCTGGTGGCTCGGCTATCTCGCCCTGCTCGGACGTCTCGTGGCGGCAGGCCCGGAAACGACAGGCGCCGGCGCGCCGACCGCGCCATCGTTCGAATGGTATCCGGTCGGCCGCATCCTGCTGTGGACCGTCGGCTTCGCCACGCTCACCACGACCGGCGCGCTGCTGACCCTCGGCACCGATAGCG
>DATMSE010000185.1:0-9857 GCA_035565575.1 Xanthobacteraceae bacterium
GTCGACGGCGGTGGGATTGCCGTCGTTCATCCGGGTATCGATCTTGAAGCGATAGCTCTTGCCGTCGGCGTCCTCCCAGCTGGTCGAGCGCAGATCGCTGAGCATGCTCTTGCCCTCGCTGCCGTTCAGCTCCGAGACCTGACGGAATTCGGACGTGTAACCTTCGCAGGCACTCCCGGCGAAATTGTAAAGGATCCGCCCCCGCGCGCTATCGACCGCGGCCGCGCCGTTGCGCGACTTGAGCAAGCTCAAATTATACACGGCCTGATGCGGCAGGAACGAGATGCTTGCGGCCTGCGCCGCCGCGCCGCAGAGCACCAACGCACCGGCCAGCGCCACCTTCATACCCCACGACGGCGTCGCAACCGGCACAACGAAACGATCTAAAGGGCGCATAGCCTCTCCTTGCATCCACGAGTCCCCACCATATTGAGCGCGCCATTAGGCCGCAACTGAGGCGGTCGCGGGATTGTGTTGGCGATCGCGGGAACGGGTTCGAATCGGCGCGTCGGAACCCGGCGGTCGATCGTTCTCGTCATGACAATCCATGTTGTGGCCCGGGGATGCCACGGCGTAGGATCGGGTCCTATGCCCTCACCACAGAGATTGCCATGCACTCGCATTCGCTTGAAAGCTGGACGCATCACCACAACTTTCTCGGCGGCCAGCACGCCCGCAACGAACAGCGCACCTGGATCGTCGTCTGGCTGACGCTGATCATGATGATCGCAGAGATCGTCGGCGGCACCGTGTTCGGATCGATGGCCCTGCTCGCCGACGGCTGGCACATGTCGACTCACGCCGTCGCCATCGGCATCACGGCGCTGGCCTATCGTTATGCCCGGCGTCATGCCGACGATCCGCGCTTTGCCTTCGGCACCGGCAAATTTGGCGAACTGGCGGCCTTCACTAGCGCCGTGGTGCTGGGCATCGTCGCCATCATGGTGGCATATGAGAGCGTGCTGCGCATGGCCGATCCCAAGCCGATCGCTTACGGCGAAGCCATCGCCATCGCGGCGCTGGGACTGGTGGTGAATCTGGTCTCGGCATGGCTGCTGCGCGACGATCACGACCATCACCATGGCCATACGCATCATGCGCATCACGATGATGATCATGATCATCACGCCGGACATGATCAGCCGCATGAGCATCATCATCGCCATCATCGCGACAACAATCTGCGCGCCGCCTATCTTCACGTGCTGGCGGACGCCGCGACCTCGGTGATGGCGATCCTCGCGCTCATCGTCGCGCGCGCTTTCGGATGGGTCTGGATCGATCCGGTGGTCGGGATCGTCGGCAGTCTGGTGATCGCAAGCTGGGCTTACGGATTGATCAAGAGCGCCGGCGCGGTGCTGATCGACGTGGTGCCGGATACGGGCGTCGCCCATGATATTCGCCAGCGGCTGGAAACCGACGGCGACCGCATCGCCGATCTGCATTTATGGCAGGTCGGTCCCGGGCATTACTCCGCGATCGTGAACGTCGTCACCGATCACCCGAGGCCGCCGGCATTCTACAAGGCGCGGCTTGGTGGATTGTCACAGATCAGCCATATCACTGTCGAAGTGGACCATTGCGTGCATCCGGAAGGCGCCTGCGCCCACGTCGCCTGATGCGGTGGCGCGGGTTCGTCCATCGGATTCGCATCGCCGTCGCTTGCATGTGACGTTCCGATGGGTGAAATAGACGCGGGCGATCGGGCAGCCGGTCACCCTTAAGCGAGACGAACAACTTTTTTGGGGATCGTAATGGCAGGAACAGTCGAGCAGAAACTTGCGGAGCAAGGAGTGGTGTTGCATGAGCCCTCCAGCCCGATCGCCAATTATGTCGGCTTCGTCCGCACCGGCAACCTGCTGTTCGTGTCCGGTCAGGTCTGCGTCAATGCCGAAGGCAAGCTGATCGCCAAGGGCAAGCTCGGCGCCGGCGTCACCATCGAGCAGGGCAACGCCGCGGCGCGCGGCTGCGCCATCAATCTGCTGGCGCAGATCAAGGCCGCGCTCGGCGATCTCGACAAGGTGACGCGCGTGGTGCGCCTCGGCGGCTTCGTCAATTCGACGCCGGATTTCGTCGACGGTCCGAAGGTGCTCAACGGCGCGTCCGACCTGATGGTCGCCGCCTTTGGCGACAAGGGTCGCCACGCCCGCAGCACGATCGGCGTCGCCTCGCTGCCCGGCGATGCCGCGGTCGAGGTCGAAGGCATTTTCGAAGTCGCATGACGAGCTGACGCGATGCGCGGACCCGACTGGCTTGCCGCACGTCCCATCGCGCATCGCGGCCTGCATGATCGCGCGCGCGGCATCGTCGAGAACATGCCGGGCGCATTCGTCGCCGCGATCGAGGGCAATTACGGCATCGAGCTGGACCTGCAACTGACCGCCGACGGCGAAGCCATGGTGCATCACGACGACCGGCTCGGCCGTCTCACCCACGGCGACGCCACGCCGCTGCGCAACATGACCGCCGCGCAGCTGCGGCAGGTGACGTTCAAGGATACGACCGAGCGGATGATCGCGCTCGGCGACGTGCTGGAGATGGTCGGCGGCCGGGTGCCGCTTTTCATCGAGGTGAAGAGCCTCTACGACGGCGACCGCAAGCTGGTCGCGCGTCTGGCGGAGGTGATTGCCGGCTATCGCGGCCCCGCGGCAGTGATGTCGTTCGATCCGGATCAGGTGCTGGCGTTGCGTGAAAAGCTGCCGCATCTGCCGCGCGGCATCATCGCCCAGCGCACCTATGACGACAGCTATTGGAGCTGGCTGACGCCGCAGCAGCGCGACGGCATGCTGTATCTGCGCCACGCCTTCCGCACGCAGCCGCACTTTATCAATTTCTGGGGTCAGCAACTCCCTGCGCCCGCGCCGTGGATCGCGCGCAACATCTTCGGCTGTCCGCTATTGGCCTGGACCATCCGCACCGCCGAGCAGCGCGCCCATGCCGAGCGCTATGCCGACCAGATCGTGTTCGAGGGGTTCCGGGCATAGGTGACGCGGTCCTCAGCTCGGGAGGACGCGCCCCCGCGAACGCAACCTGCTCTGCTTGCAATGGCGCGGCCTTGACGTCGCGCCTCCCAGGCCCAATCTGTAGAATAGTCACCCAGCCGCAAACGGCTCCTCCGCGTGACCGGTTCGTGTTGATGGCCTCACCCGAAATCACCCTGGAAGCAGTATCATCGGCACGTCAGATCGGCGCCGCGGACTGGAACGCCTGCGCCAATCCGCCAAACTGCGGCGCGGCCGGGCGAGTCTACAATCCGTTCGTCGACTACGCGTTCTTCGATGCCGTCGAGCAATCCAACTCGGCCTGCCCGCGCACCGGCTGGGCCCCGCGCCATCTGGTGGCACGGCGCGGCGGCGCCGTTGTCGGCCTGGTGCCGTGTTATCTGAAGTCGCATTCGCAGGGCGAATATGTCTTCGATCGCGGCTGGGCCGACGCCTATGAGCGCGCCGGCGGACGCTACTATCCGAAGCTGCAGGCCAGCGTGCCATTCACGCCGGCAACCGGACCGCGCCTTCTGGTCCGCGGCGGCGCCGAGGACGCGGAGGCCATTCGCAGCGCGCTCGGCAGTGGCCTGATGGCGCTCTGCAATGCGACCGACGCCTCCTCCGTGCACGTGACCTTCGCCCCCGAAGACGAATGGAAATTCCTCGCGTCGCAGGGCTTCCTGCAGCGGACCGATCAGCAATTCCACTGGCACAATCCCGGCTATGCGACGTTCGAGGATTTTCTCGCCACGCTCTCCTCACGCCATCGCAAGGCAATCCGCCGTGAGCGGCGTGACGCGCTGGCCGCTGGCATCAGCATCCATGTCCTGAGCGGCACCGATCTCACCGAAGAGATCTGGGATTCGTTTTTCGAATTCTACATGGAGACCGGTTCGCGCAAATGGGGCCGCCCCTATCTGACCCGTGCGTTTTACAGCCTGATCGGCGCCACGATGCCGGACCGCATCGCGCTGATCATGGCGAAGCGGAACGGACGCTGGATCGCCGGCGCGATCAACTTCATCGGCGGCGATACGCTGTTCGGGCGGCACTGGGGCGCCATCGAGCATCATCCCTTCCTCCATTTCGAGGTCTGCTACTATCAGGCCATCGATTTCGCGATCCGGCATCGGCTGGCGAGGGTCGAGGCCGGCGCGCAGGGCGAACACAAGCTGGCGCGCGGCTACCTGCCGCAGACCACCTATTCGGCGCATTACATCGCCGATCCGGCGCTGCGCCGCGCCGTGCGCGACTATCTGCAGCGCGAGCGGATGTATGTCGCGGAAGCCGGGCGTCAGCTCGCCGAAGCGGGACCCTTCCGCAAGACTGCGTCCGACCATGAGACGTCTTGACCGAGGCCTGCCGGACGGTGAAAGTGGCGCGACTTTTCTGGAGCGACCATGGCCACTTACGACACCAACAATATTTTCGCGAAGATCCTGCGCGGCGAGATCCCCTGCTTCAAGGTCTACGAGAACGATCACGTCCTTGCGTTTCTCGACATCATGCCGCGCGCGCCCGGCCACACGCTGGTGATCCCGAAGGCGCCCGCGCGCAACCTGCTCGACATCACCGAAGAGGATTTCGTTCACGTCGCCCGCGCCACGCGCCTGATTGCGCGCGCCGCGATGCCGGTCTTCAACGCCGATGGCATCATGATCGTGCAGTTCAGCGAGCCCGCCAGCGGCCAGGAAGTCTATCACCTGCATATGCATGTGATTCCGCGCTTCGAAGGCGTCGCGCTGCTGCCGCCGGCCACCGTCAAGGCCGACATGAACGTGCTCGGGGAGCACGCCGCAAAGCTCGCCGCCGCCCTGAAAGGCGCGTGACGGGTTACGGCCTCAATCGCCGACCTGAAAGTCGCCGGGCTGCGGCGGCGCGAGTGGCGTGAACTGGCAGCGGTCCGGCTTCAGGTCGATCAGCGGGGTGCCGTCGAGACAATCGAGGCCGCGCACCAGCACGGTGGCGCCCTCGAGGCCGACGAACTTCACCAGCGACGTGCCGATCGGATTGGGACGCACCGGCGAGCGCAGCGAGAAAGTGCCGCGCACCGCGCCGTCGTTCTTCGGGCTTTGCAGCACCAGATCGCGGCGCGACAAGTGCAGCCAGTAGATCACCTCAAGATTGTCATACTGCGCGATGCCGCGCAGCGCCGCCACCCACGGTTCGAAAATCTCGATGCGGCAGACCGGGCCATCGACGCGGCCCTGGCGCGGCGTCTCGAGCCGCGAGGTCCATGGCGTGCGGATCCGCCCGATGAAGACGAGACCGGCATCGGTCGGCGGCGGAGCCTCGACCGCAACTTCACCAGCGCGAATTTCACTTTCCCGGACCATATCCCGGCCTCTCGTGAGAGCGATATATCCAGCTGAATAGGCCGCTCGGCCGCCTCCCCGTCAAGCCCGCGCTGTCATCCTTTGACGCCCTTGTTACGCAGCACGAGGCAGGCCTGCCCGGCGCGATGAATGCGCTGGCACAGATCGTTCGCCTCGTTACGCGTCGTGGCACCAATCCGCACCTGATAGAAGGTGCGCGTGCCGCGGCTGCGCCAGATCGAGCCCAGCAGCATCGGATCGTGGTCGCCGATCAGCGCCGTCAGCCGCTTCATCGCCCGCGCGTAAGACGCCAGCGCGCGATCGCGCGAGAAGCCCGCCGCGAGCTGCACGCCCCATGGCTGGTCGGCGCCGACCTTCACGCGCTGCGTCAACCCCTCGACGAACGGATTGGGCGCGCGTTGCAAGAGTGCCATCAGATCGCGGCAACTGGTGACAGAGGTTTGTTGCTGCGGCGGTTTCACGGCGCTGGCGTTCTTCCAGTCCTCGACCGAAACCCCGGTGATCGCCAGGACGTAGTTGCGCGTCTCGGCGGGCATCGCTCCGGTGCCCTCGATCCATTCGCGCACGCGGCGCGGTCCCGCATTGTAGGCCGCCGCCGCGAGGCCGAGGTTGCCGAACTGATCGCGCAGCTCGCGCAGGAACTCCGCCGATTTCGGCAGCGCCTGCACCGGATCGAACGGATCGAGCAGCCGCCGTTCGCTCGCCGTGCCAGGCATGAATTGCGCGATGCCCTGCGCGCGATCGCCGCTGCGCGTCACCGGCCCGACTGCGTCGGGCTGGAAGCGGCTCTCCTGCCAGATCACGCGGGAGAAGAAATCCAGCGGCAGGCCAGCATCCTTGGCAGCGGATTCGATCATCAGGCAGATTGCTTCGCGGGTGTCGGTCTGGGCCGCGGGCTTGGCCGCGGCGTCTTCGGCCCGCGCCGCAAGGCCCGACGCTATCAGCGTGATGGCAGCCAGCAGGGCACCGCGCGCGGCTCTCGCGCACGTCCGCATTGCAGCCTTCCCTCGTCTGCATAGCATCGCTTGACACTCACCGATCAGCCGCTAGCTATCGTTGCAGGCGCGTAGCCGGGAAATGCGGCGCGAGCGTGGGAGACGCGGATGACCAGCCCAGATGACAATCGCCTCGCCTTCGCGCCGGATGACGATCAGCCGATCCAGTACATGGCGCGCACCCGCGCTTACTACGCGGCGATCGGCTACACCACGCCGTATCGCTGGGCGCATTACACCAGCGCGCCATTCCAGCCGCTGCGCAAGCCGCTGACGCAATCGCGGGTCAGCATCGTCACCACGGCGGCTCCCTACGATCCCGCCAAAGGCGATCAGGGACCCGGCGCGGCCTACAATGGCGGCGCGAAATTCTATGCGGTCTATGCCGGCGACACCTCGAAGCAACATGATCTGCGCATCTCGCACATCGCCTACGATCGCATCCACACCAGCGCCGAGGACAGCGGCACCTGGTTTCCGCTGCCGCAACTGATCAAAGCGTCTGCGGGCGGCCGCATCGGCGAGGTCGCGCCGCACTTCTTCGGCGCGCCGACCAACCGCAGCCATCGCGTCACCATCGAGACCGACGCGCCGGAAATTCTCGCGCGCTGCAAGGCCGACGGCGTCGATGCGGTGGTGCTGGTGCCGAACTGCCCGGTGTGTCACCAGACTGTCAGCCTGGTCGCGCGGCATCTCGAAGCCAACGGCATCGCCACCGTGGTGATGGGCTGCGCCAAGGACATTGTCGAATTTGCCGCCGTGCCGCGTTTCCTGTTCAGCGATTTCCCCCTCGGCAATTCGGCCGGCAAACCGCATGACAAGGAATCGCAGGCGCAAACGCTGGAGCTGGCGCTGCGGCTCCTGGAGTCCGCGCCGGGGCCGCAGACCACGATGCAGTCGCCGCTGCGCTGGAGCAGCGATCCGTCATGGAAGCGCGACTACAACAACGTCGAGACCATGAGCGCGGAAGAACTGGCGCGGCGCCGCCGCGATTTCGACGCGCAGAAGCAAGCCGCGCGTCAAGTGCGCGACGGCGTCGATTAGATCGAAAACCCGAAATTGCGGCGAAAACCTTCGCGTCCCTTTGGCGTGATCTGCAAGGCGCGCGGGTTGCGCTCGCGCCGCACCCAGCCGAGATCGAAGCAGCGCGTGGCGATTGCTGCGCCAACGACGCCCGACAGGTGAAAGCGCCGCTCGGTCCAGTCAAGGCAATGACGGCAGATCGGGCGGCGCGTCTGCGTCGTCAGCGAAACGCCGAAGTCATTGAGGAACGTCTGCCCGGCTGTCGTCACCTCGCCGCCGTCGTCCGAGAGAATGATGTGCTTGCGCTCGCACAGCGCATCGGCAATCGAGACGCCGAGGATTCCGGCGAAGTGATCGTAGCAGGTGCGCGCGAGGCGCAACCTGTCCTCCTGCGCGGTGCGCGGCCGATAGCGCGGCGGCGCGCTGGCCGCGACCGCCATGATGCTCTCTAGCATCTGGGCCACCAGCGGCGTCGCCAGCCGGAAGTAACGATGCCGTCCCTGCTTGAGCACGGTGAGCAGCCCGGCTTGCGTCATCTTAGCGAGATGACCGCTCGCGGTTTGCGGCGTCACATTCGCCGCATAGCTCAACTCGGTCGCGGTCAGTGCGCGGCCGTCGAACAGGGTGCTGAGGATGGTGGCGCGTGCCGGATCACCCACCAGCGCGGCGATCTCGGCCATTTGCGGAACTGTCATGAGACGCAGTTTAGGCCGAAACCCGCCGCGCGCAATTGCTGACGCTTCGGTCCCGCCCGAAGCAACGCGCTTGCGTTCCGGCGTTAACTCATCGTCTGCGGAGATGGTCAGCGCACTTGCGCTCCCGGTTCCGCCTTCCCACGCGATCGATATCAGCGAAAGGCCGTCGAATGACGATCTCGACCCATCCTGCGTCGCGGCGCACCGATAGAGCTGATCCCCACGTCAACGCAGTGCTGCTGACGATGTGTTTTGGCGTGTTCCTGGCGCAACTCGATTCCTCGGTGGTGTTCCTTGGCCTCAAGCACATCGGCTCTGACCTCGATGCGAGCATCAGCGAGATGCAATGGGTGCTGGATTCCTACAATCTGGTCTACGCCACGTTCCTTCTCACAGGCGGCGCGCTCGGCGATCTCTACGGGCGCCTGCGGGTGTTCGCCTGCGGCATCGCGCTGATCGTCGTCGGCTCGCTGGTCTGCGCGCTGGCACCGGACGGCACCACGCTGATCGCCGGACGCGCCGTCACGGGGCTCGGCGCGGCGCTGGAGGTGACGTCCTCGCTCGCCATCGTCAGCATCACCTTCCCGGATGCGGCGGCGCGCGGGCGTGCGCTGGGCCTGTGGGCAAGCTGCAACGGCGTCGCCATGGCGATCGGGCCCACGATCGGCGGACTGCTGGTCGATCACGTCGGCTGGCGCAGCGTCTTCGTGCTGTCGGTGCCGATCGGACTTGTGACGTTGCTGCTGAGTTATCTGTATGTCGGCGAAAGCCGGCATCCCCACGGCCGACAACTCGATCCCGTCGCGCAGATACTGGCGGTGATCGGGCTCGGCGCGCTGTCGTTCATCACCATCGAAGGCCAGCATCGCGGCTGGGCCTCGCCGCTGATTGTCGGCACAGCGGTTGCGGCGCTCGGCGCAGCGGTGGCGTTCATATGCGTCGAGCGCAACCGTCCCGGCGCCATGGTGCCGCTGGATATCTTCAGGAACGTGCCGTTCAGTGCCGCGCTTGCCATCGCCGGCTTGATGACCTTCGGCATGTATTCGATGCTGTTCCTGATGCCGCTGTACTTCCAGTCCATCACCGGCGCGTCGGCCTTCATCGCCGGGCTGGAACTGCTGCCGATCTCCATCGCTTTCGTGGTGGTGTCGCAATGTTCCGGCGGTTTGATGCATCACTTCGGCGCACGGGCGATGCTGATGGGCGGCATGGGTTTCATGGGAACAGGATTGCTGGCGCTGACGCAGATCTCGACCACCACACCCATGGCGCTGGTGCAGCTTGCGCTGATCGTCATCGGCGTCGGCCTCGGTCTCAACACCGGGCCGGTCAATGCGGTCGCTGTCGCGGCCGTCCCCGCCGCGCGCTCCGGAACGGCATCCGGCCTGCTCAACACCGCGCGCATGACGGGGGCGACCATGGGCATTGCGGTGCTCGGCGCGATCTATGCGGCACATGCGCAGGCCGGCGGCGCGCTGGCGATGCTGGAGGGACTGCACTGGGCGTTCCTCGGCGGCGCCATCGCCGAACTCAGCGGCGCCGTAATTGCGTTCGCCTTCACCCACGCCGATTCAATGGTGCAGAAACCGATGTGAGATTCACCGAAGGAGGCACGCATCTGTCGGTTCGTCATGGCCGGATTTATTCCGGCCATGACGTCCTAACAAGCTAGCCAGCAGAAAAACGTGGATGGCCGGGACAAGTGTACGGCCTTGAGAGATACCTGACAGTGTTCGGGGAGATGCCTGACACTCCTGCGGTGAGGCAGGAGGCATGGACATGGTCTGGCGGGAGGTATCAGTGGCGGATCAACGCCGCGAGTTC
>DATMSE010000186.1:0-5474 GCA_035565575.1 Xanthobacteraceae bacterium
CGCCAGCCGCGTCCGCCGCACCCATCCGAGCGGCGTCGTACCAAGGTACTCCCTGAAATGGAGTTGCAGCGTGCGCGGTCGCACGCCTGCGACAGCAGCCAATTCGTCGAGCTGGATGGGGGTGTCAAGTCGTGTGCTTAGCCAGTCGAGCGCCTGCACGATGCTGGCCGGCAGCGGCGAGCGGCGACCTCCGGAATTGCTGTCCTCGGTCATAGGATCACTTCCGTTTCAGCCCCGAGGTGTGGAGCGGCGGATGAGCCTCGACATGCGCCGCCGGACTTCGATGCGCATTCTGCATCAACTTGCGCAAGCTGCATAGCGGTGTGCGGCGCGGCGGGCTCTGAATTCCGCTCAGCCCCGAGATCCGCTCGGCCGTTCACCCCCAAGCGAGGAGAAGCGTCATGTCCGTTCTTGAAACCACGATCCCGATCACTCCCGATCTGACGGCGATCAAGCTGCGTCAGCGCGAAACATGGTCGTCCGCCGACTATGCGATTATCGGCGCGACCCTTCAGATCGTCGGAGAGAATTTGTGCGAGGTGCTGGACGTGCGTGCCGGCCAGCGCGTGCTCGATGTCGCTGCCGGCAATGGCAACGTGACGCTCGCCGCGGCGCGGCGCTGGTGCGAGGTCACCTCGACCGATTATGTACCGCTCTGGCTGGACCGCGGCAGGACTCGCGCCGCCGCCGAAGGCTGGACCATCGATTTTCAAGAAGCCGACGCCGAGGCCTTGCCGTTCGCGGACGCAAGCTTCGACGTTGTGGCGTCGAGTTTCGGCGTGATGTTCACGCCAAATCAGGAGCGCGCCGCGGCGGAAATGCTGCGGGTGTGCAGGTCCGGCGGGAAGATCGGACTGGCGAACTGGACACCGGATGGCTTCATCGGCCAGATCTTCAAGGCACTCGGAAAATATCTGCCGTCGCCGGCGGGAATGAAATCGCCCGCGCTGTGGGGGACGCGGGAGCGGCTGTCCGAATTGTTCGGCGCCGGCGCAGCCACGATCCGGGCGGAAAAACGCGACTTCATATTCCGCTACCGGTCGGCGGCGCATTTCATCGATGTATTCAGGACCTATTACGGTCCGATTCACAAGGCGGTCGCGGCGCTTGGCGAAGAGAAGGGCCGATTGTTCCTGACCGACCTCGCGGCCTTGATCGAACGGCACAATGTTGTCCACGACGGGACCGTGGTGGTGCCTGGCGCCTATCTGGAAGTCGTGGTGGTCAAGGCTTGATCTTGTTGAAGCGAACTTAGCCGGCAAGACATGGCCGCCGCCAGACGCCGCCGCGCCCGCTACTTGCCCTTTGATCTGTGGAACCGGTGCAGTCTGCTGGGCCGGTTCACCTGTTTCGGAGCGGGAGCCCTGTTTCGGCCAACCGCTGGTGCGATTTTCCCCTGTTCGGCGTAAAAACGAATGTCCTGGAGCTCCGCAGGAATGTTGCCGCGCAAATCCTTGATGATGTATTTTACATCATTGTCATTGTATGATATATCAATTATAACTCTCCAGCATGGAATTCTGGCGTTGATCACCTCATTCCAGATGCGAGCGGCGCGGGCGCTGCTCGGCATAGATCAGAAGACTTTGGCAGAACTCGCAGGCGTTTCGTTGCCGACGATCCAGCGGATGGAGGCTAGCGAAGGCAATGTGCGGGGCGTCGTCGAGTCGCTGACAAAGGTGGTTGACGCATTGAATCGCGCGGGCGTGGACCTCATCGGTGAACATGCGCGGAGCGATGACGGCGGGCGCGGGGTGCGGCTGAAGCAACCCGGACCGCCGCCGCGCGTCTGACCATCGATCGGCCGACTGCCCGCAGCGCTTGGCGCGAGGCGAGGCGGGAACATCGGATGGTCAGGACGGGTAATGGGGCGTCGCCGCGTGGCGCCAGCTTCGCGGAATTATTCACACCGAAACTGATCACGGTTCTGCGCGAAGGCTATGGCCTCACGGATTTGCGAGCCGACATCGTCGCTGGCCTGACGGTCGCCATTGTCGCGCTGCCGCTATCGATGGCCATCGCAATCGCGTCGGGGGTGACGCCGGATCGCGGGCTCTACACCGCCATCATCGGCGGCTTCGTCGTCTCGCTGCTCGGCGGCAGCCGCTTTCAGGTCGGTGGGCCGGCGGGCGCGTTCATCGTTCTGGTGGCGTTGACGGTGGAGCGCCATGGCGTCGACGGCGTGATGCTCGCCACCATGATGGCCGGCGTTTTTCTGATGGCAGCCGGTTTGCTGCGGATCGGCACTTACGTCAAATTCATTCCATATCCGGTCACGGTCGGCTTCACCGCCGGCATCGCCGTCATCATCTTCGCCAGTCAGTTGCGCGATTTGCTCGGGCTGACATTGCCGGGTCATGAGCCAAGCGAACTGCTGCCCAAGTTGACGGCGCTGTGGCATGCCGCCGGCACCGTCAACGTCTGGGCCATCGCGCTGGCGATTCTCGCCATGGTGGCGATGGTCGTTATCCGCAGGCTGTGGCCGACATGGCCCAGCATCCTGATCGGCGTCGTGGTCGCGACGCTTGCGGCATGGGCGCTGGCGCTGCCGGTGGAGACCATCGGCTCGCGCTTTGGCGGCATTCCGCAGACGCTGCCATCGCCGTCGCTGCCGGCCTTTTCCTTTGCAAAGATGCAGGCCGTGCTGCCGGACGCGATCGCCTTTGCCCTGCTGGCGGCAATTGAATCGCTGCTTTCGGCGGTTGTGGCTGACGGCATGACTGGCCGGCGCCATCGCTCGAATTGCGAATTGATGGCGCAGGGCGTTGCTAACATTGCGTCGCCGTTGTTTGGCGGCATTTGCGTCACTGGCCTGATCGCGCGCACTGCCACCAACATTCGTGCCGGTGCGCGCGGCCCGGTCGCCGGCATGATGCACTCGGCCTTTCTGCTGGTGTTCATGCTATTTGCCGCGCCGCTGGCGAGCTACATTCCGCTGTCGGCCCTCGCGGCAGTCTTGGTCATCGTCGCGTGGGGAATGGCCGAGAAGCAGGAATTCTGGAGGCTGCTGCGCTCGTCATGGGGCGACGCCATAGTGCTGATGGCGACGTTTCTGCTCACCGTGTTTCGCGATCTCACCGAGGGCATTCTTGTGGGCTTCGCACTCGGGGCGGTGCTGTTCATCAATCGGATGGCCCAGGCGACCGGAATCGAGGCCGAAGCCCCACTGGTGCCCTCTGACACGGCCGATGCGGCGGGAGCCGAGCGCACTCCTTACGACCCCGCTCTTGCGACCGATCCCGAGGTGGTGGTCTATCGCATCACCGGCGCGTTCTTCTTCGGCGCAGCCACGATGGTTGGTGCAGCGCTGGACAATATTGCCGATCGTCAGAAAGCGCTCGTGGTCGATGTGAGCGCCGTACCGCTCCTCGACTCGACTGCAGCCAACGCCCTTCATCGTCTTGCGCTGAAGGCGCGGCGCCGCGGCGTCCGATTGTTCATCACCGGTGCGTCGCGGAGTGTCCGGCGGACTTTGCTGACACACGCTGTGCGGCCGCCATTGGCGAAATACCGCGAGAGCATCCCCCGGGCATTGGAGGATATCCGACTCCTCCGCGAGCCATCAGTTGTGGTGCCGATGAAGCGCCTGGTGACCTGACAGGGGCTCTATCCGCCGGTCCGATGGCGCACCACATTGACAAGCACCGCCCTTCACGTGAAGGGAACGGCGATGTCACTGTGGAGGAAAGCGATGCCCGCCCCCAATCCCCCTGCTGCGTGCCTGATCGGATGGCCTGCGGCGCATTCGCGCTCGCCCATCATCCATCACTATTGGCTGCGTCAGTTTGGCATCGCAGGGGGGTACAGCATTGAGGCAGTGCCGCCGGAGGAATTTGCAGAATTTGTTCTGCATCTGTCACATCACGGTTTCACCGGTGCCAACGTCACGATCCCGCACAAGGAGCGGGCATTGACGTTGACCGAGCCCGATGATCGGGCGCGCGCAGTCGGAGCTGCCAATACGTTATGGTACGACGGCGATGTCTTGCGCTCGACCAACACCGACATCGAAGGCTTCATCAACAACCTGGACGCATGTGCGCCGGGCTGGGACAATCTCGACGAGGCATTGGTGTTGGGTGCCGGAGGCTCTTCCCGCGCCGTGGTGTTCGGTTTGCTCGAGCGCGGCGTCAAGCGGGTGCATCTCGTCAACCGGACCATCGCCCGCGCAAAGGTCATGGCCGACCAGTTCGGTGCCTCAGTCCGTCCGCTATCTTGGGATGAACTCCCCGCAGTACTGCCCGAGGTGCAGCTGCTCGTGAACACCACCTCGCTGGGCATGAAAGGTCAACCGGCATTGGAGATCGACGTGACCGCATTGCCGACGCAGGCAACTGTCGCCGATCTCGTCTATGTCCCGCTGGATACGCCGCTGCTCTCCGCGGCGAGAGCGCGCCGTATGCGCACGGCAGACGGGCTCGGCATGCTGCTCCATCAGGCCGTGCGCGGGTTCGAACTCTGGTTCGGGCGCAGACCGGAGGTCACGCCCGAACTGCGCCGGCTGGTCGAAGCTGATCTGGCCAACCCGCGATGAAAGTTTCTCTTAGTCGCAGACCTCGATGCGCCGGATGCGCCAGCCATACGGCGTCCATGTGCGGCGGGTGGTGAGATAGCAATCGCCGCCATAGGCGAACGAAGCATACGGGTAGCTGGCGTAGCCATAGCCGTATGGATAGCTGGCGTAGCCGTAATACGGATAGCTATACCTGTAAGGATAGGTTGCAGCGGCCGCTAGTCCGAGGCCTATGCCGGCCCCGAGCGCGGCGCCGCCCCAACCCCAGCCTCCGCCGCGCCAGCCTCCCCCACGCCAGCCGCCGCCGTGCCAGCCGCCATGGAAACCGCCGCCATGGAAGCCGCCACCGTGGAAGCCCCGCTGGGCGGAAGCGGTAGTCGGGAGCGCCAGAGTCAGCGCTGCCGCTGCGCACAACGCGCCAAAAACCGAATGACGTCGCATCGTCGTCTCCTCACGAGCTAAATCTGACGAGGGAAGACGAACGTAACCGGAATCCGTTGCGCGAATCGTCGCACACATTCCCGTGTGCGGAACCGGTTCGCTTCTCGCGCCTGCGAAGCGAGATTCCGACGGTCCGAAGTCGTATCGCGAGTGGTAGCTGCCTCTCGAGGCGCGATAACTCAGCCAGCGAGAATGCGTTCGTCGATCTCGGCGACGGTATTCACGCCGCACAGTCCCATCGTCACCAGCATTTCGTTACGGATGATATCGATGGCCTTGGCGACGCCGGCCTCGCCATAGGCGCCGAGGCCGTAGGTATAGGCCCGGCCGATCATGCAGGACCTGGCGCCGAGCGCCAGCGCCCGCATCACGTCCTGCCCCGAGCGGATGCCGCCGTCGAACATGATCTCGATCTGGTCGCCGACGGCGGCGACGATTTCCGGCAGTACTTCAATGGAGGACTGCGCGCCGTCGAGCTGGCGTCCGCCATGGTTGGACACGACCAGCGCCTGCGCGCCGG
>DATMSE010000187.1:0-6891 GCA_035565575.1 Xanthobacteraceae bacterium
GCATGGACGATCCCGGAAAGCACACGCCGATCGTCGACCCTCGGCATCCCGCGCGTATCGGTCGGCAAGAGCGGCTCGATCCGCGCCCACTGCTCATCTGAAAACCAGAAGAAATCCGCCATCGATGGTGCCTCCTCGCCAGAGGCAGTGAATCACATCGCGGCAACCATGTGAATCCTGTTTATGGGTCCGGAGCCTAGTGAGCGACGATCCGCAAAAGTTCGTCGAGGACCGCCCGTTGCTTTTCGGCCGGCAGCGGCTGGTCCGACAGGCATAGCCGAAGAAGGCCCAGAACAGGATTTGCGCGCGGGCACGGGCGACCGTCTCGGTAAGGCCGGCTTGCCTCAGCAGGTTCTCGATATATTCGAGCCGGCGCCGGTCCATCGCTATGACCGAGTCCATCCTGCCGTTTGGCGATCTCGGCAAACGCAGCCACGGCATTGCCAACTGGACGCAGCATCTCGTGTGGCTATGGCGGGAGCTTCCGGTACCCGTGATCGCTGCTGTGCACGGCGTTGCTTTCGGCGGCGGCTTCCAGCTCATGCTCGGCGCGGACCTGCGCTACGTTGCGCCCGATGCCCGGCTTGCCATCATCGAAACCAAATGGGGCCTTGTACCGGACACGGCGGGTACGCAACTGATGCGGTGTCTCGCGCGCGAGGATGTCATTCGCGAGCTGACCTACACCTCGCAGAGGTTATGTTTTCTCCGGAACAAGAGGCGATGAAATTTCGCCAGCCGCCGAATGCGGAGATGTCGCGGCCGCCGACGATGCCCTCGGCCTCGACGATGAATCCCCTTGGCGACGTGCCGTCGGAAAGCGATGTCGTTCCGATGCCAAGCGGCGCTGGAATTCCCGCCATGAAGCTTCCGAGCGCTTCCGGCGTCAACGCCCAAACCTCGGCCGCGATCGGCGTCCCGGTGCCGGACGCGACGCGAAGTAAGCCTGGCCGAAAGGGCGGTCCGCCTGCGAGCGCATAGAGCTTATAGTCTGGCGTTGTCGCGCCGGCGCGCAGGAAGCGCGCATTTCGGCTGGTCAGTTCGTGATTGAGCGGCATGCCGGAGAGGTGGGCGCCGACCACGGCGAGTTCGATTTCGCCAGGCGCAGCCGTCGCTGGCGAATCCTGAGATCGCGGCAGCGGCGCGCCAGTGTTGCCGATCGGAACGCCGGAAGCCGCATGCAGCCGCGCGCCGACCGCGGCAAGAAGGCCATCGCGTCCGCGCGGCGCGATCAACGTGATGCCGGAGGGAAAATTGTCGCCGCGAAAGCGGCCGGGAACAGCGAGCGCGCACAAATCCAGCAGATTGACGAAATTCGTGTAGGTCCCGAGCTCGCTGTTAGGTCCGATCGGATCGATCTCAAGATCGGTCAGGGTGCGTGGCCGCGGATAGGTGGGAACCAGCAGAACGTCGATTGCGCTCCAGATCGGTTCTGTCAGCCGGCGGAGCTCCGCCAGCTTATAGAGACAGTCGAATGTATCGGTCGCGCTGTAGGACGCAGCCGTGGTGATAATGCGTTTCGTGATCGGATAAAGCGAGTCGGGGTTGTTTTCGATCTGGTCGCGCACCGCATGATAACGCTCCGCGATCCATGGGCCGCTGTAGAGCAGATTGGCGACATCGAACAAGGCGCTCATATCGATCGTCGTAAACGTCGTGCCGCCTGCAATACTTGCGAGATCATTGAGCGTGGCATCGAATGCAGCTTCCGATAATGCGTCGCCACCGAAGCGGCGGCTCCTCGCATCCGGCACGCCGATGCGAAGGCCGGGAGGAATTGCTCCGGGTTGCGGCGGCACCGGAAGCGCACGCGCATAGGCGTCTTTCGCATCGTAAGCGAGCATCACCCGATAGGCCGCATCAGCATCGGCGACGGTTCCAGCGAACACCGAAAACGTATCGAGCGTTCGGCACGCCGGTACGCCGCCGCGCATCGAGACGCTGCCGAGCGACGGCTTGAGTCCGACAATATTGTTCAGCCCCGCGGGGACGCGACCCGATCCTGCCGTGTCGGTGCCGATCGCGAAGGTCACGAGCCCGCGCGCGACTGCAACGGCTGAACCGCTGCTCGATCCGCCCGGCACATACGCCGGATTAAACGGATTGCGTGGGATCGGGAATGGCGTACGTACGCCGACGAGCCCTGTCGCGAATTGATCGAGGTTGGTTTTGCCAACAAGGATGGCCCCGGCATCGAGCAGCCGTTGCACGGCAAATGCCGTCTCGTCCGGGGTGTAGGCGAAGTCGGGACATGCGGCCGTTGTCGGCATGCCTGCAACATCGATGTTGTCCTTGACCGCGAAGGGAATACCCCAGAGCGGCTTTGTGACAGGGTCGAAAGAGTGAAGCTTTTCTCCCGCCGCGAGCGCCTCCGTCTCCGGCACCAGCGCAATGAAAATACCCGGATCGTCTGCCGCAACGATGCGTCGATAGACTTCAGCAATGATTTCGCTCGGTTTTGCTCCACGCGCATAAGCGGCGTGAAGGTCCGCAATCGTCGGAAATGCTGGCAACATAGACACTCTCGCGGCGTATCAGGCGGGTTCGATGACAAGAAGTCGATCGCCGGTCGTCACCTGGCGGCCAGCGCGGCAATAGAGCGTACGCACGATGCCGGCAAGTGGCGCATTGATGCTCAGTTCGGTTTTCATCGCCTCCAGGATGACGATGGGCGTGCCGGCTTCAATCGATTGCCCTTCTTCCACCAGGACCTTCCAGACGTTGCCGTGGATATCGGACGAGACCAGGTGTCCGTCGATTTCCTCCTCGTCGGTTATGATTTCCTCTTCGATCGTCGCGGTGAGGTTATCCTCCGCCTGCCAACGTGAAACTTCCTCCTCGAACGCAATCTTCTGCCGTGCCTTGAACGCCGCGATGGAATCGGCCTCGCGCGCAAGGAACGCTTGATAGGCGCCGAGGTCGAACACCTCTTCCTCAATGCGGATGGTGGCGCGACCGGCGCGAAAATCCTCGCGTAACCGGCTCAACTCGTCTTCTTCCACCGGATAGAAACGCACCTGATCGAAAAACCGCAGCAACCATGGCTCGCCCGGTGCGAAGACCGGGTTCTTCAAAAATTTATTCCAGATCGGCAGTGTACGGCCGACGAGCTGATAGCCGCCCGGACTATCCATGCCGTAGATGCACATGTAGACGCCGCCGATGCCAACGGTACCTTCCGCAGTGAAAGTGCGTGCCGGATTGTATTTCGAAGTCACGAGCCGATGACGCGGATCGACCGGCACCGCGCATGGTGCGCCGAGATAGACATCTCCGAGGCCCAATACCATGTAGCTGGTCTTGAAGATGATGTCTCTGACCTCGTCTCGGTTCGACAGGCCGTTGATGCGTTGGATGAAGTCGACATTGTTCGGCAGCCACGGCGCGTTGTCGCGCACGGTCTCCCGATATCGCGTGACTGCGTCGAGGGTGGCTGAATCCTCGAATGTCATCGGCAGATGTAGCACGCGCGTCGTTAGCTTCATGGTATCGCTTGGCGGCAGCCGTTCTTCGACGGCCAGCAATGTATCGATCAGCGTCTTCTGATGGATTACGCGGCTGTCGTAGTTGATTTGCAGCGAGCGGACGCCGGGCGACAACTCGAGAATCCCGTCGACCGGATTGGCCTTGAGTTCTTCCATCAAAGCGTGGACACGGAAGCGATAACGAAGATCCAGCTCATTGGGGCCATATTCGAGCAGGATGTAACGGTCGCCCGCCTGTCGATAGGCGACCGCCGGACGATCTCCCTTCGCCGGAAGCGCGACGAGCACGGTGGCGGAGACAGTGCCGTTCGGTGCGAGTGTCGGTGCAGTCATGGACGGTAACGGCTCGACCGGCGATAGCGTCGCGATCGCCCGGTCCTGAGCCTTTTCCAGCGCGAGCGCCTCGTCGAACGAGATCGGCCTGAAGCGTATGCGATCGCCGGGCTTGGCTTGCCCGACTTTCCAAAGCTCTGCCTTCGCGATGGTGACGGGGCAGACGAAGCCGCCAAGGCTCGGCCCGTCGCGCGTCAGGATGACCGGCATGTCGCCGGTGAAATTCACTGAACCGATCGCGTATTCGCAATCATGAATATTGGAGGGATGAAGGCCGGCCTCGCCACCGTCGCTGCGCGTCCATGTCGGCTTGGGTCCAAGCAGCCGAATTCCGAGCCGGTTCGAGTTGTAATGCACCTCCCATGCGGTTTCGAAAAACGTTTCGATCGCATCATTGGTGAAGAAATCCGGTGCGCCATGCGGTCCATAGAGGACACCGACCTCCCATTCCGAGGTGTAGGAGGGAATGAGTGACGGCGGTGCGGCTTCCATCGCCGGCGCATCGGAAGGCCGTGCGGCGAGCGGCAACATATCGCCAGAACGCAGTGTGCGTCCGGCATGCCCGCCGAACTGGCCGAGTACGAAAGTCGACCGGCTGCCCAGATAGAGCGGGACATCGAGGCCACCTTGCACTGAAAGATAAATGCGACAGCCGGAGGTCGCGCGCCCGACGCTCAGGGTCTGGCCGGCATGGACTGGGATCGGCGCCCACCATGGGACCGGAATGCCGTCGAGAGTTGCCTCCGCCACCGCGCCGGTCAGCGCGACAACAGTGTCGGTGTGGAATTTCAGCGTCGGGCCCGCCAATGTGCATTCGAGTCCGGCGGCATCGTCTGTGTTTCCAACGATACGATTGCTCATTCGGAAAGCGTAGTCGTCCATCGGCCCTGATGGCGGCACGCCGACATCCCAATGGCCGGTGCGGCCCGGATAATCCTGAACCGTTGTGAACGTGCCGGGCGCAATGACCTCGATGGCGTTGGGGCGGTATCGCAGCCGCGTCAGCGCCTTGGTCGAGACGTCGCCCGTAACGAACATCGGAGAGACGACGATCTGCCTGAGGTAATCGAGATTGGTCGCGATGCCGCACAGGCGCGTTGCTGCCAGCGCCTCGTCCATTTTGCGGATCGCATCGGCGCGATCGGCCCCGTGCACGATCAGTTTCGCCAGCATCGGATCGTAGAACGGCGAAACCTCCGTTCCGCTCGCGATCCATCCGTCGATCCGTGCATTGTCGGGGAAAACCACCTCGGTCAGAACGCCCGGCGAGGGCTGGAAATCGTGGAGAGGATCTTCCGCATACAGCCGGACTTCGATCGAAGCCCCCTTGGGCTGCGGTAGATTTTCAAGATCGGGCGGCTCGCCGGCCGCGGTGCGCACCATCCACGCGACGAGATCGATGCCGAGGACATTTTCGGTGACGGGATGTTCGACCTGGAGCCGCGTGTTGACTTCGAGGAAATAGAATTCGTCCTGTGCACGGTCGTAGATGAACTCGACGGTGCCTGCTGAACGGTAGCCGACCGCGCGGCCGAGCTTTTCGGCGGCTTCCAGCATTCGTCTGCGGGTCGTTGCCGGAAGATCGGGTGCGGGCGTCTCCTCGACGACCTTCTGGTTACGGCGTTGCAGGGAGCAATCGCGTTCGCCAAGCGCTGCGACATTGCCGCGGCCATCGCCGAAGATCTGCACCTCGACGTGGCGGGCATCGTCGATACAGCGCTCGAGAAACACACCGGAATCCTTGAAGAAGTTCTGCGCCAGCCGCTGCACGACCGCGTAGGCAGTCGCGAGTTCATCGGGATCGCCGCAGCGGGTCAGGCCAATGCCGCCGCCGCCGGCGGTGGACTTGAGCATCACCGGGAAGCCGAGGCGCATCGCTTCGATCTGCGCTTGCGCCAGGTCGGTCAGCAAGCCCGTTCCCGGCACCAGCGGCACGCCGGCCGTTTGCGCGATTTCGCGCGATGCGTGCTTCAATCCGAAGCGCCGGATCTGGTCGGGTGTAGGGCCGATGAAAGCGATGCCCTGGGCCTCGCACTGCTCGGCGAAATCGGCGTTTTCCGAGAGGAAGCCGTATCCCGGAATGACAGCGTCGGCATGATGTTGCTTCGCCGCGGCGATGATGAGATCGCCACGCAGATAGGTGTCGCTGGCGCTGTTGCCCGGCAGAGGGACAGCGATGTCGGCGAGTTCCACGTGGGGACTGCCGCGATCGGGATCGGAGTAGACCGCGATACTGCGGATGCCCATCTCGCGCAGGGTGCGCATGATCCGGGTGGCGATCTCGCCGCGGTTGGCGACAAGAACAGTCTTGAACATCGGCATCTGGAACGATCCCCGCAATCACATCACAAGCCCGCGATATGAATGGCCGTGTCGCGGGGCGACATGCTTTCAGCAAGGTTCGTACCAACCGGGATTTGTCGGAGATATCGCGTGTTTCCCACCGAAACGGCGGATTTCAGCAGTCCTGGACGATGTGTCCGAGTGGCGCGGGTCGATGATGAGTGCGGGTGCCTTGGCAGCTCTGCATACGATCTAGGCGAGTTGCGGCTTCTCTATGCAGCATCGGGCAATGATCGCTCGGCACGATGTCGATCCCTGCCTCACAGCGCCATTTGCCGGGCGATCTCGGTTGGATCGAGCGCGGCGCGGTCGCAGCGATACTTCACCGCGCCGCGATCCATCACGATGAAATCATCTCCCAGTTCGCACGCGAAATCGAGGTACTGCTCGACCAGCACGATGGCCATGTTGCCCAGATTCCGGAGATAGGAGATAGCGCGGCCGATATCCTTGATGATCGAGGGCTGAATGCCTTCGGTCGGCTCGTCGAGCAGCAGCAACTTCGGCCGCATCACCAGCGCGCGTCCGATCGCGAGCTGTTGCTGCTGACCGCCGGACAGGTCGCCGCCCCGGCGCGTCAGCATCGATTGCAGCACGGGAAAGAGCGAGAACACATCGTCGGGAATGCTGCGGTCGCGCCGTTTCAGTGGAGCATAACCGGTCTTGAGGTTCTCCTCGACGGTCAGCAACGGAAATATTTCACGGCCCTGCGGCACCAGCGAGATGCCGC
>DATMSE010000188.1:0-2206 GCA_035565575.1 Xanthobacteraceae bacterium
CGGGAGAGGGTTGGGGTGAGGGGTTACTGCATCAATGGTGCTTGATCCCCCTCACCCGGAGCCTTCGGCTCCGACCTCTCCCCGACGGGGAGAGGTGAAGTACCGTCCGAGGCGATTCCGCCAAAAGTGGACAGACTCTAGTTTCGATGAGTTTAGACGTGGATGGCCGGGACATAGGCGAGCGAAGCGACGCCGTTCTTTGAACGGCTATGCCCGGCCATGACGAAAATGGAATCATCTTCAAGAAGCGTTCGATAGCTACTCCGCCGCTGCCGCGAGGTAACGCTGACGCAGTTCGCGCTTGAGCAGCTTGCCGCTGGGGTTCTTCGGCAGGCTGTCGACGAAGATGACCCGCTTCGGCGTCTTGAAGTGCGCCATCGCCTTGGCGCAGTGATCGATCACGGCCTGTTCGGTGAGCGAGTGGCCGGTCTTCACCACGATGATCGCGGTCACCGCCTCGATCCAGCGCGGATCGGGCAGGCCGACCACCGCGACCTCCGAGACTTCCGGCAGGCGATAGATCATTTCCTCGACTTCACGGCTGGCGACATTCTCGCCGCCGGTCTTGATCATGTCCTTCCGGCGATCGACCACCGTGATGTAGCCGTCCTCGTCCACCGTGGCGAGATCGCCGGAGTGAAACCAGCCGCCGATGAAGGCTTCCGCCGTCTTCTCCGGATTGTTGTAGTAGCCCGACAACAGATGCGGCGAGCGATGCACGATCTCGCCGACTTCGCCGACCGCGACGTCTTCCATCGCGTCGTTGACGACGCGGGTTTCGACATTGAGCGCCGGCTTGCCGGCGGAGCCGGCCTTGCGCAACTGATCTTCCGGTTTCAGCACGGTGGCGAGCGGCGCGATCTCGGTCTGGCCGTAGAAATTCCAGAAGCGGACGTTCGGCAGCCGCCGCTGCAATTCGAGCAGGACTTCCACCGGCATGATCGAGGCGCCGTAATAGCCCTTGCGCAGGCTGCTCAGGTCGGTGGTGTCGAAGGCCGGCGAGCGCAGCATGCCGATCCACACCGTCGGCGGCGCGAAGAACGACGTCACGCCGTATTTCGCGATCAGCGACAGGATCAGGTCCGGCATCGGCTTGCCGATGATGATGTTGCTCGAACCGAGATAGACCGCGGGGCCGAGAAACACGTCGAGCTGGGCGCAGTGATAGAGCGGCAGCGCGTGCAGCACGACGTCCTCTTCGGCCATGCCGCCGTCGATGACGCAACTGACATACTGCCACATCACCGCCTCGTGGCTCAGCATCGCGCCCTTCGGCAGCGATTCCGTGCCGCTGGTATAAATGATCTGGGCAAGATCGCGGTTGTCGACATAGACGCTCACCGGCGAGGCATCTGGATCGAGAAGATCGTCGAAGGTGGTCATGCCGGCCGGCGGCGTTGCCGGTTCTTCGCCCGGCAGCCACACCATCGACCTGACCGCGCAGTCTTTTGCGGATGCCTCGCGCGCCGCCGCGACGAAATCGGGGCCGACCGCCAGCACGGTGGCGCCGGAGCTTGCGAGGATGAAGCGGATCTCGTCGGAATTGAGCATGAAGTTGATCGGCACCATCACCGCGCCGATCCGCGCCAGCGCGAAGCGAAGCGCCGCGAAGCTGTGCGAATTGCGCGACAGCACCGCGACGCGGTCACCCTTGCCGACGCCGAATTTGCCGAGGCCGCGCCCGAGCCGGTCGCAGAGCGTGTTCATCTCGGCATAGGTCCATACCGTCTCGCCGCAGGTCAGGGCGGTCTTGGCGCCGAGGCGCTGCGCGGAGCGGCGCAGCATGTCGCCGATGCTCTGCGCGCGCGCATGCTGAATGATAGTGGCAAGATTGTCGGTCATGGCGTCTCCGGTCCCTCGCATTCACGTTGCCCGAACGGTAACAAGCGCGCTTCTCACCCGCAATTCGGCGCGGTCAAGCAACGGCTTTGCGGAAACGCGGTATCGGCGGGCCCCCTCCCGGTCGTTCCCCGGACGCAGCGCAGCGTGAAACGGTGCGCTGCTGAGCCGGGGTCTTCGCGATACTTGCTGCAACGGTCCCGGTTCTGCGCAGCGTCACTTCGTGCCGCAGCGCGCCCGGGACACCCGGCAAGCAACTCTTCAAACAGGCTTTCACACCATGCTGGGCAGGATGCGGTCCGGCGGCTTGTGGGCGTCAAGGAAGGTGCGGATGTTGATGATGACCTTCTCGCCCATCTCGACGCGG
>DATMSE010000189.1:0-4797 GCA_035565575.1 Xanthobacteraceae bacterium
TCATCGAATGCCTGAGCGATGGCCTCTTGCACGGCAAGTCGGATGCGGCGTGCGAGGCGGGCGTCAGCGTCGGCGTCATCGATGGACTGGTGGATGAGGGCACCTTGGCGATCTAACCATTGCCGAAGCCGCCGCCACCGCCGGCGCCGGACGCGGCATTCGTCGAGCCGGATTTTTCACCGGATCAACAGGTCGCCGCGCAGACGCTGCGCGACTTGGCGGCTGGCGAAGCTTTCGCGGTGGCGCTGCTCGACGGCGTCACCGGCTCCGGCAAGACCGAAGTCTATTTCGAGGCGGTCGCGGAAGCAGTAAAGCGCGGCAAGCAGGTGCTGATCCTGATGCCGGAGATCGCGCTGACCGGGCAGTTTCTCGATCGCTTCGCATCGCGCTTCGGCGTAAAGCCGATCGAATGGCACTCCGAACTGACGCCGCGCACCCGCGCGCGCAGCTGGGCGGCGATCGCGGCCGGCGAAGCGCATGTCGTGGTCGGCGCGCGCTCGGCGCTGTTCTTGCCGTATGCTAAACTCGGGCTCATCATCGTCGATGAAGAGCACGACCAGGCCTACAAGCAGGGCGACGGCGTGCATTACCACGCCCGCGACATGGCGGTGGTCCGCGCGCACATCGCGAAGATTCCCATCGTGTTGGCCTCCGCCACGCCGTCGGTCGAAACCGAGGTGAATGCGCGCAAAGGGCGCTATACGCGCGTGCCGTTGCCGTCACGGTTCGGCGGCCAGCACATGCCGCAGATCGAGGCCATTGATCTGCGCCGCGCGCCGCCGCCGCGCGGGCGCTTCATCTCGCCGCCGCTGGCGGAGGCGATTCAGTATGCCGTCGAGCGCCGCGAACAGGCGCTGCTGTTCCTCAACCGGCGCGGCTATGCGCCGCTGACCTTGTGCCGCGCCTGCGGCCATCGCTTCTCCTGCAACATCTGCGATGCATGGCTGGTGGATCACCGCTTCCGGCAGCGGCTGGTGTGCCATCACTGCGGCTTCTCGATTCCGCGCCCGCATCAGTGCCCGCATTGCGGCGCGGAGGAATCGCTCGCCGCCATCGGTCCCGGCGTCGAGCGCTTGCAGGAAGAAGCCGCTAGCCTGTTTCCCGACGCGCGGACCATGGTGCTGTCGAGCGACCTCATCACCTCGATCGAGACCATGCGCGCGGAGTTGAACGAGATCGCGGAAGGCCGCGTCGATATCATCATCGGCACGCAGCTGGTGGCGAAGGGCCACAACTTCCCGCGGCTCAATCTGGTCGGCGTGGTCGATGCGGATCTGGGCTTGAGCAACGGCGATCCGCGCGCGGCGGAGCGCACCTTTCAATTGCTCAATCAGGTGATCGGGCGCGCCGGCCGCGAGCAGGGGCGCGGCGTCGGCTATTTGCAGACCTATCAGCCGGAGCATCCGGTGATGAAGGCGCTGGTCGCGAGCGACCGGCAGGCGTTCTACGACACCGAGATCGAATTGCGCGAGCGCACGCTGTATCCGCCGTTCGGCCGGCTCGCCAGCATGATCGTCTCGGCGGGCGATCGCCCGACCGCCGAAGGTTTCGCGCGCAAGCTCGCCTCGGCCGCGCCGCGCGACGAGGCGGTACAGGTGCTCGGCCCGGCGGAAGCGCCGCTCGCGGTGGTGAAGGGACGCTATCGTTTCCGCCTGTTGGTGAAGTCGGCGCGCGGCGTCGATCTCTCTGGCTACCTGCGCGACTGGCTCGCAGTCGCGCCGAAGACCAAGGGCAATCTCAAGCTGGAAGTCGATGTCGATCCGCAGAGCTTTTTGTAGAACAAGTTAGAACCAACAGTTCGTCATGGCCGGGCTCGTCCCGGCCATCCACGTCTGCTCTTGCGAGATTTCAGAAAGAACGTGGATGCCCTGCACAAGGCCGGGCATGACGGATAGGTGTTTCCGTCAAAACCCAATTCGCTAGAGCGTCATTGCGGATCGTCGCAACATACTCCCCGTCATCACCGGGCATAGCCGTTCAAAGAACGGCGTCGCTTCGCTCGCCTATGTCCCGCTGATCCACGTCTTGCTTTGCAAAGTGAGCGGGAAGAGCGTGGATAGCCGGGTCAAGCCCGGCCATGACGAACGGAGAGGCGCCAATCCGGGTCGCTATGAAAGAAAAAGGCCGGTGCGATCGGCACCGGCCTTTTCAACTCAACGCGACGTGAACTCGACTGAACTCAACGCGACGCTAGTCAACGCAACGCTTACGCAACTTCCTGCGCGACGTGCTTACATCACTTCCGCGACGACACGGCCGACGCCACGGCCGGTGAGGCCGATGGCATGCGCGGCGCCCTTGGAGAGATCGAGCACGCGGCCGCGAATGAACGGTCCGCGATCGTTGATGGTGACGACGACGCTGCGGCCGCCGTGGGTGACCTTGAGCTTGGTGCCAAAAGGCAGCGTGCGGTGCGCTGCAGTCATGGCGTGCTGGTTGAAGCGCTGGCCGGAAGCGGTCTTCGAGCCGGCTTCGTTGCCATAGTAGGAGGCGATGCCGGAGAAACTGCGCCCGCCGCCGGAGCCGAGCGAGGCGTTGGCATTCAGCCAGGAATTCTCGGCCTTATGCTTGTGGTGATGATGGTGGTGATGGCGATGCTGGCGGGTTTTCGCCGAGGCTTCTGTGATGCCGCCCCCAAGCAGGAGAGATGCGGCGACAAGGACGACCGTCGTGCGAGACCGGTCCAGGCGACGCACTACAGATGATTTGGATTGAAGCATTCTAGAGTGACCCTCAGAACAAGTATTGCCGCGAACGCGGCAAGTGGAACCCCCATACCTGTTGGCGGCGAAAGCGTTGGCTGCTTAATAAGGCGTAAAAACGGCGATACCGGCAAGCAATGTACCCTTGAAATATCTTGTGATGGCTCCGCAAGGGCCGATACGATTTAGCTGCCGCCGAGGTTAACGCATCATTAACCAATTATGACTTCGGGCCTCAGTAGTTTTAATGGAGGAATACTTCGCTTTTAGAAATTCCGAAGTATTGCCCCCTAGTTATTGTGGCTGCGCAGGTATTCGTCAGCGGCGCCTGTGCTGCGCGGCCAATGTCTGCGCAAGCCGAGCCGGTCGTGGAGGCGCTGGCTGAATACGGGCGACAGCGGTCCGCCTCGACTTGCGAAGGCATGCGACAAAGCGCGCGCGGGGCGGCTGCGACATCGCCGTCATGTTTGCGGCGGTCATGTTGCGCCTGCGCGCGCGCTATGTTAGCAAAGCCGCGATTTTGACGTCGCCGGGGTGCTCCGCTCCGGTCGAAAATCAAAGTTTCGCTTGAATTCCAGGGGTTTAGATCGATTGGCGCCGCAATTTCCGGCGACGGTTTTTCCCTTGCGGATTTGACAGCTTAAAGAGCGCGCGAGTGGCAGCAGAAGATCAACCCGTTTCCGGCGTAGCCGGTCGTTATGCGATGGCTTTGTTTGACCTCGCCCGCGACCAGAAATCCGTTGATGCCGTCAAGGCGGACCTCGACAAGTTCGATGCGATGCTGGCGGAAAGCCAGGATCTCGAGCGGCTGGTTCGCAGTCCGGTCTTTTCCTCGGACATGCAGGGCAAGGCGCTGGCCGCCGTGCTGGAGAAGGCGGGCATCACCGGCATTGCCGCCAATTTCCTCAAGGTGCTGGCGGCGAACCGCCGTCTGTTTGCGATTCGCGACGCCATCACCTCGTTCCGCGCCCTGGTCGCCAAGTACAAGGGTGAAGCCACCGCTGACGTCACCGTCGCGGAGGCACTGAGCGACAAGAATCTCGACAGCCTCAAGGCCGCGCTGAAGTCGGTGACGGGCAAGGATGTCGTTCTGAACGTGAAGGTCGATCCGTCGATCATCGGTGGGCTTATCGTCAAGCTCGGCAGCCGCATGGTTGATAGTTCGCTTCGCACCAAACTCAATTCGATCAAGCACGCGATGAAAGAGGCAGGCTGATGGACATCCGCGCCGCGGAAATTTCCGCGATCCTCAAGGACCAGATCAAGAATTTCGGCCAGGAGGCGCAGGTCTCCGAGGTCGGGCAGGTGCTGTCCGTCGGTGACGGTATCGCCCGTGTTTACGGTCTCGATAACGTTCAGGCCGGTGAGATGGTCGAGTTCGAGAACGGTACGCGCGGCATGGCGCTCAATCTCGAGACCGACAACGTCGGCGTCGTGATCTTCGGTGCCGACCGTGAGATTAAGGAAGGCCAGACCGTCAAGCGCACCCGCGCCATCGTGGACGCGCCGGTCGGCAAGGGTCTGCTCGGTCGCGTCGTCGACGCGCTCGGCAATCCGATCGACGGCAAGGGCCCGATCCAGGCGACCGAGCGCAAGCGCGTCGACGTCAAGGCGCCGGGCATCATTCCGCGCAAGTCGGTGCATGAGCCGATGGCCACCGGCCTCAAGGCGGTGGACGCGCTGATCCCGATCGGCCGTGGCCAGCGCGAGCTGATCATCGGCGACCGCCAGACCGGCAAGACCGCGATCGCGCTCGACACCATCCTCAACCAGAAGCCGCTCAACGCCACCGGCGACGAGAGCATCAAGCTGTACTGCGTTTACGTCGCGGTCGGTCAGAAGCGCTCCACCGTCGCGCAGTTCGTGAAGGTGCTCGAAGAGCAGGGCGCGCTGGAGTACTCGATCGTCGTCGCGGCCACCGCCTCCGATCCGGCCCCGATGCAGTACATCGCGCCGTTCACCGGCTGCACCATGGGCGAATACTTCCGCGACAACGGCATGCATGCCGTGATCATCTATGACGACCTCTCCAAGCAGGCCGTCGCCTATCGCCAGATGTCGCTGCTGCTGCGCCGTCCGCCCGGCCGCGAAGCCT
>DATMSE010000190.1:0-9554 GCA_035565575.1 Xanthobacteraceae bacterium
GCTTGCGCATCTTCTGGAAGACGCTCATGTCCGGCTCGAGACCGCCCATCACGCTGCGATAGGTCTGGTCGGAAATGCCGCGCGCGCGGGCCTTGGCTTGAAAGGCCTCGCGCCAGGCGTCGAAGCCGGCGGGCGCGGCAACGGTCGTTGCGGGTGCGAACAGCAGCGCGCTGCCGCCAAAGGCCGCCTGCAGGATGCCGCGCCGTGTCACACCGCGTCGGGAATCGATGCTGTCCATGCGGATAGTGTAGGGACCTCGGCGGCAGGCACCAGCGATCTTTTCGACGCGGGAACCCGTGGCGGAAAGTCAGTTGCTCTTGCTGTCCGGCTCCGCGGATCGGATGACGACACCCGTCGCCGGCTGGCGAAGGTGAAGCGGCCCGCAAGCTCGAGCTGGGCCAAAATTTCAGACTTGAGCTGGTCGAGCGCCGCCCGCCATTCGACATGCACTGCCGTTATAGCGGGCGTCATGAACTCGTGGGCCTCCGCAGGACCGATCAGACAACTCAGGGGTCACGAGCGCCGCGAAGCATCGCCGACTTGATGCTCTCGATGTGCAACGTGAGATGGCCTGTCGCAATCGCTCGGCTCCCTCGGGCCACTGCTCGTTGCCGGACGAGCAATCAGTCCTTGGCGCGCTCGACGTAGGAGCCGTCTTCGGTCATGACGACGATCCGCGTGCCGACGGTCACATGCGGCGGCACCGCGGACCGGACGCCATTGGAGAGGATCGCGGGCTTGTAGGACGAGGAAGCCGTCTGGCCCTTAGTCACCGGTTCGGTCTCGACTACTTCGAGCGTGACGCGCTGCGGCAGCGTGATCGCGACCGGCGTGGTGTCGTGCATCGACAGCTTCACGGTCATGTTCTCCTGAAGGTAGGGGGCCGCGTTGCCCACCACATCCTTCGGAACCTGAACCTGATCATAGGTTTCATTATTCATGAAGTGAAAGCCGTCGGCGTCCTCATAGAGGTAATTGTAGTTGCGGTCCTCGATGGTGGCGCGCTCGACCTGATCGGTCGTCTTGTAGCGTTCCGAGATCTTTACGCCGTCGCTGATTCGGCGCATCTCGATCTGGCTGACCGGCGTGCCCTTGCCGGGATGGATGTTTTCGGCCGAGAGGACCACATAGAGTTGGCCGTTTTGCTCGATCACATTGCCCTTGCGGATAGAACTGGCGATGACTCTCACAGAATTTATTCCCAATATTTGGATTCAGGACCGATCTGGACACGGCAGTTCCAGCGGCGGCGAAGCGGTTTCGGGCTGCAACATACTGATTTGGGACGCTGACGCTAGGGGGCTCGGTCCAAGATTCGTACCGACCGCCGTGACGCGGCGCGGCGGCGCGCCGCATCTCGCATGTCATCGGCGAGCGGGCGGAATGGCCTGTTCATGAGCCCGGCCGAGCGTCCGTCGCCCTGGTGGGACCCCAACCGCTACCGGGATCGAAAACCGTTTCTTGCCGCCCGCCGCGCGATTACCGCCGCGTGCCGCGACTGGTTCGTGGCGCGGGATTTCGTCGAGGTCGAAACCGGTGTGCTCCAGGTGTCTCCCGGCAACGAAACGCACCTGCATGCGCCCGCGACGACCGTCTCGGCGCCATCGGGCGAACGGCTGCCGCGCTATCTGCGCACGTCGCCGGAATTCGCCTGCAAAAAGCTTCTGGCCGCCGGTGAAGAGAGAATCGTCGAGTTCGCGCGGGTGTTCCGCGACCGCGAACGCGGCGACCTGCACCTACCTGAATTCACCATGCTGGAATGGTATCGCGCCAACGCGCCTTATGAGGCGGTGATTGACGATTGCGTGGCCTTGATCGCGCTGGCCGCGAAAACCACCGGCAGTCGGCAGTTTTCATTTCGGGGGCGCACGGCCGATCCGTTTGCCGCGCCGGAACGCCTGACGCTGGCGGAGGCGTTTGTGCGTTATGCCGGGATCGATCTGCTGACCACCATCCACGGCGGCGAGGGGGATCGTGATGCGCTGGCATCTGCCGCGCGCGAGGCGGTCCGCGTCACGGCGGATGACACGTGGTCCGACATCTTCAGCAAGGTGCTGGTGGCGCATGTCGAACCGCATCTGGGGCAGGGACGGCCGACGATTCTCTACGAATATCCCGCGCCCGAGGCGGCGCTGGCGCGCGTCAAGCCCGCGGACCCGCGCGTGTCGGAGCGGTTTGAAATCTATGTCTGCGGGGTCGAACTCGCCAATGGCTTCGGCGAACTGACGGATGCGGCGGAACAGCGCCGCCGCTTCACGCAGGCGATGGACGACAAGCAGCGATTGTACGGCGAGCGCTATCCGCTCGACGAGGATTTCCTCGCCGCAATGGCTATAATGCCGCCGGCGAGCGGCGTCGCGCTTGGCTTCGACCGGCTGGTGATGCTGGCGAGCGGCGCCCGTCGCGTGGATCAGGTGGTCTGGGTGCCACCAGCGGATAACCTATGAACGAGAAGATATCGACCACGCTACGCCAGCCGCGGCAATTGCTGGCGCAAGGTCTCGTGCCCGCGGCCGCGCTGCCGGAGTTGGAGAACGTTGCGGCCCGCTATGCCGTGGCGTTGACGCCGGACGTGGCCGCGCTGATCGATCCGCACGATCCGGCCGACCCCATTGCGCTTCAGTATATTCCCGACGCGCGCGAACTCGATCACGACGCGATCGATGATATCGATCCGATCGGAGACAACGCACACTCGCCGGTCGAAGGCATCGTCCATCGCTATCCGGATCGTGTCCTTCTGAAGCTGGTGCATGTCTGCGCGGTGTATTGCCGCTTCTGTTTCCGCCGCGAGATGGTGGGACCGGGCAAGGAGACGGCGCTGACGCCGGATATCTACGCACGTGCGCTCGATTACATCCGGACCCATCGGGACATTTGGGAGGTGATCCTGACCGGCGGCGATCCGCTGGTGCTATCGCCGCGCCGGCTCGCCGAGGTCATGCGCGATCTCGCGGCGATCGATCATGTCCGGATCATCCGCATTCACACGCGCGTGCCGATGGTCGACCCGGTGCGGATCGATGCCGCGATGGCGCAGGCGCTGCGCGTGCCGGGCGCGACGACATGGCTCGCGGTTCATGCGAACCACGCACGCGAGTTCACGCCGGCGGCGCGTGCGGCCTGCGCGCGGATTGTCGATGCGGGCATTCCCGTCGTCAGCCAGTCGGTGCTGCTGCGAGGTGTCAATGACAATGCCGAGGCGCTGGAAGCCTTGATGCGCGCCTTTGTCGAATGCCGGATCAAGCCGTATTATCTGCATCACGGCGACCTTGCGCCCGGCACCGCTCACCTGCGTCTGACGCTGGCGGAAGGGCAAGCCTTGGTGCGGCAGCTGCGCGGACGGGTGTCCGGGCTGTGCCAGCCGGAATTCGTGCTGGATATTCCCGGCGGGTTCGGCAAGTCGCCGGTGGGTCCGAGCTATTTGTCCCAGCCGGACGGACCGGACGCGGATTACCGCGTCGCGGACTACTGCGGCGAGCTGCACGTCTATCCGCCGCGGCCGCAAGACGACACGCGTCGATGAAGCCGCCGCCTGACGACGACGGAAATCATCGGACGCTCGAGAATGTCGTGCTGCTCGGCATCTTCCTGGTGCTGGTTGCCGCCGGTGTCTGGCTGATGATGACGATGGCCGATACCCGCAAGTCACTGGACTGTGCGGCGCAGGGACGGCGCAACTGCGGAACGATCGAAATCCCGGACCGTTCTCGTTAGGTATCTCGCCGGTGGCGGGAATTTGCAGACGGACGATGAATACAGCTTGACGTGAGGTGGCGCACGGGTCTCGAATCCGCTTCAATGAGATCGAGGCAAACCAATGGAGGCCGACATGAACAGATGGATCGCGACGACGGCCTTGCTGCTGGTGATTGCCGCACCGCAGGCGATCGCGCAAACCGGCCAGAGCGGAGTGGGGCAGACGGCGCCGAATGCTGGCGCGACCATTCCCCTTCCGAGCGCGCCGGTGGGACATCGTCAGCCGCGCCGCGACGAGGTGCCGTCGGAGAAAAATATCGATAATCCGAACGATCCGATCAGCCGCGAGGATGCGCAGCTCAACCGCAAGCTCAAGAGCATCTGTCGCGGTTGCTGATCGGGTTCGTTATTGATTGCGGGCGGCCAGCGCGACGGCGATCAAGGTGGCCCCGCCGAACAGCAGGTTGATCCCGACAAGAAGTCCGATCGCCCAGAGTGCCGAGCCGGGCAGGCCGGCCACGATGATCAGGGCGACAATGATATCCATGATGCCGGCGGTCAGCATCCAGCCCCAGCGCTGCGACAGTTCGCGACGGTGCTCCAGCGCGTACATGATGGTGGTCACGCCCTCGGCGAGGAAATAAGCGCCGACGACGATGGTCAGCGTCAGGGTGCCTTGCACCGGACGCGCTAGCAGAATGCCTCCAACCACGATCGCCAGCAGCGCCGAGATCAGCGACCACCAGAACCCTGGCATCTGCCGTGCCCAGAACGTCAGTGCCAGACCGACGATGCCGCTGACAAGGAAGAGCCAGCCGAGGAAAACGGTGACGGCGAGACTGGCCAGCGGCGGGACGATCATCGCGGCGAGACCGAGAATGACGAGCAGGATGCCTTCGATCAGAAATGCGACCCAATGATCGCGCACCGCAGCGTGCATTCTGGAACGAAGGTCGGCAGCATTGTCCGGGGGAAGGGTCATGGCGATCTCCTGCAGCTAACGGATGATAGCAGGTGCGGCGGCGAGGGGAAGCGTGCGGGCCTCGCCCCAACGTTGAGGGAGTGCGTCGCGTTCCGTCGATGAGGCCGCTGGGATATGGCCACTCCGGGCTGCGGCGCGCCAAACGAATGCCGAGGCAGCGTTCGGCTAGCCATCGATAATGGCTACCGCGCGGGTCCATCCGGCGGAGGCGCGTTCGATCTTCACCGGGAAGCAGGCGACGGTAAATCCGGTCGCGGGCAGCTCCTCGAGACGATGCAGTTTTTCGAGATGGCAGTAGCCGATATGGCGGCCGGCCTTGTGGCCTTCCCAGATCAGGCTCGCATCCTTTGTGCGCGCATACTTCTCGGCGGTATGGACGAACGGCGCGTCCCAGCTCCAGCCGTCGGTGCCGGTGAGACGGACGCCACGCTCGAGCAGATACATCGTGGCTTCATAACCCATACCGCAACCGGAGGTGACGTAGTCGGCGCGGCCGTACTTCTCGCCCGCGCTGGTGTTCACGACCACGATCTCGAGGGGCGACAGCGTATGACCGATCCGCTTCAATTCGTCGGCGACGTCGGCGGCGGTCGCGACGTAACCGTCGGGGAGATGCCGAAAATCGAGCTTCACGCCGGGCTGAAAACACCACTCCAGTGGCACTTCGTCGATCGTCCAGGCGCGCTCACCGCGATTCATCGTCGGATGAAAATGCCAGGGCGCGTCGAGATGGGTGCCGTTATGGGTCGAGAGGTTGACCATCTCCACGGCCCAGCCCTGACCGTCCGGGAGGTCTTCCGCCTTGAGGCCATCGAAGAACTGCAGCATCCGCGGCAGCCCCTGCTGGTGATCGATATATTGGATGGTGGGGTGATTGCCGGGCGGGTCGGCGGGCACATCGTTTTGCAGCGGCACGGAAATGTCGATCAACTTGCGGGCCATAACGGTTCCTCTCGGGCTGGTCCTCTCGCGGATCTCGCGAGCGTAGCGTGCGGTACCGGACGGCCCAACATCTGCCTGCGGATGTTGCCCGGCGATCCTTCCGTCCACAATCCGCCCTCGATGCAGCCAAGACGACTTGCCCGTGCCGGCAAACGCCATTATACGTTCGCCGCTGTCCCCGGATCAGACCCTTGCATGTCGGTTCGGCGCCGGGTCGACGTTTCATCAAGCGATTGATTTAGCGGACATTTTCGGCAGCGCGGAACGACAGGTCGGTATGTGAAAGCAGCCGGTCCGGTGTTTCGCTCCCTTCGTCTATCGGTCAGGACGCCACCCTTTCACGGTGGAGAGAGCGGTTCGATTCCGCTAGGGAGCGCCATCTCCTCGTTCGGAGACAGCGCCGCCGTTCCCCTCGATCTTCACCGGACGCAATCGGCATGATGTTCAAAGCCACAATCATCACGAGTGTCCTGATCGCCTCCGGCTCAGTCGTATTCGCGCAATCCGGCGCCCGACGTCAGAGCCCGACGGACAACCCGGCCGCCCACGGCGCGCAGGGACGGACGCCTGTTGAAACGAGAGCGCCGAAGCCTCGCTCGACAACCTGCGCCGAGTTCGGGCCCGGCTTCGTCAAGCTTGAAGGCTCTGAGACGTGCGTCAAGATCGGAGGCGGAATCGGTATCGGCGTCGGCGGCGGTTATGGAGTCAGCGGCGGCATGCGCTGAGCCGCACACATCAACGGGCAGGGAGCGGCATGCGGCTCGATATCATCGTTCCGGTCATCATGTGTTGCGCGTTGCTCTGGTGGTTTGGCCAGGGCATGAGCTGGACCCGGCGCGCCGCGGTTACCGTCGTGACACTGGCGATTATCGTCGGCATCCTGTGGTTCGAGCGCGGCTTCAACTAAGCTGTCGGCTCGAAGTATTCGCACCAAGAAAAAAGGCTTCGCGCAGCGAAGCCTTTTTGGTGTCCAGTCGCGCTGTCAGTTCGTAGCCGCTCAGCGGAAGAACAGCCACAACAGAATGATCACCGGAATCGGTACACCCAACAGCCACAGCAAAATGCCGCGTCCCATGCGTCTCTCCTCGTTGTTTGACGCCGAGGTAACGCACTTGAGAACGACTTGGTTCCTGCGCCTTACCAGTGTCCGGTATTTGGCATCGACGCCCATGGCTCTTGCGGCGGCTTGGCGTCGCCGGCCTGCAGAAGCTCGATCGAATGCAGATCGGGAGAGCGGATAAACGCCATCTGTCCGTCGCGCGGTGGGCGATTGATGGTGATGCCGAGTTTCATCAACCGCTCGCAGGTCGCATAGATGTCGTCGACCTCGTAGGCGAGATGGCCGAAGAAGCGATCCTCGCCGTAGGTCTCCTCGTCCCAATTATAGGTCAGTTCAACCAGCGGCGCGCCACGGCCCTTGCTGTGTTGGATCAAAACGTCGTCGGCCGGCGCGCCGAGGAAGACGAGCGTGAAGCGGCCCTTCTCGTTATCGATGCGCCGGACCTCCTTCAGCCCCAGCGCGTCGCAAAAGAATTTCAGAGCGGTGTCGAGATTGCGGACACGCAGCATGGTGTGCAGATAACGCATATCGTTTCTCCGAGCTTATGACGGTCGGGCCTGTCTGGCGGGCCGAGGCATGGTCACTATCGATCAGCCGCCGCGCGATATGTAAGGCGTTTCCGGACGGATATCGAGCGGCGGCGCCGCACGGCGGAATGCTTCCGGAAAGATTATGTTAACGACTGGGCCGGCTATCGCTTGGGCCCGGCGGCAACGGTGATAAACTTTCCGCATGATCATGCTGGTGCCAGTATCGGTCGTGCTGTTTCAAAATCGCGGGGTGGCGCCGCCGCGCGAGATCGACGTCAACGATCCGGCGGCCACCAGCTATTGGGCCGGGCGCTTCAACGTTTCGCAGGACCGGCTTTTCGCCGCGATCGGCGAAGTCGGCGGTTCGGTCGCCGCGGTGCGCCGCTATCTCGGCAAATAACGTCCGGCGGCAGGACCTGAGGACTTGCGGGCGCGGCGCGCGCCGCGTGTCAAACAGCACTGGAAATTCAGCTCTGCCCGTGATTCCCTGAACTCTCGATACGAAGCAGCGTTGGCCACAGCGATGCCAATGTCAGGACAGGGCAACAGATGATTGCAACGGACCTTCAGAGCGGCGTGGAGCGCCTCGGCGAAATGATTGCGATGTCGACCGCGATCGTTCCGTTCACCGGCGCGGGAATTTCCACCGAGTGCGGCATTCCAGATTTCCGTTCGCCGGGCGGGCTGTGGACCCGCAACCGGCCGATCCCTTTCGACGAATTCATCGCCAGCCAGGAGGCAAGGGACGAGTCGTGGCGGCGCCGCTTCAACATGGAACCGACGTTTGCCGCGGCCCGCCCCGGACGAGGCCATCGCGCCCTCGCGGCCCTTTATAAGGCCGGCAAGGTTCCCGGTGTCATTACCCAGAACATCGATAACCTGCACCAGACGTCCGGCATCGCCGCCGAAGACGTCATCGAACTGCACGGCAACACCACCTATGCCCGCTGTCTCGGATGCGACAAGCGCCATGAACTGGACTGGGCCAAAACGCGTTTCGACGCGACGGGCCACGCGCCGGTCTGCGACGATTGCGGCGAGCCGGTGAAGACCGCGACGATCTCGTTCGGTCAATCGATGCCCGAGGATGCGATGCGCCGTGCCACCGAGCTGTCGCAAGCCTGCGATCTGTTCGTGGTGATCGGCTCGTCTTTGGTGGTGTGGCCTGCAGCCGGCATGCCCTTGCTTGCGAAGAACTCCGGAGCTCGTCTCGTCATCATCAACAACGAGCCGACCGAGCAGGATGACGATGCGGATCTCGTGATCCGTTACGACATCGGCGAAACGTTGGGGCCCTTCGTCGGCAATTGACCTGTCGGTTTCTCATCGAAGATGCGGCGCACGCGCGCACGAATCTGATTCGCGGAACGCAAGATTGTTTATAGATCGTTGACGGTCGGTTTTTTGTGTTTGCGAGCGGGGTGAGAGTGCTATCGTCGAATCAGGAGATTCGCGAGGCTTCTTCGAGAACAACGACTGGCGGAGAGTCGTTGCGCGTTACCGCAACGGTGGCGTGGCCGCAGGATTTGACGAACGAGTGGGGTCCGGGGGTCATGGGGTCGGACGGATTTGAATCAAAACAATTTGACCGAAAGGCTGGCAGCGTGGGCAGAGCGCTAACAGATTCATTTGTCCAGGAAAGCCGCGGCACGTCGCTCGACCCCTTCGCAAATCTCACCGATCCCAACCGGCTGATCGAAGTGCGGGGCGTCATCAAGTGGTTCGATGCCTCCAAGGGCTATGGCTTCATCATCCCTGACGACGGATCGGCAGATGTGCTGCTGCATGTCACCGTGCTGCGCCGTGACGGCTATCAGACCGCATACGAAGGTGCCCGGATCGTCTGTGAATGCGTGCAGCGGCAGAAGGGCTATCAGGCGTTCCGCGTTGTCTCGATGGACGAGTCGACCGCCGTCCATCCGGCGCAGATGCTGCCGCCGCGCACGCACGTCACCGTGACGCCCACCAGCGGGCTCGAGCGGGCGCAGGTGAAGTGGTTTAACCGGCTGCGAGGCTTCGGTTTCGTCACCTGCGGTGAGGGCACGCCCGACATTTTCGTGCATATGGAAACCTTGCGACGCTACGGCATGACCGAACTGCGGCCGGGGCAGTATGTGCTCGTCCGTTTCGGGCCGGGCTCGAAGGGCATGATGGCGGCAGAGATTCATCCGGAGACGGGTCCTTCAGGTCTCGCGTCCCACTAGGGCTGCTCGCGGCCGCTGGAGCCGCCGATCGGACGTTGGATGCGTGGAGAGTGTCTCTTGATACCGCGCTCGCCGCACCGATGGCGTTCACAAGCCTGTAAAGCCGCTGCACTGCCGTTGCGCTTGACGTAAAATCC
>DATMSE010000191.1:0-12866 GCA_035565575.1 Xanthobacteraceae bacterium
CTCCGGCGTCATGGCCGAGCAGTGGGCCGCCATGGTCGAGGACGGCGGCCGCGAGGCGGGCGCCGGCAAGAGCAACAACGAGCGCGTGCTGTCGCAGGAGGAGATCGACAATCTCCTCGGCTTCTCCGTCGGTGAAATCAATCTCGACGAGAACTCCGGCATCCGCGCCATCATCGACTCGGCGATGGTCTCCTATGAGCGCTTGCCGATGCTCGAGATCATCTTCGACCGCCTGGTGCGGCTGATGACGACATCGCTGCGCAATTTCACCTCGGACAACGTCGAGGTCTCGCTCGATCGCATTACCTCGGTGCGGTTTGGCGACTATATGAATTCGATTCCGTTGCCCGCGGTGCTATCGGTGTTCAAGGCGGAGGAGTGGGAGAACTTCGGTCTCGCCACCATCGATTCCAGCCTGATCTATTCGATGATCGATGTGCTGCTCGGCGGCCGCCGAGGTCAAGCCTCGCTGCGCGTCGAGGGCCGTCCCTATACGACCATCGAGACCAATCTGGTGAAACGGCTGATCGAGGTCGTCCTCGCTGATGCCGAACAGGCTTTCCGGCCGCTGTCGCCGGTGACCTTCACCATCGACCGCCTCGAAACCAACCCGCGTTTCGCCGCCATCAGCCGTCCGGCCAACGCCGCGATCCTGGTGCGTCTGCGCGTCGACATGGAAGATCGCGGCGGCAATATCGAACTGCTGCTGCCTTATGCGACCATCGAGCCGATCCGCAACGTGCTGTTGCAGATGTTCATGGGCGAGAAGTTCGGCCGAGACCCGATCTGGGAGGGTCATCTCGCCACCGAAATCGCGCAGGCGGAGATCGCGGTCGATGCGGTGCTGTACGAGGCCGAGATTCCGCTTCGCCAATTGATGAGGCTGCAGGTGGGCGACACGCTTCCGCTCGACATGCGGGCGGATGCGCTGGTCGCGGTCCGCTGCGGCAACGTCACCCTGACCGAAGGCCGCATGGGGCGCGTCGGCGACCGCGTCGCCATTCGGGTCACCAAGAACCTGCGCAAGCCCAACACCACCCTCGCGATGTTCGAGAAGGCGGATGAGCAAACCAAGATGATGGAGGCACCGTGAACCATTCAATCGGACTGATGATCGAAACGCTGGTCGCGGTGCTGCTGGTCGTGACCATCGGTTACTGCATGCTGCTCAACAAGCGGCTGTTGCGGCTCAAGGCCGATGAGCAATCGCTCAAGGCGACGATCGGCGAACTGATCACCGCGACGGAGATTGCCGAGCGCGCCATCGGCGGGCTCAAGCATACCGTGCGCGACGTCAACGAGAATCTCGGCGAGCAGATCGCCGCCGCGACCGACCTGTCCGAGCGGCTGATCCGGCAACTGGCCGAAGGCGATGCCGTGCTCGCGCGGCTCTCGCGGATTGCAGTGGCGGCGCGCTCGCCGTCGGCGGCGGCAGCGCCGGCTCCGGCAGCCCCGGTGCAGGCACCGGAGCCGCCGCGGATGTCGGCGGCGAAAGCCGCGATGGCCGCGACCCAGGCCTTCGCTGAACGCAGGCGGGCGAGCGGCATCGCTGCATGAGCATGCTTCGTGAGATCCGTGTGCTGCCGGTGGTGCTGGCCGCCGTGTTGGGACTGGCCGTGCTGAAGCTCGCCGGTCTCTTCATCGACGGCGGCTATGTGTTCGACTATCAGCCGCGCGCGACGCAGAAGTCATGGGCGCAAGAGAATCTCAATTTTCCCTCCGGCAACCGCATCACGGTGGATGCCAATGACATCACCGGATCGGTGAACGCCAAGCCGAAGGAGGCGCCCAGGCCCGAGGCGCCGGCGGCAAAGCCGGCGGAAAGCGCCGCGCCGGGAACGATCGTGATTCCGGATCAGCCCAAGGCCGTGTCGGCATCCGAACGCGCGATCCTCGAGCGCCTGCAGAGCCGGCGCCAGGAACTGGATGCGCGGGCGCGTGAAATCGAAATCCGCGAGAACTTGCTGAAGGCCGCGGAAACCCGCATCGCTGAACGCGTCAAGGAGCTGAAGGAAACCGAAGCGCGCATCGTCACCAAGACGCAGGAGAAGAACGAGGCGGATGCCGCGCGCTTCAAGGGGTTGGTGACGACGTATGAAGCGATGAAGCCGAAGGACGCCGCCAAGGTCTTCGACCGGCTGGAAATGCCGGTGCTGTACGAGATCGCTTCGCAGATTGCGCCGCGCAAGATGTCGGATATTCTCGGCCAAATGTCGCCGGAAGCTGCCGAGCGTCTGACCGTCGAACTGGCGCGCCGCGCCGGCGGCGAGCGCTCCGCATCCGCTGCGGAACTGCCGAAGATCGAAGGCAAGCCGACCCCGGCAGATCACTGACGGCGGTCCGCGCGCCTGGCACAGGAGAATTCATGATTCTTCAGATCATCACGCATCCGGTCATCGAGCGCCTCTCGCGCGAGGCATATCTCGCCGATGCGCGGCCGACGCTGGCGATGTGGCGGCAGGAGCCGGACCTGATCAGCAAGTTCTATTGCGAGAATCCCGACGGCGCCTTGGTCGGCGTCTATCTCTGGAAATCGCGGGAGCGCGCCGAGGCCACCCATGACGATGCCTGGGTTGAAAGCGTCATGCGCAAGCGCGGCGTCCGCCCAATCATCGAGTACAAGGAGGTCCACATGATCCTCGACAACGCCCAGGGGACGGTGACCGAGTTCTGACGCCGCGCGAGGCTCCGCCGGGACGCCGAAGCGCATTCGCTTCGTTGCAACCGGCTGTCCATCTCGCGTAGAATCGGAGAGACGTTTCTCCTGTCGGTCCGAACGCGGCCGAAGCGACGGTCGAGGAGATATTGCGCGTGCGCGTGGCAACCATCGTTGGAGCGAGACCTCAGTTCATCAAGGTCGCTCCGGTCAGCAAGGCCCTCTGCGAAGCCGGCATTCAGGAAGTCCTGATCCATACCGGTCAGCACTTCGACGCCGACATGTCGGATATCTTCTTTCAGGAACTCGGCATTCGTGCGCCCGATCATCACCTCGCCATTCATGGCGGCGGCCACGGGGCCATGACGGGCACGATGCTGCAGAAGCTTGAGCCGCTCCTGGAGGATGTGAAGCCGGATCGAGTTCTGATTTACGGAGACACAAACTCGACTCTCGCTGGCGCGCTGACGGCAGCCAAGCTGCACATCCCGGTGGCGCATGTTGAGGCCGGACTTCGCTCGTTTAACCGGGCCATGCCGGAAGAGATCAATCGCATTGTCGCTGATCAGCTCTCTGATCTGCTCTTCAGTTCGACCGATACGGCAACCGCGAATCTGAAACGCGAGGGCGTCGAGGAAGCCCGCATCCATCAGGTCGGTGACGTGATGTACGACGCGGCCCTCCAATTCGCCGAACGGGCCAGGCAGCAAAAGGTGCTGGAGCGCTTTGGGGTCGAGCCTCAGCGCTATGTGCTGGCGACCATTCATCGCGCCGAGAACACCGACGATCTCACGCGGCTGCGCATCATCGTTGAGGCACTCGAGGAGATTGCGGAAACGCTGCCGGTGCTGTTGCCGCTCCATCCACGAACGGCAGGCCGGATGACAAAGTTGGGTCTGGGCTTTTCCAGGGTGCGGACAACGACGCCGCTCGGCTACCTCGATATGATCGGGCTTGAAGCGCGAGCCGCGGTCATCGCCACCGATTCCGGCGGTGTTCAGAAGGAGGCGTTCTTCTGTCGGGTGCCATGCGTCACGCTGCGTGACGAGACCGAATGGGTGGAATTGGTTGATCTGGGCTGGAACCGTTTGGCGCCGCCGGCGAACGGCGGCGTCGCGCAAGCCGTGCTACAGGCCATCGGTACTCGCGGATTGCCGGGGACACCTTACGGCGATGGCGGTTCGGCGCAGGCCATTGCAAGGATCATTGCCGCGCATCTGAGCTCTCGCTGAGATCGCTTCGATCTGGCAGAGCCTTGTCCGACATGGTTTACCGATCGTTAACGGTGCGGCTGGCAGACTGGAGCCGCATCCGCATCACGTCGGTGCGGGGGTGATGCGCGTTCGGCTGCAAACCACGATGAAATCGATCGCGTCGCTTCAACGCGATCTGATACGTCTAGACCTCGATTACGCGTGCGGGAGCGACCGGCCGCCGATCGCCGAACAGGATCCGAAGACGTTTGAGATGACGCGCAGCGCTGCCCGGCATTCTTGGTTGCTCGCCCGCCGCTTCCGGGCCGCGGCCGCGTGTCTCGTGCTCGTCTCTGGCGTTGTGTTGTCCGTGCTGCCGGCGCATGCCGATGATCCGGTGCGGGGCGAGGCGACGCTGTCGGCCGCGAACGGCTATGCGCGGCTGGTTCTCAAGTTCGATGACGATGTCGATTCCGAAGTCTCCGTCGCCGGGTCCATCCTCATCATCCGCTTCAAGCGCGACGTGGATGTGCCGGTGGATGCGATCGCGGAGGCCGTGCCCGATTATGTCGGCTCCGCCCGGCGCGATCCGGACGGCTCGGCGATCCGCCTCGCGCTCTCGCGCAAGGTGAAGGTCAATTCCATGGTGGCGGGCGAGCGGCTGTTCGTCGATCTGCTGCCCGACACGTGGAAAGGAGCGCCGCCCGGCTTGCCGCAGGAGGTGGTGCGCGAACTTGCCGAGCGTGCCCGCGCCGCCGAGCGCGCCTTGCGCCGGCAGCAGGCCGAGACCGCGGCCAAGGCATTGCCGCCGGTGCGCGTGCGCGCGTCCGCGCAGCCGACATTCATCCGCTACGTGTTCGAGCTGCCGGAGAATACGGGCGTCTCGTCCTCGCTCCATCCGCGGCAGTTCTCGCTGCTGTTCGATAAGGCCTTCAAGTTCGATCTAGCGGATGCGAAACTGGTCGCGCCCGCCAATGTCGCCGGGATCGAGCAGAGGATCGAGGGCAACAACGCCGTGGTCGAGTTCGCGCTGATCGGCGACGTGGATGTGAAGACCTTCCGCGAAGACAAGAATTACATCGTCGACCTCGGCATCCAGCCGGCGGCGCTGCCCGAAATTGCGCCGAAGGCGTCACAAGCGCCAGCCGCGGCTCCTGCACCGGCGCAGGCGCCGTTGGCTCAGCCGCCGAGAGCGAACGCTGCGCCGGACGCCGCCGCGCTCAAGCGCAACCTCGAGCAGGCGGCGGCCGAGCCCAGGCTCAGCCCGCCAGCGACAGTGCCGGCTTCGCCGCCGCCCGGGACGGTCGAGCCCACCATTGCGCCGCCGCCGGTCCCGCCCGCACCGGCGAATGCTGTCGGCGCTCCGGTCGACGTGCAGCGCAACAGCGACGGCGTGCGCGTCAGCTTCGCTTTCAAGGGGCAGACGCCGGCGGCGCTGTTCCGCCGCGCGGATGCGGTGTGGCTGCTGTTCGATTCGGCGCAGCCGCTCGATCTCGACGTCGTGCGCCGCGATGCCAAGTCGGTGGTGAGCGAGGTGAGCGCCGTGCCGCTGCCGCAAGGGCAGGCGATCCGCATGCGGCTGCTGCGTCCGCAACTGGTGGCGCTGACGCCGTCGCCCGCGGCCGGGGACAAGGATCAATCGGCTGCGCCGCCGGCGGGACAGCGCTGGATGCTGACATTCGCCGACACCCTGAAGACCTCGTCGGAGCCGCTTGAGGCACGGCGCAACGTGGTCGATCCGCGCCGCGCCACCATCACCATTCCGCTTGCGGCGCCGGGGCGGCTGCATCGGTTGACCGATCCCGATGCGGGCGACGTGCTGCTGGTGGTGACGGCATCGCCGCCGGCGCAGGGCTTTATCAAGCGGCAGGACTTCGTCGAGCTTTCGGTGCTTGAATCGGTGCAGGGCGTCGTGATCCGTCCCAATTCCGATGACCTCGCGGTGAATGTCGGCGCCGACAACGTCACGCTGACAAGGCCCGGAGGGTTGACGCTGTCGTCGGCGCGCATGCAGCCGGAGCGCGCGACGACTTCCGTCAAGCCGCTGTTTGACGATGCGACGTGGCGCGAGGACCGCGCCGCCGACTTCCTCGACCGGCGCAACACATTGATCGAGGCCATCGGCGTTGCATCCGACGGCCCCGATAGGGTGGCCGCGCGCCTGGCGCTGGCGCGCTTCTACATGGCGTGGGCGATGTATCCGGAAGCCAAAGGCGTGCTCGACGTTTCGCTGGCCGATGCCAAGCCCGGCACCGAAGATTCGACGGTGCTGCTGATGCGAGCGCTCGCCAACAGCCTGATCGGCCGCCCGGATCAGACGCTGAAGGATCTCGCCAGTCCGGCGATCGGCAACAGCACCAATTCGCAGCTGTGGAAAGCGCTTGCCTATGCGCGGCAGCAGAAATGGGCGGCCGCGCGCGAAGCATTCAAGAATGCGGAGCTTGCGATCGGAACGCTTCCGCTTCCGCTGCAACGGATCGTGCTGCTGAATGCGATGCGCGCCTCGATCGAGGTGAAGGACTATGCGGGGGCATCGGCGCGCAGCGACGATCTCGATGCCGTCGGCGTTTCGGGCGAATTCGCGCCGGCCGCCGCGGTGCTGCGCGGACGTCTCGCGGAAGGGCTGGGGCAGGACAAGACCGCGCTGCGCGACTATCGCATGGCTTCGCTCTCGAGCGATCGCGCCGCCGCCGCGGAAGCCAAGGTGCTCGATATCGCGCTGCGCCAAAGGCGCAACGAACTCTCCGCTGAAGATGCGTTGAGCGATCTCGAAACGCTTTCGGTGATATGGCGCGGCGACGGCATCGAGGTGCGGGTGCTGCAGCAACTGGCGCGCCTTTACGCCGATGCCGGGCGCTACGCGGAATCGCTGGCGGCCGCCAAGACCGCGACGCGGTTGCAGCCGGGCTCCGACGTGGCGCGCCTGGCGCAGGATGACGCGGCGGCGCTGTTCAGCGACCTCTATCTCACCGCGAAGGGCGACGCGATGTCGCCGATCGATGCGCTGGCGACGTTCTATGACTATCGCGAACTGACGCCGATCGGACGGCGGGGCGACGAGATGATCCGGCGCCTGGCCGATCGTCTGATCGCCGTCGATCTGCTCGGTCAGGCCGCCGAACTGCTGCAATATCAGATCGACCATCGGCTCGAAGGCGCGGCGCGGGCCCAGGTCGCATCCCGGCTTGCGATGGTCTATCTGATGAACCGCAAGCCGGATCGCGCCATCGCCGCGCTGCGCGCAACGCGCATCGCCGATCTGGCCGGCGAGTTGCGGCAGCAACGATTGCTGCTGGAGGCGCGCGCGCAGAGCGATATCGGCCGCCGCGATCTCGCGCTCGATATCATCGCCAACATGCAGGGACGCGAAGCCATTCGCCTGCGCTCGGATATTTATTGGGCGGCACGGCGCTGGCGGGAGTCGGCCGAGCAGATCGAACTGTACTACGGCGATCGTTGGCGTGATTTCAAACCGCTCAATGCGACGGAGAAGGGCGACGTGATCCGCGCCGCGATCGGCTATGCGCTGGCCGACGATGCGTTGGGGCTGGCGCGCTTTCGCGAAAAATATGCGCCGTTGATGGCGGGGGAGGCGGATCGCGCGACCTTCGACATGGCCGGCAAGCCGGCCTCCGCGAACAATGCCGATCTCGTCAATCTCGCCAAGATGGCCGGCAGCGTCGATACGCTGGACAGCTTCCTGCGGGAAATGCAGGCACGTTTTCCGGACGTGATGGCGAAATCCGCCCTGCCGCCCGCGGCGCCGACCGCCGATCCGGCACCGACCGGAAGCCTGCCGGCCATTGTCGGCACCAGGCGGGCCGACGCGGGAAATTAAGTCGAGGCGATAGGGTGAGCGACGTTATCCTGAGTTTTTCGTGTTACCCGCCGCCGTAGCTCTGCACCAGCGAGCCGGCCACCAGCGACCAGCCGTCGACCAGCACGAAGAAGATCAGCTTGAACGGCAACGACACCACGACCGGCGGCAGCATCATCATGCCCATCGACATCAGGACCGATGCGACCACCAGGTCGATGATCAGGAACGGCAGGAACAGCAGGAAGCCGATTTCGAATGCACGCTTCAACTCCGAGATCATGAAGGCCGGCACGAGGATGCGCAGCGACAGGTCTTCCGGCGTTGCGGGGGTGGCTTCGCCCGACAGATCCATGAACAGCTTGAGATCCTTTTCGCGCACGTTTTTCTGCATGAAGCCGCGCAGCGGCATGGAAGCACGCTGCAGCGCCTCCTCGACGCTGATCTCGTTCGCGACCAGCGGTTTGATGCCGTCGTCGTAGGACTTCTGCAGCACGGGTCCCATCACAAAGGCGGTGAGGAACATGGCCAGCGCGATGATGACGGAGTTCGGCGGCGCGGTCGCGGTGCCGAGCGCAGTTCGCAGCAGCGACAGCACGACGACGATCCGCGTGAACGACGTCATCATGATCAGGATCGACGGCGCGACGGAGAGCACGGTGAGCAGCGCGATCAATTGGATCGCGCGCTCGGTCACGCCGTTGCCGCCGCCGAGATTGATGCTGATGTCCTGCGCGGCCGCCGGGTCGATCAGGGATCCGGCGGCGGCAAGGATGACAGCAAGTGAGAAAACTCTACGCGGATGAAGCGGGGCTCTCACGAAGGCGTCTTCGGACGTCCCAGCAGGGACGCCATCTCGTCTTCGAGGTTCTCGAACTCGCCCTTCGTGCGTGGCGGATTGACCTCAGGCGCGGAGGAGGGCGCGTTCGGGTTCGCCGGGGGCTCCACGGTCACGCGGGGGGCCGGGCGTACGGCCGGCGCTTCCGGTGCCACCGACGGGGCGCCGGTTTGCGGCTCGGTGGCGGGGCGGGCTTCACCGGTCGGCCGGCGTAGCGCGGCTTCGAGCCGCCTAGCCATTTCGGCGAGGTTCTGATCGGCGGAGGGGAGGTCCGAGGGGCCCGGCTCGGAGGAAGCGGGCGGGGCCGCCGGTTCGGGGGCGCGCAGCGGCGGCGCTTTGACCTGTGAGGGGCTCTCCGGCGGCCGGGCCGGGCGCGGCGGCTCAACGCGCGGACCGCGCGCGGCCGGTTCGGCGCGAAGGTCCATCCGCGGCTCGGGCCGGGTCACGGGCTCGGACGAAATCGTCGCCAGCGGGTCGTGGCGCCGCTCGGGAATCGGAGGCGGTGGCGGCGGCGAGGCCGGGCGGCGCAGCTCGTCGGCGAAAGAGGGGCGGGCCGGGCGCGGCGGCGGCTCCGGCAGCGCGGGTTCGGCGGGCTCGAAACGGTCAGGCGCGGCGGCGGGCTCGTCGTCGGGCAGCGGCCCGAGCCGGGGGCTCGGCTCACTCCGGGTGGCGGCTTGATCGCGGGCCGGCATGGCCCGGACGATATTCGGTTCCACCACGAGATCGGAGGGGCCGCCGATCATCAGCAGATGTTCGACATTGTCGCGGCGCACCAGCACCAGCCGCCGGCGGCCATCGACCGCCGCGGCGTCGATGACGGCGAGGCGCGGCATGCGCCCGCGGCCAGCATTGCCGCCGAGCCGGTTACCGGCAAATCGGCGCACCAGCCAGGCCACGATGCCGATCAGCACCAGAACCGCCACGAACGCGAAAAAGAAGGTGAGTGGTGTCTGCATGATCCATCCCCAGCGCCACATACGATCCTGTTCAGAATCGTCGTCTGCTGACGCGCCACGTTACAACAATAGCGAACCGGGCGTGAGTCGCTCGCTATCGGTTAATGTCCCCGGGCAAGAATTGCCCGCCCGGTCCCTCTTAGCCCAAGACCACGCCGACCAAAACGGATTTCGCCGGTGGCTGTCGGCGCCTGCCGGAGGTCACGACTCGCGGCCAGTTTTTGTTCCCGGCGAGGGACGAGCGAGAAATCGCTGATATTGCGCGCCGGAACGATCATGGCGAAATTTCGGAACCGTCTTAACGGATCGTTAACCATGGCACGGCAAATTCTGCCTACCTGCGGGGCCGACCGGCTGCCGCAGGCAGAGGGCAGGGCGATGGCCATCAACGATCTACCAATGCTGTCCGCGTTGCGGGGCAAGATGCAGTGGCATCAGGAGCGCCAGCGGGTGCTTGCCGAGAACATCGCCAATTCCGATACGCCGAACTTCCGGCCGCGGGATCTGGTGGAACCCAAATTTGATGCCGGGGGGCAGCAGGCTCCGGGCGCCCCGATGGGATCGTTGCCGATGCTGCGCACCAGCACCGGCCACCTGGCGGCGACCGGCGGTTCCAGTTTCGCGCAGGACCGCAAGGTCGGCTACGAGACCCGGCCGGCCGGCAACGCCGTCAATCTCGAGGACGAGATGCTGAAGGTCTCCCAGAACCAGATGGATTATGCGGCCGTGACGACGCTCTACAGCCGCAGCCTCAATCTGCTGAAGACCGCGATCGGCAAGCGCTGACGTGCCCGCCACTGCCTGAGGAGATCACGTATGGCCGAACAGGGAATGGACTTCATCCGCTCGATGAGCATCGCCACCTCCGGCTTGCGCGCGCAGGCCGGCCGCATGCGGGTGATCTCCGAAAATATCGCCAACGCCGATTCCACCGCGCAAACGCCGGGCGGCGATCCCTATCGCCGCAAGGTGCCGACCTTCTCCTCGACGCTCGATCGCTCGCTCGATGCTCGCGTGGTTTCGCTCGGCCGCATCCGTCCGGACAATTCGGACTTCCGCATCAAGCATGAGCCGGGCAATCCGGCGGCCGACGCCAATGGCAACGTCAAATATCCGAACGTCAATTCCGTCATCGAAATGACCGACATGCGCGACGCGCAGCGGTCCTACGAAGCCAATCTCAACATCATCAGCGCGACGCGGCGGATGATCCAACGCACGCTTGATATCCTCAAAGCCTGATTCAAGGAGCCATCGTCATGGCATCGCCTACAGCCGCCGCCAACGCCTATGCCAGCCTCGCCCGCATGATGTCCGGAGGCGGCGCGGGCGCGGGCAAAACATCCGACGCGGGCGGCCCCTCGTTCAGTGCGCTTCTCAAGGACGCAATCGGCAGTGTCATGGACGCCGGCCGCAAGTCCGATGCCCAGACGGTGGCGATGGCTAACGGCAAGGCGAATGTGATGGACGTCGTGACCGCGGTTGCGGAAACCGACGTCGCCGTCTCGACGCTGGTGTCGGTGCGCGACCGCGTGATCCAGTCTTATGAAGACATCATGCGGATGCCGATCTGACGGCGAGGTTCTCACCTCTCCCCGCGAGCGGGGAGAGGTCGGCCGGCGAAGACGGCCGGGTGAGGGGCATCTGCATCGGATGCAGCGCAAAGCCCCTCATCCCAACCTTCTCCCCGCAAGCGGGGAGAAGGAGCGCGGATGCACTCGTGGATACCGCATTGTCCTTAAGGCTCAACCGGAAAGAAAATTGACATGACAGGCCCCGAAACCCTCGACGTCGCGCGCGATGCGATCTGGACGATCGTCATCGTCTCCGCCCCGTTGCTCGTGGTCGGTCTGCTGGTCGGCGTCGCGATTTCGCTGGTGCAGGCGCTGACGCAAATTCAGGAGCAGACGCTGGTGTTCGTGCCGAAGATCATCGCCATGCTGGTGACGCTGGTCTTGGCGCTGCCGTTCATGGCGGACGCGTTGCATTCCGAAATGATGCGGATTTCGACGCGAATCATCGGCGGCTAAATATCGCTTCCGAAGTTCGAATTGCCCGCCGCAGCGTCTTGGCGAATCTCGGAATCGGAAAGACACTCGCCCATCGTGATTCGATATGACGCGGGTTGAGACGGTTTCTTGGGAAGGACCTGGATGCGATGAAGAGAACGCTTGAACCGTCGCAGTCCTAGCGTCTTGGAGCGGCGATGCGCATCGATCTGTCGTTTCTGCCCGCTTATGCCGCCGCCTTCATGCTGGTCTTCGCCCGCATCGGCGCCATGGTGATGCTGCTGCCAGCGCTGGGCGAGGTGAACATTCCGGTGCGGATCAAGCTGGCCATCGCGCTGTTGCTGAGCTTGATCATCCTGCCCCTGCATCGCACGGCCTTCCAGGTGGACATGCAGTCGATGGCGCCTCTGGCTGTCCTGATGGTGCAGGAAATCTTCATCGGCATCGTGCTCGGCGCCACCGCGCGGGTGACGTTGTCGGCCTTGCAGGTCGCGGGCTCGGTGATCGCGCAGCAACTGGGACTCGGTTTTGTCACCGCGGTCGATCCGACGCAGGGGCAACAGGGCGTCGTGGTCGGCAATTTCCTCGCGCTGCTCGGCGTCACGCTGCTGTTCGCGACCGACTCGCATTATCTCGTCATCGCGGCGCTCAACGACAGCTACAACGTCTTCGCGCCGGGCGAATTGATGCCGAGCGGCGACGTCGCCGCGCTCGCGGTGAGGGCGTTCGCCGGCGCGTTCAAGATCGGCGTCCAGCTCGCCGCGCCGTTCCTGGTGTTCGGACTGGTGTTCAATATCGGACTCGGCATTCTGGCGCGGCTGATGCCACAGATGCAGGTCTATTTCGTCGGCGTGCCGCTTTCGATCCTGTTCGGCCTCTTGATCCTCCTCGTCGTGCTGGGCGCGATGATGGGCGTATTCCTCGACTATTTCATCGGCGTCATGCACGACCTGACCCCACGGAGCTGACGTGTCCGACGAAAACGACGGCGCAGAGAAAACAGAAGACCCGACCCAAAAACGGTTGGATGACGCGCATGAACGCGGCGACGTCGCCAAGAGTCAGGAAGTCAATACCTGGTTCATGATCGCCGGCGCAGCCCTGGTGCTGTCGACCTTCGCGGGATCGATCGGCAGCGGCCTGCAGGTGCCGCTGCGCAATCTGCTGGCCAATTCATGGATGATCCGCACCGATGGCACGAGCCTGCTGGCGCTGGCGCGCGACCTGCAATATCTGCTGATCATGGCGCTCGGCGTGCCGCTGCTGCTGATCGCGCTGGCCGCCATCGCGGGCAACATGGTGCAGCACCGCCTCGTCTGGTCCGCAGAATCGCTCAAGCCGAAGCTGAGCAAGCTGTCGCCGCTGGCCGGCGCCAAGCGCATTTTCGGCAAGCAGGC
>DATMSE010000192.1:0-7285 GCA_035565575.1 Xanthobacteraceae bacterium
TCGCTGGCGGTGCTGCGCGAGATCGGCGTCGAGACGGGCGGCTCCAACGTTCAGTTCGGCGTCAATCCCGCCGACGGCCGCATGGTGGTGATCGAGATGAATCCGCGCGTGTCGCGCTCCTCGGCGCTGGCGTCGAAGGCCACCGGCTTTCCGATCGCCAAGGTCGCGGCCAAGCTCGCGGTCGGCTACACGCTGGACGAGATCGCGAACGACATCACCGGAGGCGCGACACCGGCCTCGTTCGAGCCGACCATCGACTACGTCGTCACCAAGGTGCCGCGTTTCGCCTTCGAGAAATTCCCCGGCGCCTCCACCACGCTGACCACCTCGATGAAGTCGGTCGGCGAAGTGATGGCAATCGGCCGCACCTTCCAGGAGTCGCTGCAAAAAGCCTTGCGCGGCCTGGAGACCGGCCTGACCGGCCTCGACGAGATCGAGATCGAAGGGCTCGGCAAGGGCGACGACAAGAACGCCATTCGTGCCGCGCTCGGCACGCCGACTCCCAACCGCATCCTGCAGGTGGCGCAGGCGATGCGGCTCGGCTGGAGCAACGAGGACATCTTCGCATCCTGCAAGATCGATCCGTGGTTCCTTGCCGAGCTGCGCGGCATCGTCGAGATGGAGAACCGGATTCAGGCGAACGGCCTGCCGCAGCATGCGTTCGGCATGCGCACGCTGAAATCGATGGGCTTCTCGGACGCGCGGCTCGCCGTGCTCGCCAACACCACCGAAGCCGAGGTGAAGCAGCTTCGGCAATCGCTCGGCGTGCGCCCGGTCTACAAGCGCATCGACACCTGCGCGGCGGAATTCGCCTCGCCTACCGCCTACATGTATTCGACCTACGAGTCGCCGTTCGCCGGCGCGCCCGCCGACGAAAGCGCGCCGTCCGACCGCAAGAAGGTGGTGATTCTCGGCGGCGGTCCGAACCGCATCGGCCAGGGCATCGAGTTCGACTATTGCTGCTGCCATGCCTGCTTCGCGCTGTCGGATGCCGGGTTCGAGACCATCATGGTCAACTGCAATCCGGAAACGGTCTCGACCGACTACGACACCGCCGACCGTCTCTACTTCGAACCGCTCACCGCCGAAGACGTGCTCGAGATCATCGACACCGAACGGCAGAACGGCACGCTGCACGGCGTCATCGTCCAGTTCGGAGGCCAGACGCCGCTCAAGCTGGCGCGCGCGCTGGAGGCCGCTGACGTGCCGATCCTCGGCACCTCGCCCGACGCCATCGACCTGGCCGAGGACCGCGACCGCTTCAAGCGCGTGCTGGACCGGCTGCGGCTGACGCAGCCGAAGAACGGCATCGCCTATTCGGTGGAGCAGGCGCGCCTCGTCGCCGCCGATCTCGGCTATCCACTGGTGGTACGCCCCTCCTACGTGCTCGGCGGCCGCGCGATGCAGATCATCCGCGAGGACAGCCAGCTCGGCGATTACCTGCTCGAGACGCTGCCCGAACTGGTGCCCGCCGATATCAAGGGCCGGTATCCGAACGACAAGACCGGGCAGATCAACACCGTGCTCGGCAAGAATCCGCTGCTGTTCGACCGCTATCTGTCGGATGCCATCGAGATCGACGTCGACTGCCTCAGCGACGGCAAGGATACCTTCGTCGTCGGCATCATGGAGCATATCGAGGAAGCCGGCATTCACTCCGGCGACTCCGCCTGCTCGCTGCCGCCGCATTCCTTGAGCGCAACCACCATCGCCGAGCTCGAGCGGCAGACCCGCGAACTCGCGCTCGGCCTCGACGTGGTCGGCCTGATGAACGTGCAATACGCCCTCAAGGACGGCCAGATCTACGTCCTCGAGGTCAACCCGCGCGCCTCGCGCACCGTGCCGTTCGTCGCAAAGGTGATCGGCAGGCCGGTGGCGAAGATTGCCGCGCGCATCATGGCCGGCGAGAAGCTCGCCGACTTCGCGCTGAAGCCGCAGCAGCTCAATCACGTCGGCGTCAAGGAATCGGTGTTTCCGTTCGCGCGCTTCCCGGGCGTCGACACCGTGCTCGGTCCGGAGATGCGCTCGACCGGCGAAGTCATGGGCCTCGACCGCAACTTCGAAGTCGCCTTCGCCAAGAGTCAGCTCGGCGGCGGCACCCGCGTGCCGCGCGGCGGCACCGTGTTCGTGTCGGTGCGCGAGGAAGACAAGACGCGGATTCTCGACAGCGTCCGGCTGCTGTCGTCGCTCGGCTTCCGAGTGATCGCCACCTCCGGCACGCAGCGTTTCCTCTCGGATAACGGCGTGCCCGCCGAGAAAATCAACAAGGTGCTGGAAGGCCGGCCGCACATCGTCGATGCCATTACCAATGGCGAGGTGCAGCTGGTGTTCAACACTACCGAAGGTCCGCAAGCCCTCGCGGACAGCCGTTCGCTGCGGCGTGCTGCCCTCTTGCATAAAGTGCCGTACTACACCACTCTATCGGGCGCCGTAGCGGCCGCTCAGGGCATTCGTGCCTATCTGGGCGGGGACCTTGAGGTCCGTACGCTGCAGAGTTACTTTCCCGGAAACTGATCCGTCAGCGCTCCTGCGGGGCGGATCGGAAACGTTTGACGGAACTCGCGTGCCTTGGCGGTGTTCCGTTCAAAGGTGCGCCTGTTGACAGTCGAGACAAGGGGTGGTGCGATCTAGTGGAGTGAATTTGACATTAGTTATCCGCTTTGCCGCAGGTCCAGCAGGCGAACGTCAAATTCAAAGCTCTGCTGGAAACTTGTAACTGCTGGCAGTCCTCTCATTCTCGCATTTGCAAAACAGCCTGCTGCCACGGCTGCAAATGTCAGAACTGGACTGCCGGTCGACGTGAGATGGCGCAAACGGCATCGCGCCGATTTGCTAACTGATTTCCGGAAGCAACCGTGACGGTCGTTACGGAAATCGAAGGACGAGGGTAAATGGTGGACAAAGTTCCGATGACCCCCGGTGGTCACGCCGCGCTTGAGGATGAACTGAAGCAGCGTCAATCGGTGGAGCGACCGCGCATCATCGCGCTGATCGCGGAGGCGCGCTCGCATGGCGATCTGTCGGAAAATGCCGAGTATCACGCCGCTAAGGAAGAGCAGTCGCACAACGAAGGCCGCATCGCCGAGCTCGAGGACAAGCTGGCGCGCGCCGAAGTGATCGACATCAGCAAGCTCTCCGGCGACACCATCAAGTTCGGCGCCACCGTGACGCTGATCGATGAGGACACCGAGAAGAAGGCGGTCTGGCAGATCGTCGGCGAGAGCGAAGCCGATGCCAAGAAGGGCCGCATCTCGATCACCTCGCCGCTGGCGCGGGCGCTGATCGGCAAGACCAAGGGATCGTCGGTGGAAGTCATGGCACCGGGCGGCGCCAAGGCCTACGAGGTCGCCAAGGTGGAGTGGCGCTGACCGCCGCTGGAAACTGTTCAAAAGGAAAGCCGCGCCCGCCGCGGCTTTTTTTGTGCCTTGACAATCCAACGCCCGCTTTCACGATGATGCAGCGGGAATGATCCGCTTATTTCGGGGTTCATCACATGGGCGTGACCCGCGGCCCGCGGGTGCTCAGGTATCAAATGGCGTCGATCCACATCGGGGGGAATTGAGATGAATGAATCACTCGCAAGATGGCAGCCGGCGGTGCTGAGCCTGCTGCGCTTCATGAGCGGGCTCTTGCTCCTGCAACACGGCACAGGAAAAATTCTCGGCTTCCCGACGCTGGCGAACTTCGCCAACCTGCAGATCGGGTCAATGGTCGGCATCGCCGGCCTGATCGAGCTGATCGGCGGCGCGCTGCTGGTGGTCGGCCTGTTCACTCGCAGCGCGGCGTTCATCGCCTCCGGCATGACGGCGGTCGCCTACTTCATGGTGCATGCGCCGAAGGGATTTTTCCCGATCCTCAATGGCGGCGAACTGGCGGCGCTCTACTGCTTCGTGTTCTTCTATCTCGTGTTCGCCGGCGGCGGCCCGATCAGCATCGATGCGATGCTGCGCAAGAAGTAACGGCAACGTCCCGCGAGCGGAGCTCCGGGTCAGCCCCTGACGAAGAAGATCACGGTCAAAACCGCGCCCACCAGAACAACGGTGGCGCGGATGATCCTTTCCGGAACGTTGCGCGCGACGCTGACGCCCCAATAGCCGCCGACCACCGATGCGACGATCGTCACCAGCGCGTGAGGCCAGTGCACCAGTCCGCCGGCGATCAGCAGCGTCGCCGACACCACCTGGATCAGGAACGCGACGACGTTCTTCACCGCGTTGTCCTGGTGGTAATCGCCGCTGCCGATGATGGCGAGCGCGGCCAGCATCATGATGCCCATGCCGGCGCCGAAGAAGCCGCCATAGACCGTGGCAAGCACCATCACCAGAAACGCGACCACGCGGCTCGAGCCGCTCTTGCCTTGCGACAGCGGCTTGGTCCACGCGCGGATGCGATCGGAGAAGGCGAACAGCAGCGTCGCCGACAGCAACAGCCACGGCACCAGCGGACGGAATCCCTGGTCGCCGAGCCAGATCAGCAACAGCGCACCGACGCCGCCGCCGAACAGGCCGATCACCACGAAGGGAAGCATGCGCGTCAGGTGGGCGCGCACTTCCGAACGATAGGCGAAGACGCTGGCGAGATTGGCCGGCGTCAGCGCCACCGCGCTGGTGGCATTGGCGTCGAGGGTCGGCAGCCCGCACGCCACCAGCGCCGCGAACGTCGCGAAAGTGCCGCCTCCGGCGACGGCATTCACGGTACCGGCGGCAAATCCCGCTGCCGCAAGCAGGAGAATCTGAAAAATCGTCACGTCAGCCTCAACTGCCGCCGGCGGCCGCGGACCGCGTCGGGCTCTGGTCTCTCGGGTGATGGTTCGGAAGCTCCCGCGGCAGGTTCATAACGGAGCGCGGCGAACTTGAGATGCGGGCTACTCATGCAACAAGTTCGCGCGGCGAGAAACGCCAGATGCGAGAGGGCGTTATGCAGAAACAGCGGGATCAATCTTGCGACGCCTTCAACTCCAGCGGCACGGCCGCGGCATATTTGGCGTTCTGCAGTACCAGCGAAGTCCGTACGTTGCGCACGTGCGGCGCAGCGGTCAGCTGGGTGACAAACTCCTGAAAGGTTGCCATGTCCGGCGCCACGCATTTCAGGATGAAATCCACCTCTCCCGACAGCATCCAGCATTCGCGGACCAACGGCGCGCGACGCACGAAGTCCTCGAAGGCGCGCAGGTCGGCATCGGCCTGGCTGGATAGATGCACCGCCGCAAACACCGTCACGTCGTAGCCGAGCCGGCGCGGATCGAGCAGCGCGCGGTATCCCTGGATGTAGCCTTCCTCCTCCAGCGTGCGCACCCGCCGCAGGCAGGGCGGCGGTGAAATTCCGACGCGTTTGGCCAACTCCACATTGGTGATGCGGCCGTCGGCCTGAAGCTCGCTCAGGATCTTCAGATCAATCTCGTCAAGACTCTTGGACACCCGATTCAACCCTTCGTCGCGCCGGTCAGCTCATGGGCGGGACCTGTTCCGGCGTACGGACTCAGCGCCACATCCTTAGCGCACCATCACGGCATGGCGCAATTTTATTTCGCAAGGCTGCACGACACGGAGATCGGGGGGAAAATCACCCGGAATGTGTTGCAATTCTTGCATGGCTGCCCAGATAGCCTAAACTCACTGTAATGTTCCGGTTGTTTCGACCACGCGACGCCGGCGACGGCTTTTCCGCCGCGCCTGGCCTTCCTTGAGAGAAGGGGAAAACCCCCAATGCCCACGCCCCAGCACGCTAAAGTTGTGATCATCGGTTCAGGTCCGGCCGGTTACACCGCCGGAATTTACGCCGCGCGGGCCATGCTGGAGCCGATCCTGATCCAGGGCATCCAGCCGGGTGGACAACTCACCATCACCACGGACGTGGAGAATTATCCGGGCTTCGCCGACGTGATTCAGGGTCCATGGCTGATGGACCAGATGGAGCGGCAGGCACGCCATGTCGGCACCACCATCGTCACCGACCTGGTCACCCGGCTCGACCTCAGCCAGCGTCCGTTCCGCATCACCTGCGACAGCGGCGACATTTACCTGGCCGACAGCGTGATCCTCGCCACCGGCGCCCAGGCGCGCTGGCTCGGCATGCCGTCCGAGGAAGCGTTCAAGGGCTTCGGCGTCTCCGCCTGCGCCACCTGCGATGGTTTCTTCTATCGCGGCAAGAATGTCGTGGTGGTCGGCGGCGGCAATACCGCGGTCGAGGAGGCGCTGTTTCTCACCAACTTCGCCGCCAAGGTGACCGTCGTCCACCGGCGCGATCACTTTCGCGCCGAACGCATCCTGCAGGACCGCCTGTTCAAGCATCCCAAGATCGATGTGGTGTGGGACAGCGTGCTTGACGAGATCTGCGGCGACAAGGAGCCGGTCAAGGTCACGAGCGTCAAGCTCAAGAACGTCAAGACCGGTGCGGTGACCGAGATTCCGGCCGACGGTGTCTTCATCGCCATCGGCCATGCGCCGGCGACCGAACTGGTGGCCGGTCAGCTCAAACTCAAATCCTCCGGTTATGTCGAAGTCGCGCCGCACTCCACCGCGACCTCGGTGCCGGGTGTCTTCGCCGCCGGCGATGTCGCCGACGAAACCTATCGTCAGGCCGTGACGGCCGCCGGCATGGGATGCATGGCCGCTCTCGAAGCCGAACGTTTCCTTGCCCACAGCGCCAACGAACGGGCTGCAGCGGAGTAAACATGCCTCGCTCTCGGGACAATTTCGCCGACATGGATTGGGACAAGCTCAAGGTTTTTCATGCCGCCGCCGAAGCCGGCAGTTTCACGCATGCCGGCGAACAGCTCGGCCTCTCGCAATCCGCCGTCTCGCGCCAGGTCAGCGCGCTCGAGCAGGAACTCTCGGTTTCGCTGTTCCACCGCCATGCGCGCGGCCTGATCCTGACCGAACAGGGCGACCTGCTGTTTCGCACCGCGCATGACGTTTTCATGCAGTTGCAGGCGGCGCGCGCCAAGCTCACCGACAGCCGCGAGCGGCCCAGCGGCGACCTCAAGGTCACCACCACGCCCGGCGTCGGCATTCACTGGCTGATTCCGCGCCTCGGCGAATTCACCGCGCTGTTTCCGGTGATTCGCATTTCTCTGATCGTCACCGACGAGGAACTCGATCTGTCGATGCGCGAGGCGGACGTCGCCATCCGCACCCGCAAGCCGACGCAGCCCGACCTGATCCAGCGCAAGCTGTTCGCGATGGGCTTTCACGCCTATTGCTCGCCGGAATACATCAAGCACTTCGGCACGCCGCGCACGCTGGAGGAGCTCGACGGTCACCGCATCATCATGCTCAGCGACACG
>DATMSE010000193.1:0-16762 GCA_035565575.1 Xanthobacteraceae bacterium
TGCGCCGATTCCGACGTCGACGGATCGGCGCACGCGTGAAGTCGAGTGTCGTGATTGCGCAGCCGGGGGCACCCCGTGGACGCCAGTGCGGTACCTCACTTTCGAAACGGTGGCCTTGCCGCCACCGCAAAGACGTTTGCCGCCCGCGGACGACAGGCGAGAGGAGATGCTGCGCCGATGACCGACACCACCCTGGGACAGGGCACCGACAAATCCGCCCGCCTGCCCAGCATCAGCGATCTCGCCAGCCTGTTGAAGCGCGGCGATCTCGCGCTTGCCTTCGGCATCCTCACCATTCTCGTCGTTCTCATCCTGCCGCTGCCGGCGCTGGTGTTGGATCTGTTTCTGGCGATCTCAATCACGCTGTCGATCCTGATCCTGATGACGGCGCTGTTCATTCAGGCGCCGCTGGAATTCTCCGCCTTCCCCACCGTGCTGCTGATCTCGACAATGTTGCGGCTGTCGCTCAATCTCGCCTCGACGCGGCTGATCCTCACCCACGGCCATGAAGGCACGTCCGCCGCCGGTCACGTCATCGAGGCGTTCGGCAACTTCGTGATGGGCGGCAACTTCGTCATCGGCATCATCGTTTTCGCCATCCTGGTGATCGTCAACTTCGTCGTCATCACCAAGGGTTCGGGCCGCATCGCCGAGGTCGCCGCGCGCTTCCACCTCGACGCCATGCCCGGCAAGCAGATGGCGATCGATGCCGACCTCTCGGCCGGACTGATCGACGAGAAGACCGCCAAGGAGCGGCGCAAGGCGCTGGAGGACGAAAGCGGCTTTTTCGGCGCCATGGACGGCGCCTCGAAGTTCGTGCGTGGCGACGCGATCGCCGGCCTCCTGGTCGTCTTCATCAACATCATCGGCGGCATCATCATCGGCGTCGCACAGCAGGGTCTCGGCTTCGCCGAGGCCGCGCGGTCCTATACGCTGCTCACGGTCGGCGACGGTCTGGTGACGCAGGTGCCAGCGCTGATCGTGTCCACCGCCGCCGGCCTTCTGGTATCGAAAGCCGGCGTCTCGGGCGCGGCCGACAAGGCGCTGATGAAGCAGCTCTCCGGCTATCCGCAGGCGCTCGGCATGTCGGCGGCGGTGATGCTGGTGCTCGCCGCCCTGCCCGGCATTCCGATGATCCCATTCCTCGCGCTCGGCGGCGGCGCCGCCGCCCTGGCCTGGACCTCACGCAAGCGCAAGAAGGCCGAGACGGCTGCGGAAGCGCAGGCCGCCGCCGCGCCGGAGACTGCCGCGTCCGCTGCGGCAGCCGAAGAGCCGATCTCCGCCGCGCTCAAGATCGACGATCTCAAGATTGAGCTCGGTTACGCGCTGCTGCCGCTGGTCAATGCGCCGGACGGCACCGACCGGCTGACCGAGCAGATCAAGGCGCTGCGCCGCTCGCTCGCCATCGAGATGGGCTTCGTGATGCCGGCGGTGCGCATCCTCGACAACGTGCAGCTCGAGGCCAACACCTACATCATCAAGATCAAGGAAGTGGATGCCGGCTCCGGCCGCATCTGGCCGAACCAGTACATGGTGATGGACCCGGGTGGCAATCAGGTGGACGTGCCTGGTATCCACACCACCGAGCCGACCTTCGGCCTGCCGGCCACCTGGGTGGATGCGGCGCTCAAGGAAGAAGCCTCGCTGAAGGGCTACACCGTCGTCGACGCCGCGACGGTGCTGTCGACGCATCTCACCGAACTGCTCAAGAACAACATGTCGGACCTGTTGTCCTACGGCGAGGTGCAGAAACTGCTGAAGGAATTGCCGAAGGAGCAAGGCGAACTGGTCAAGGACATTGTGCCGAGCCAGATCAACGTTTCGGGCATCCAGCGTGTGCTGCAGCTCCTGCTCTCGGAGCGCATCTCGATCCGCGATCTCTCCACCATCCTCGAAGGCGTCGCCGACGCGCTTGCCTTCTCGCGCAATCCCGCGAACATCGTCGAGCACGTGCGGGCGCGTCTGGCGCGCCAGATCTGCGCCCAGAACACCTCGCCGAACGGCTACCTGCCCCTCATCGCGCTCTCGGCGAAGTGGGAGCAGGCCTTCGCGGAATCGCTGATCGGTCAGGGCGAGGACCGCAGCCTCGCGATGGCGCCGTCCAAGCTGTCGGAATTCATGACGGCGGTGCGCGATCGCTTCGAGCAGGCCGCGCGCGAGGGCGAAGCGCCGGTGCTGGTGACCTCCGCCGCGATCCGCCCCTTCGTGCGCTCGCTGGTGGAACGTTTCCGCTCGCAGACCACCGTGCTGTCGCAGGCCGAAATCCACCCCCGCGCCCGGTTGAAAACCGTCGGAAGCATCTGAAATTCAAGGCCTGCCGCGGGGCGCCGAACGCCGTTCGCCTGCGACATTTTGACAACAGACAACCCTTTTGTCGGAGGATCGACGGAACGGGGGCTGCGCCTGCAAAACCTGCGCATTTCTTTAAGCACGCTAAGTCTTTGATTGGAATCAATTAATTTATGTCGGCCGCGGCGACCGCCGGCATTCTCGCGGAACTTCAACAGTTATCACCGCCTTGTGATGCCCCCTTCGGAACGAAAGGGCGGCTTCCTACGTTCGTTTGACGAGAAGTTCGAAGCAGGAGCTTGAACCTGCCGGAGCACTGGGATGACCCAACTGCAATGGCAGCAGCAAGAACGGCAGGAGGCTTCCATGAACCATTCGATCTACAGCGCCGATCGCATGACCCACCTGAAGATCGTGGTGGTGGCGTTGGTGGCTGGAATCGCAGTGGCGGGCTTCGGCATCTCGGCACGGATGAATGAGGACAGTGGCGTGCAGACGGCACGCGTGATCAAGGCCGGAGCACCGGTGACGCTGACGAGTTCGGACGTCACGGTGGTTCGCTAACATAGAAATTCGCAGATTCACGAGGCTCTTTACCTTGCCCCCCAAAGTCGCCGCGTGAGTATGTCGTAGCGTCAGTTCCCCCCAAGCTGCCGCACGACAAATAGAGAAACGCCCGTCCCCCCGCGGGCGTTTTTCGTTTGTGCTGGTACTTCGGTCCTGAGAATGGACCAAGCCATCAGGACCGACACACGATCTATCGACACCTCGTCATGGACGGGCTCGTCCGGCCAGGACGACGATAGTGATTCATCTCATTTCAACGAAAAACCCGGACCGCTCGGCCCGGGTTTAAAGCAATCGGCGTTTGCCAAATGACTCAGGCGACGGCGCCGATCCGCGAGCGCATCAGTCCGATGCTGTTGAGTTCGGCCTGCTCACGCGCATTCTCCTCGGCGCGTTCGCGCGCCTGATCGCGCTCGTCGAGCAATTCGACTTTCTTCAATTCCTCGAACGCGTCGGCGAGCTGAACCTTGGCGTCCTCGAGTTGAACGCGCAGTTCCTCGGTCGAACGGGTCAGGTTTTCCCGGCGCTGAATCGCTGCCTTGGCATAGGTCGGATAGGCGAAGTGAGTCGGATCGGTGATGCCGGCGCGTTCCTGCTCGGTCTTGATCTCGTGCTCGAGATCGACAGCCATCCGCTCGAAATCGGCGATCATGGCCTCGATCTGGGCGACCCTGCGCCGTTTCTCATCGACCTGAAATTTCTTCAGACGGATGAGGGTTTCACGTGACTTCATCGACTCGTACTCCCCAGAAGTCCCGACTGGAAACGGGACGACGCCGGCTCCTCGTCAAGGACCCCGCCGGCAAACCACAATCGGGGCGATGATGGCCTGACAAAGTTAGCGTTCCGTTTCCAAAGTTCCTAGGATTTGAGCCAGTTGCTGATAGCCATCGGGAAGGCTCGTCGCCTCGTCCTTGGCCTGGCGCAGGAAATTTTCCAGCGGCTCGTGCAGCCGGATCGCTTCATCCACTTCGGGGCTCGACCCGGCGCGGTAGGCCCCGAGCCGGATCAATTCCTCCATATCGGCGTAGGTCGCCATGACCTGACGGCCGCGGGTAATCACCGGCAGAAAGGCTGGATCGGCGCTCTTGGGCATGGTGCGCGAGACCGACTTCAGCACATTGATCGCCGGATATCGGCCGCGCTCGGCGATCGACCGCTCCATGACAATGTGTCCGTCGAGAATGCCGCGCACGGCGTCCGCGACCGGCTCGTTATGGTCGTCGCCATCCACCAGCACCGTAAAGATGCCGGTGATGCTGCCCTCCCCGGTCCCCGGCCCCGCCCGCTCCAGCAGCATCGGCAGTTCGGTGAAGACGGTCGGGGTATAGCCTTTCGCGGTCGGCGGCTCGCCGGCGGACAGGCCGATCTCCCGCTGCGCCATGGCAAAGCGGGTCACCGAGTCCATCATGCACATCACCGACTTGCCGTCGTCGCGGAAGTATTCCGCGATCGCCAGCGTCAGATAGGCCGCCTGCCGCCGCATCAGCGCCGGCTCGTCGGAGGTCGCCACTACCACGACCGAGCGCGCCAGCCCCGTCTCGCCGAGATCGTCCTGCAAGAATTCCTGGACCTCGCGCCCACGCTCGCCGACCAGGCCGATCACCGAGACATCGGCATCGACATTGCGCGCCAGCATGGACAGCAGCACCGACTTGCCGACGCCGGAGCCGGCGAAGATGCCCATGCGCTGACCGCGGCAGCAGGTCAGGAAGGTATTGAGCGCACGCACGCCGAGATCAAGCGGCACGCCGACCCGCTTGCGCGAATGCGCCGGCGGCGGGGCATTCCGGAAAGGCATCGGCACAGGTCCCTGCTCCAGCGGTCCCTTGCCGTCGATTGGCTCGCCCATCGCATTCAGAACCCGGCCGAGCCAGGACGGCGCCGGCCGCACCGCCCCGGCCGCGTTCGCGATGACCGCGCGGCAGCCACGGCGGACGCCGTCGAGACCGGCGAACGGCATCACCACGGCGTTGTTGCCGGTGAAGCCGATCACCTCGCAGGGGATGAAGCGACTGGAGCCCGTCTCGATCACGATCCGCGCCCCAACCGACATCGCATGGACCGGTCCGGCGATCTCGACCATCAGGCCGCGCACCCCGACAACTCGGCCATAAATATTGACGCCGTCGATGTCGTCGATCTGGGTCGCCAGCGCTTTCATGGCGAAAACCTTAAGTTTCCACGTATTGCGGGAATCGCTTTAACTTCGTGTTTACCCGCATCGTTAATCATTGCGTCACTGTCTTTGGCGACTGACGGGACCCGCGCGTCTGAATGAGGCGTGAGTCCTAAGAGGCGGTTAGGCCCGTCTCTTGATGCGAAACTTGAGTGAGAACGGAAAATAAAAGCTGCCTGTCGGCAATGTTCTAGGGCGATTCGACGAAAATTGCACGAATGAGCTTGCGGAGAGGAATCAGGTTTTGTTAACCATATCCCGTCAGGATTCGAATCAGTTGTTCAAAGGCGTTTCCAGTGCCGCAAGTAGTGCGGCCGACCTGACGCCCGGAGCGGCTACGATAGGGGACTGGCATGCGCGTATTGCTGATTGAGGATGACAGCGCCGTCGCGCAGTCGATCGAGTTGATGCTCAAGTCCGAGAGCTTCAATGTCTATACGACGGATCTCGGCGAAGAGGGTGTCGACCTCGGCAAGCTCTACGATTACGACATTATTCTTCTCGACCTCAACTTGCCGGACATGTCGGGCTACGACGTGCTCAAGCAGCTCCGCGTCTCGAAGATCAAGACACCGATTCTGATCCTCTCCGGCCTCGCCGGCATCGAGGACAAGGTCAAGGGTCTCGGCGTCGGCGCCGACGACTACATGACCAAACCATTCCACAAGGACGAGCTGGTCGCCCGCATTCATGCGATCGTGCGCCGCTCGAAGGGCCACGCCCAGTCGGTGATCCAGACCGGCGACCTGATCGTCAACCTCGACACCAAGACCGTCGAAGTGTCCGGCCAGCGCGTGCACCTGACCGGCAAGGAATATCAGATGCTGGAGTTGCTTTCGCTCCGCAAGGGCACGACCCTCACCAAGGAGATGTTCCTCAATCATCTCTATGGCGGCATGGACGAGCCGGAATTGAAGATCATCGACGTCTTCATCTGCAAGCTGCGCAAGAAGCTCGCCAACGCTTCCGAAGGCCGCAATTTCATCGAAACCGTCTGGGGCCGCGGCTACGTGCTGCGCGAGCCGAGCGACGACGAGGTTCGTATTCCGGCCTGATCGCCATCTCAAGAGTCGCAACTTTTTCCGACTCCTCCCCGACTATAGCCCCGCCCTCGCCGGCGGGGTTTTTATTTGCGGGTATGCAGTCAAAGCCTGTCCCCGTGGCGACTGAGCAGGCGTCCCGTGATTCCTGCCACGCGAGGCGAAGATGCCACACGGAGAGCTGCATTGCGCAGGGCAAGATGGAAACGGCTGTTCGGCAGAAAGAGCGCGGCGTTGCCGTCGTGCCATCTTTTGCCCCTTGTCGACGAGCGGCCTCATTCGCTTTTCGTAGCGGGCAAGCGCGCCAGCGATATCCTGCGGCGTATCCGCCAGCGCCTCGGCAAGAATGTAGGCGCCGGCCATGGCCAGCGATGCGCCGCCACCGGCAATGAGCGAAACGGCGGAACCGGCGTCGCCCAGAAGAACAACGCGACCGCTTGACCATCGCGGGCAAATCACCTGTGCGACGTCGTCGAAATAGACGCTCGTCGCCTTCGAGAGTCCCGCGAGCAGGCGACCGACATGCCATCGCGCGTCGCAAAAGGCGTAGCGCAACTCTGCGTCGACGTGATCGAACTTGTGCGCAGGTCTGGCACGGAAGACGAAGAAGGCAACCAGCCGCCCGTCTCCGACCGAGGCGATGGCCGAACCACGTCCCACTTCGGTCATCGAGTAAGTCTCGCCGGGACCGATGTCGGGAAAATCGTCCCTGTTCAGGACAAAGGCAGCCACGCGAGCGCCGAGGAAGCGGACGAACTGCTCCTCCGGGCCGAAACAGAGCGAGCGTATGCGCGAATGAAGCCCGTCGGCGCCGACAACGAGATCCGCCTCCAAGGTCGTGCCGTCGTTCAAGGTTGCAACGACACCGGCAGGCGTCGCTTCGACGGCCGCGATGGATCGATCGAAATGAAACTCGGCGCGGTCTCGCACCTTCGCATAAAGAACGCGCTCGATGTCGCCGCGCATCAAACTCAGCTGGCGCGCTCCGGCAAGACTGGCCAGCGCACGCCTCTCGAGCCGGAAGCTTTCCGTGCCGTCAGGATCGATGTAGACGAGTTGCTGCGGCGCGTACCGGACCTTCCGCAGGTCTTCAATGATACTCATGCGCGCGGCGGCATCGTATCCGGGATCGACGAGGCCGAGCATGTAGCCGCCGGCGCGGACCGTGGGGGAACGCTCGACAAGAACCGGCATCAGGCCGCGCTGATCGAGCCTGAGAGCAAGCGATAGTCCCGCGATGCCGGCTCCGGAGATCAAGACACGCATCGCGCGCCCCCATCGTCTTCAAAACACATGTCGACACAACCGCGCCGCGTGCCGTCAGTGCCGCCACGCCTCGGGTTTTTGTTTGCTTCATTGAACCGCGGTCCGGCGTGATCCGACAGATGACAGCCGATCCGCGCTTCTGAGGCGTGGGTCAATTTCGGGGGCAACACATGATCTTGCAATCGCTGGCGGGACTGCCGGCCTTCCTGGCTTACTTCTGCACGGCGCTGGTCGCCGTCACGCTGTACCTTCTGGTCTATACGCGCGTCACACCGCACGACGAATTCCGGTTGATCCGTGACAACGTGCCGGGCGCGGCGATTTCGCTGGGGCTGAGCCTGCTCGGCTTCGCCCTGCCCGTGGTCAGCGCCATGACCCACGCCGCCAATATTCTCGACTGCCTGATCTGGAGCATGATCGCGCTGATCGTGCAGGTCGCCGTCTATTTCATCGTGAAAATCCCGGTGCCGGATCTGTCGAAGCGCATCGCCGGCGGCGAACTCGCGCCCGCGATCTGGCTCGGCCTGTCCTCGCTCGCGGCTGGCGCGCTCAACGCTGCGTCGATGATCTACTGACATGGCCCACGCGCCCAAAAAGGACTTCGGCAAGCGGCCGCCACCGGTTGAGGAAGCCGCGCGTCCCAACAAGCGCTCCAGCTACGTCGCGCTGTTCCTGATGGGCACCGTCGCGGTCGGCGCCGGCGCTTACGCCATGATGCCGAGCGAGAGATGCGAGCCGGCAAAACCTCCGGCCGCCGGACAGCCCGTGCCGCCAAACGCGGCGGCGGCGCAGAACCAATCCTGTCGCACGTCATCGCACTCAAGCGGCTACAGCTACGGTGGCCGATCTTCCGGCAGCAGCTTTTTCGACACTTCGAACGCGTCACCCTCGCATTCGTCGTCGTCCGGCGGTCTGGCGATTCCATCGAAGAGCACCACAGTGCGCGGCGGCTTCGGCAGTTTCGGCCACGCGGTGGCCGCGTCGTCGCGCGGCAGCTAGGCCACCCATGCAACGCATCCCCTGCCCCGAGCGCGACGACTGGCAAGCCACGGCGCAAGCGGCCGGGTTCGACTTCCACACCATGGACGGTGAACGCTACTGGGACGAACGCGCCTATTACGCGTTCACGCTCGACGAGATCGAGCGCCAGATCGAAGGCCCGAGCGGCGACGTTCACGCCATGTGCATAGAACTGGTCAAGCGCGCGATGGCCGACGAGAGCATCCTGCGCCGGCTGAAGATTCCGGCGGCGTGCTGGCCGATCATCCGCGAAAGCTGGCAGCGCGGCGACGCCACGCTCTACGGCCGCTTCGATTTCAGCTTCGACGGCAAGGGCCCGGCTAAACTCCTCGAATACAACGCCGACACGCCGACCTCGCTGTTCGAGGCCGCGGTATTTCAATGGACCTGGCTCGAGCAGGCCATCGAACGCCGGATCATTCCGAAGCGCGCCGACCAGTTCAATTCCATCCATGAAAACCTGATCGCACGCTGGAAGGACATCGCGCCTGGCGGCCGCCTGCATCTCGCCGGCAGTTACGAGAACCCCGAGGACGCGACGACGCTGAACTACCTCGAAGACACCGCGCATCAGGCCGGGCTCGCCACGACCGCGCTCGATATCGAAAGCATCGGCTTCAACGCCGGCAAGTTCGTCGACCTCGACGATCAACCGATCGATCTCGCCTTCAAGCTCTATCCCTGGGAATGGATGCTGCGCGACGCCTTCGGCGCCAGGGTGCAGAGTGCCCCGACACGCTGGATCGAGCCCCCATGGAAAATCGTGCTCTCCAACAAGGGCATCCTGCCGCTGCTGTGGGAGATGTTTCCCAATCACCCGAATCTGCTGCCGGCCTTTTTCGAGGAGGACGAGAAGGCGGCGCAGCTCGGCACGTCCTATGTGCGCAAGCCGATCTATTCGCGCGAAGGCGCCAATATCGAACTCATCAGCGCCGGCGCCGCGCTGGCGCGGGAAGACGGCCCCTATGGCCGCGAGGGTTATGTCCGTCAGGGCTTCGCGCCGCTGCCGAGCTTCGCCGGACAATATCCGGTGATCGGAAGCTGGATCATCGGCGAGACGCCGTGCGGACTCTCGATCCGCGAGGACGCGACTCCGATTACCGGCAATACCTCGCGCTTCATCCCGCACGCGATTGTTTGAACTGACTCTGCTTGTGACGAAACCACCTCAAGTCGTCATTGCCGGGCTTGACCCGGCAATCCATCCACTTCTTCAAAGCTGGATGCCCGGATCAAATCCGGGCCTGACGAATGCTGCTTGGTCAAAAGCAGAAAAGCGCCTCAACGCCCCATCGGCGAAACGCTGCGTGCCAGTGTCGGCGCGTCATCGGGGACGATGGAGGGCGCGACGCGCGCGGCGTTGGGGCTGTAAAGTCCGCGGCGGTCCGGCAGCGGCCGGAACGTGTCGGTCAGTCCGACCACCGTCTCCGCCGCACCGAGCGTCAGATAGCCGTCGCTGGCGGTGACCTTGGCGAGCCGCTTGAAGATCGCGCCTTTGGTTTCCTGATCGAAGTAGATCAGCACGTTGCGGCAGAACACGACGTCGAACACACCGAGATGCGAGATGTCATGCAGCAGGTTGAGCTGCTTGAACTGGATCATTGCGCGGATGTCGGGATTGATCTGCCACATGTCGCCGATCTGCCGGAAATACTTGACCAGCAGTTGGATCGGCAGCCCGCGCTGTACCTCGAACTGGCTGAACATGCCCGCCTTGGATTTTTCCAGCACGCCCTGCGACAGGTCGGTGGCGACGATCTCGATCCGCCATCCGGCCAGTTCGGGACCGAATTCCTTCAGGCACATCGCGATCGAATATGGCTCCTGCCCGGTCGAGCACGCCGCGCTCCAGATCCGCAAGGCGCGACGGCTGGCGCGCTCACGGAGCATGATCGGCAGGATGGTTTCGCGCAAATGATCGAAGGGAATCTTGTCACGGAAGAAGAACGTCTCGTTGGTCGTCATCGCCTCGACGACAAGCGTTTCGATCTCATGATCGGCCGCCTTCATCCGCTGCACCAGTTCGGTGATGCCCGCGAGAGCGAACTTGCGCGCGACCGGCAGCAGCCGGCTTTCGACCAGATACTGCTTGTCGGCGGAGAGATCGAGACCGGAACGCTCCTTGAGAATCTTCTGTAGAAACTGATAGTCCGCAGGCGTCACGATTTGTCTCCAGCGAACAGCCTGATCAGCTTCGCGCCTATTTGTCCTAACGGCAGGATGGCGGCGCAGATGCCCGCATGCGCTGCCGCGCCCGGCATGCCCCAGACGACGCTTGTCGCCTCATCCTGGGCAATCACGCTGCCGCCCGCGGCGACCACCTGCTTGCCGCCGCGCATGCCGTCCGATCCCATGCCGGTGAGGATCACCGCCTGCACCGCGCCCTGCCAGATCTCGGCAGCGGAGGCGAACAGCGGATCCACCGCCGGCTTGCAGAAATTCACCGGCGGTCCGTCGTCCAGCGCGATGGCGACGCCGCTGCCCTGGCGGACGACGCGCATGTGCCGGCCTCCCGGCGCGAGATAGATGCGCCCGGGCTTCACCGGCTCGCCGTCTATCGCCTCGGCGGCAGGGCGCCTGCTGGCTCGCGCCAGATGCTCGGCCAGGATCGTCGTGAAGGTCGGCGGCATATGCTGCGTAATCAGCACCGGCACGCGATCGATCACCGGCGCGATCTCGCCGACGAGCCCCATCAAGGCCTGCGGCCCGCCGGTGGACGAGCCGATCAGCAGCACGCGCGGGGTCTGGACGCTGAACGACACCAGCACAGGCGCGGCTGGCGTCGTGGCGCCCGGCGCCAGCCTGCGCACCGGTTCGCGGCCGGCATCCAGCCCCGGCGCCAGCGGCGGACTCGCGGTCGCGCCGGGCAAGCGCCCACGACGCGGGGCGAGGTGACGGATCTTCTCGACCAGATCGTGACGGAAGATTTCGGCCGCGCCCTGCTCGCGCGTGCTTTCCGGCTTCGGAATGTAATCGGCCGCGCCGAGCGACAGCGCTTTGAGACTGATCTCGGCGTTGCGCAGCGTCAGCGTCGACGCCATGATCACGATCAGATTGCGCTTCTTAGCCAGCAGCTGCGGCAGCGCCGAAATGCCGTCGAGATCGGGCATTTCGATATCGAGCACAGCAACGTCCGGATCGACCCGCTCGAGCTGATTGACGGCATCGCGTCCGGTGCGCAACGATCCCGCCACCATCATATCCGGTTCGGCTTCGATCCAGCGCGTGATCAGACCGCGAATGACGGCGGAATCATCCACCACCATGACACGGATCGGTTCGGATCGCGTAACGCCGGTGGAAGACTTGGCGACGGCAACAGTCATTCGTGGTCCAAGGCGGTTGATAGGGTTGCAGCCGGCAGACAGAACGGCCCGCACGCGGCGGGCCTTCGTGAAGGAGATCAGATCAGCCCGACCTCGTGAAATTTCGCCGTGACGATGTCCTTGTCGAACGGCTTCATGATGTACTCGTTGGCACCGGCATGCAGCGCCCTCGCGATATGCGCCACATCGTTCTCGGTGGTGCAGAACACCACCTTCGGTTCGTCGCCGCGGTGCATCTGACGCAGATTCCGGAGGAATTCGTAGCCATCCATCACCGGCATGTTCCAGTCGAGCAGGATGCCGTCCGGCAGGGCGCGCTTGCAGACCTCCAAGGCCTTCTCGCCGTCCTCGGCCTCGACGATTTCGAAGTCGAGGCCTTCGAGAATACGCCGGGCGACTTTGCGAATGACGCTCGAATCGTCAACTACCAGACACGTTTTCATTTCAGCCTCTGCTAAATTGCCTGACCCTGATCAGAAACAATCGTTTGAACCGCAGGTCCGCCTCACGCGGCCAGCATGTCCGGCGAGATCTCCAGAACGCGGTCGACGTCGAGGACGACCATCAACTGTCCGTCGAGCCGATGCACACCCGCCGCCATCTTGGCCAGGCGCGGATCAAGATTGACGGGATTCACTTCGCGGCTGTCGTCGGCGAGCTTGAGCACTTCGCCGATGGAATCGATCAGCAGCCCGTAGGATTCGCCGCGCAGATCGACGCCCACCGCCATCGCCGGCCGATCGGACGCCGCCACCGGCAGGCCGAGCCGCGCCCGCATGTCGATCGCGGTGACGATCCGTCCGCGCAGGTTGAGAACGCCGGCGATCTCGCGCGAGGCCAACGGAACGCGCGTCAGCCGCTCCGGCATGAAGACGTCCTGAACCCGCGCGATCGGCAGGCCGAACAACTGCTCGCCGATCATGATCGTCACGTATTCGGTGACGGCACCTTCGGAAGCGGCATTTGCTGTATTCGCTGTCATGGTCTCACGCTGCCCGATTGAGATCGGAGGTCTGTTCCTTGAGCGCCGCAATCAGCCCCGGCCGATCGAACTTCGCGACATAGTCGTGGAAGCCGGCCTGACGGCCACGCTCGATCGCCGCCGGCGAAATCATCGACGACAGCGCGATGATCGGCACATCGTTCAAGCGCTGGTCGGCGCGGATGACCTCGGCGAATTCGAAACCGTTCATGTCCGGCATCTCGATGTCGGTCAGCACCGCATCGAAATCCTGGCCGGATCGCAACGCGACGAGTCCTTCCTGCGCGTTGGCGGCGACGCGCACGCGATAGCCGGCAGCTTTCAGCACCGGCGCCAGCATGTTGCGGAAGAACGCGGAGTCATCGACCAGCAGGATCGACTGCGCCGAAGCCGACGGCTTCATTTCGCGGCGGTTGAACCAATCGGCGAAGGCCATCGGCAGGAAATGACCGACGTCGATGACCTCGGTCGCGCGGCCCTTGACCACCGCCGAGCCCAGAATGCCGTCGCGGCTGCTGGCGACCTCGATATCCAGTCGCTCCTCGACGATATCGATGATCTCGTCGACCACCAGCCCCATCGTGCGGCCGTCGTCGGCGAACACCAGGATCGGCTGCACGCCGGCCGTGGCGATCGCGACGCCTTCCATCTGCACCAGCGGCATAAGCTGCTCGCGATACTGCACCATATAACGGCCGTTCGACATTTCGATCTTGTCGACCGCGATTTCCTCGAGCCGGGTGATCAGTCCCAGCGGCACCGCCTTCGGCTGCTCGGAGCCGGCGCGGAACACCAGCAGCGAGGTCAACTGCTCCGCGGCGCCGCCACGCGCTGCCGTGCCCTCCTCGACGATCTCGTGCTGCGCGTTGACGGAGGTGCCGAGCGCCTGCGCGATCCCGTTCGGATCGATGATCATGATCACCGCGCCGTCGCCGAGAATGGTGTTGCCGGAGAACATGCTGATGTGACGCAGCTTGGTCGACATCGGCTTGACGACGATTTCCTCGGTGTGGAACACGCCGTCCACCACGATGCCGAAGGTCTGGTTGCCGACCTGGGTGACGACGATGAAGCCGTTCTCCGGATCGATCGTGGTGTCGTCGTCGAGCTTGAGCAGCTTCTTGAGATGAATCAGCGGCAGCAGCTTGTTGCGCAGCCGGAGCACCGGCGTATCCTTGATGCGCTCGATGCGATGATCCGAATTCGCCCGCGCGCGCACCAGCTCGACCACGGCGAGCTGCGGAATGGCGAAGCGTTCGCCGCCGGCCTCGACGATCAGCGCCGAGACGATGGCGAGCGTCAGCGGAATCTTCACGGTGACGCTGGCGCCCTCGCCCGCGACCGACTTGACGTCGATGGTGCCGCCGATCTGGTCGATGTTGGTGCGCACCACGTCCATGCCGACGCCGCGGCCTGAGACGCTGGTGACTTCCGCCGCCGTCGAGAAGCCGGGCGCAAAAATGAACTTGTGGATCTGCGCCTCGGTCATCCGCTCAAGATCGGCCTCGGTCGCGAGCCCGTTGGCGATAGCCTTGGCCTTGATGCGCTCGGTATTGAGACCGCGCCCGTTGTCGGCGATGCAGATGATGATGTGGCCGCCCTCGTGATAGGCGGACAGACGAATAGTGCCCTGCTCCGGCTTGCCGGCGCGAACGCGTTCCTCAGGCGTCTCCAGGCCGTGATCGGCGGAGTTGCGCACCATGTGGGTGAGCGGGTCCTTGATCAGGTCGAGCACCTGGCGGTCGAGCTCGGTGTCGGCGCCGTGCATCTCGAGTTCGATGCGCTTGCCGAGTTCGGCGCCGAGATCGCGCACCACGCGCGGCAGCTTCTGCCATGCATTGCCGATCGGCTGCATGCGTGTCTTCATCACGCCTTCCTGCAGCTCGGCGGTGACGTTGGAGAGACGCTGCAGCGGCACCTTGAATTCGGTATCCTCGTTGCGGCGGCTGATTTCGAGCAACTGATTGCGCGTCAGCACCAGCTCCGACACCATCGTCATCAGATGTTCGAGCGTGTCGACATTGACGCGGATCGACTGGTTGGCGACGCGATCGGATTCGCCGGAATCGGCTTCGATCGCGGTCTTCTTGCTCGCGGGCTTGCTCACGGATGGCTTGGCCGTCGCCGGCTTCACCGGCTCGGACGCCTGCACCGGCGCTGACGCCGGCTGCACTTCGGTCTCGGTCTCGCGAAATGCGCGCTCGAGTTCATCGAGCGGCACCTCGCCCGGGCGCAGCGGCCGCTCCAGCACCTGATGCACCAGGGTGCCCTGCGTCACGGCCGGCGCAGCCGGCGACTCGGCCGCCATCTCCGACGCCGAACCGTTTTCGGCCATATGATGCAACCGGTCGATGAGATCTGCATCGGCGCCCTTCGGCTCCGCCTGCGTCGCTTCGAGCTCCGCCAGAATTTCCTTGATGCGATCGATCGTCGTCAGAATGAGCGTGACAGCTTCGCCGGTCGCCGGCATGCCGTCGCGGAATTTGCCCATCAGCGTTTCGGCGGCATGCGCCAGCGTCTCCAGCCGCGGCAGGTCGAGAAAGCCGCAGGTGCCCTTGATGGTGTGGACGAGCCGAAAAATATTGTCGAGAATCTTGGCGTTGTTCGGCTCCTGCTCGAAACGCACGAGTTGATTGTCGACGACGTCGAGACTTTCGTTGGTCTCGGTCAAAAACTCTTTTAGCAGATCATCCATGAAACAGGCCTTCGCGCGGGAAGGGCCGCAAATACGCGCGCCACTCCAGAGTTCAGGCAGTTTCTCGGCAAAGCGTTTAATATTGGTTGAGTAGCCGGCAGTAACGGTGCTCGAACACCAAATAAAGTCGCCGCGGCCATCGTCCTTCGGCCGCGCGTTCAATTCGGTAAGGCTTGATTAACTGTCCAAGCGAAAGCAATGCACCGGATATTCCAGCCGCCCCCGCGATGCGAGGGAAGCGAGCTTGATGCGTCGGCGATCCTTCGCGGGCGATGCAAGTGCGTCGCCATCTCAGGGCGACGTCAAGCAGCCTCGGCTCATTTCGTTTCAGGCGGCGGCCATCACCACCGCGTCGCCCTCCATCGCCAGCGTCGCCTTCAGTCCGCAGGCCTGCGCGAGCAGGCGCGTGTAATAGGGCTGAACCGCGTGGGCGTCGGCCGCCGACGGCTGTTCGGCCGCGAGCATGTCCACGATGCCTTGCGGCAGACGTGCATTGAGGCCGCTCGCGGTGACGCGAAATGCCATCGCCTCGCCCTCGCCCACCGGATCGACCGTGAGGACGCCGCCGCGCGGAATCGTCTGCTGCGCGATCACCAGCATGTTGAGCAGCAGCTTCACCCGGTTTTTCGGCAGCAGCAGCCGCGGCAGATTCCACATCAGCTTGGTCTTGTTGTCTTCGAGGTGGCCCCGCGCCATGTTCTCGGCATCGCCAAGATCGATCTGCGCGCCGGCCGATCCCGCCGCGCCGAAAGCGAGGCGGCAGAACTGCAACCGGGCCGATGCGGTCTTCGCGCTTTTGCGGATCAGGTCGAGCGCGAATTCGCGGTCCTCTGGCGACGGGTTGTCGTCCATCACCTCAAGCCCATTGACGATGGCGCCGACCGGACTGATGAGATCGTGGCAGACCCGCGAACACAAGAGCGCGGCCAGTTCGAGCTGATCGGGCGCGGCGCCGGCGGCGGGCTGAACCGATGATGACAGGGTATCCGACATGAAAGCTCCCTTGAGACCGCGCGACAGACCGGCGAATCAAGCCTGAATTATGGTTTGATACACTGTGGACGCCTATGCTGCCAATTTCGCGTCCGCTATTGCGGTGCGCAGCCGTTCCGGTTCGTAATGACCAAGATCCTTCGCTAGTGATGAGCGCGCCCCACCATCCGATCACATCGTCGACCGTTCTCGACGCCGACGCGGCGGTTGCACTTCTGGAACCGCTGACTGCGCTGGTGGTCGAGGCCGGCGCGGCAATTCTCGCGGTGCGCAGCGGCACGCTGGCGATCGAGGAAAAACCGGACGGCTCGCCGGTGACCCAGGCCGATCTCGCGGCCGACCGGGTGCTGTCGGATGGTCTTGCGCGGCTTGCGCCGAATATTCCGACGCTGTCGGAAGAATGCG
>DATMSE010000194.1:0-8430 GCA_035565575.1 Xanthobacteraceae bacterium
TGTGCCGTGCCGGCGTTCGGAATCGCGGGCGCCAGGCACGCTGCGCTGTGATCGAATGAAATGCCCTTTCCGATCTTCCCGTCGAACGCGGAGAGACTCGGAAAGGGGTGCGGAGCTATCCATGGGGCGAATGTTTCGGATCAAGGCACGGCTGCGCCGCTTCGCGCGTCGGCATCCCCGCATCAATTTTATCATCCGTGCCTTTATCCTGTTCTCCGCCACGTTCGGCGGTGCCTATGGCTTTATCGCCGGAAGCCGCTCCGAAGTGTCCGGCTATGACCCCAATGCCTTCGCGATCGGCGCCAGCTTTCTCTTCGCAATCGCTTGCGTCGCTCTGGCCCTCACGAGCATGCGGTTGCGCTGGATCCGCAAAAAGTTGCGCGCCGTGACGCTGCAGAACGAAGCTCTCGTCGATCGGAACTGGGAGCTGAAGGAAGCCGAGGAGCGGGCTCGCGTTCTGTTCGAATCGCAGGGTGACCTCGTCGTCCTGCGCCAGATGGACGGCACCATCCGTTTCGTCAACGACGCCTATTGCACGCTGGCGCAGAAGTCGCGGGAAGCCCTTGTCGGCACCACGTTCGAGCTTCCGGTGCTGGAGCAGGGCAAGGTCGTCACCGACGCCAGCGGCACGCGGACGCACGATCAGAAGATCGCCACCGCGACCGGTATCCGCTGGATCGGCTGGCGCGAGGGAATCGTGCGGCCCGACGCCGGGCAACCCGCTGAACTGCAATGCGTGGGACGCGACGTCACCGACCGCGCCGAGACCGAGCGCGCGTTAAGCGAAGCCCGCGATCATGCGGATGCAGCCAGCCGTGCCAAATCGCGCTTTCTCGCGATGGTTTCGCATGAAATCCGGACGCCGCTGAATGGCATCATCGGCATGAATGGCCTGCTGCTCGATACCGAACTGACGCCGGAACAGATCACGTATGCCAAGGCGGTGCGGACGTCCGCCGAATCGCTATTGTCACTCATCGAGGAGCTTCTCGACTTCTCCAAGATCGAGGCGGGCAAGATCGATCTCGAGCAACGGCCGTTCGTGCTCACCGATCTTATCGAGAGCGTGACCGAGCTGCTTGCGCCGCGCGCCCAGGCACGCCATCTCGATATTGCCGCCGATGTCGACGAACGGATTCCCAGCGAAGTGATCGGCGATGCCGCGCGGCTCCGCCAGGTGCTGCTCAACCTTGCGGGCAATGCCATCAAGTTCACCCAGACCGGCGGAGTAGCGCTCCTCGTCGAGCGCGGCGATGCGCCGGGCGATGTCGTTTTCATGGTGCGCGACACCGGCATCGGCATCGAGCCGGAAGCGCAGGCGCGAATCTTTCAGGAGTTCGAGCAGGCCGACGAGCGGATCGCCCAGGACTACGGCGGGACCGGCCTCGGCCTCAGCATCAGCGAGCGCATCGTCCGGCGCATGGGCGGACACATCACTCTGGAAAGCGCTGCGGGCAAAGGCTCGACATTCTCATTCACGATTCCATTGCGCGGCAGCGGCGATGATGGCGACGGCAGCAAGCAACGGGTGTTCGATATTCCCGACCTCACCGACAAGCCGGTGATGCTGGTCGCTCCGCAAACCGTCGAAACCTCTCTGATCGCCCGCCGGCTGCAACGCTGGGGCGCGCAGACCTGCACCGTATCAGACGCAATGATTGCGCGCGCGCTGCTGCCGGAACGTGCGTGGCACGCGATCCTGATCGATGCCGCGCTGGAACAAGCCACGGCGACCGCGCTCGCGACTGCTGCCCTGCCCCATGCGGTGCATCGTATCATCATGTTCACGCCGGCCATGCGCCAGGACTACCGCAAACCGTCGCGCCAGAATTTTACCGGTTATCTGGTGAAGCCGCTGCGCGCAGTTTCTCTCGCGCATCGCTTGGGCGCGCCGCCGGAATCCGCGGGCGCTGAGATGGCGGGCGACGACATGGCCGAGGAGCATGCTCCCGCTCCGGCGAGCGAGCCGGCCGCGCCACCGCGCCGCGGACTTTCAATTCTTGTCGCCGAAGATAACGACATCAATGCCCTGCTGATGCGATCTCTGCTCTCGCGCCTCGGTCATCAGGTTGTCGTCACCACCACCGGCAATGCCGCGGTGGAATCCTGGCTGGCGGCCCAGGCCGCGGAAACACCGTATGATCTCATACTGATGGACGTCCAGATGCCAGAGCTGAACGGCATCGAGGCGACCAGGCGGATCCGCAGGCGCGAGGCCGAACAGGCCGATGCTCACACGCCGATCGTTGCGTTGACCGCCAACGCCCTGTCCGAAGATCGCGATGCTTGCTTCGCGGCCGGCATGGACGGCTTCTTGGTCAAACCGCTCGACCGCGAAAAGCTGGCCGAAGTTCTGTCTGCACTTGGGCCACGACATCTCGCGGCCTAAGGCCTCCGGCAACCTGACTCACCGCCGTGTCATGCACCGCTCATGCGAATGTCACATGATTGTTGGATGCGGATGATTTGTCACCTCCACGACCACTGCTGTCCGATTCGCGAAGGCTGCGGTCAAGAGGTTGGCGATGCAGAACACCGAGCGCGGATTTCCAAAACGGCCCCTGATCCATCTGCTTCGGGGCCAACAGGCGGGCGCGCTTGCGGCCAATGCGTTCATCCGGCTCAAGCCGCAAACGATTTTCCCAACCCTCAGCGAATCCGCTCATGCCGTATCGCTCGGCCGCCTTGGATCGCTCGAAGCCCGCCTTGCTCGGGACAAACGCGACGTGAGGCGGGCACAGAAGCTTCGCTACAAGGTGTTCTACAAAAATGGCAGCGCCATTGCCGACGCAACGACGTTGTTGGCACGCCGCGACAAGGACGCCTACGACAAGGTCTGCGATCATCTGCTGGTGATCGACCACGATGCGCCGCCGACAATGAGCGGCAAACCCCGCGTCGTCGGCACCTATCGGCTGCTCCGGCAGGAGATCGCGGAGCGTCATCACGGCTTCTATACTGAGAACGAATTCGACATCTCCGGCCTGATGGAACGGCATCCAGAGCTGCGCTTCGTCGAACTCGGCCGCTCCTGCGTGCTGCCGGATTATCGCAACAAGCGCACCGTGGAACTGTTGTGGCAAGGTATCTGGAGCTATGTGCGTCAGCATCAGCTGGACGTCATGATCGGATGCGCCAGCCTCAACGGCACCGATCCCGACCGGTTGGCCCTGCCGCTATCCTTCTTGCATCATTTTGCCGCTGCGCCGGCCGCCTGGCGCGCCGGTGCGCAGCATTCGCGCCGCGTCGAGATGAACCGCATGGCCAAGCAGGATATCGATCCCAAGGCCGCCCTGCGTGAGTTGCCGCCGCTGATCAAGGGATACCTGCGGCTCGGCGCCCATATCGGCGACGGCGCGGTGATCGACGACCAGTTCGGAACCACCGACGTTCTGATCGTGCTGCCGGTCTCGGCGATCAAAATGCGCTACATCGAGCACTTCAGCGCTGACGCAGCCTAGTGCCACTCATCAGAGCCGTCGCAAAGCGACGGTTTCGACGACGTGATCGGCGCCTTTCTTGAGGATCAGCGTGGCGCGCGGGCGTGTCGGCAAGATATTATCCTCGAGATTGGCGAGGTTGGTGCGTTCCCAGATCGCCAACGCCGTTGCCGTCGCTTCCTCATCGGATAGCAGCGCGTAGCGATGGAAATAAGATCGCGGATCGTGAAACGCGGTATCGCGGAGCGCCAGAAAACGTTTGATGTACCAGTTCCGCAGGACAGGTTCGTCCGCATCGATATAAACGGAGAAATCGAAGAAATCCGACACGACCGGAATTGCCTTGCCGTCACGCGGCAGCTTGCCGGTTTGCAGAACATTGACACCCTCGACGATAAGAATGTCGGGGCGATCGACTTCGATCCACTGGTTCGGAATGATGTCGTAGGTCAGATGCGAATAGACCGGCGCGCGCACTTCACGCCGCCCGGCCTTGATGTCGCTCAGGAAGGCCAGCAGCTTCTGCAGATCGTAGCTTTCAGGAAAGCCCTTCTTCTGCATCATGCCCTGCCGCTCGAGCACGGCATTGGGAAACAGGAAACCGTCGGTCGTGACCAGATCGACCTTCGGCCGCGGCGACCACCGCGCCAGCAGGGCTTGCAGCACGCGGGCGGTCGTCGACTTGCCGACGGCGACCGAGCCCGCCACGCCGATGATGTAGGGGACCTTGCGATCCTCGATGCCGAGAAACTGCCGTTGGGCGACATAGAGCCGCTGTGTCGCATCGACATAGATCGACAGCAGCCGCGACAGCGGCAGATAAATATCCTCCACCTCATGAAGGTCGAGGCGATCATGCATCGAACGCAGCGCCGCGATTTCGTCGGCGGCCAGCGTCATCGGCATGTCGTCGCGCAGTTTGGCCCACTGCTGCCGCGAGAAAATCCGGTAGGGGTTATATTGCTGCTCCAGCCGCGCATCCATGGCGCCGCCTCCCTGGGCTCAGTCGCGTTTGCGCGCGGCTTTCTCTTCCAAACCCGACATCGACGTCCGTTGCGCCAGCACGGCTTCCACCTCGTCCAAGGTCACGCCGCGCGACTTCAGAACCACCAGCAGGTGAAACACAAGGTCGGCGGTTTCCGCGATCAGGTGGTCACGGTCGTTCTCGACGGTCGCGATCACCGTCTCGATCGCTTCCTCGCCGAGCTTCTTGGCGCAATGCTCCGGTCCCTTGTCCAACAGCTTGCGCGTATACGACTTATCACCACCGGATGCCGCACGGGCATCGATGATCGCTGCAAGATCGTGAAGAGTGAACTGGGCCATAGCGGCGCCTTTTTAACATTTCCGGCAGGGCGGCGGGAGCGCAAAGTCCGGCGTTGGTTTACGGGTCGAGCCGCATTGGCAGACCGGCGCGCATCATATGCTCCTTGGCCTCGCGGATGGTGAACTCGCCGAAGTGAAAGATCGAAGCCGCCAGCACCGCCGTGGCGTGTCCGGATCGGATTCCTTCAACCAGGTGGTCGAGATTGCCGACGCCGCCGGATGCAATCACCGGGACGGGGATACCATCCGCAACGGCGCGGGTCAGTTCGATATCGAAACCCGCGCGCGTGCCGTCGCGATCCATCGACGTGAGCAGAATTTCACCAGCTCCGAGCGACACAACCTCCTGCGCATATTCGATGGCGTCGATGCCGGTGGATTTGCGCCCCCCATGGGTGAAAATCTCCCAGCGATCGGCCCCGCCGGCGCGCTTGACGCGCTTAGCGTCGATGGCCACGACGATGCACTGGTCGCCGAATTTTTCCGCCGCTTCCTTGACGAACTCGCGCCGGGCGACGGCAGCACTGTTGATAGACACCTTGTCCGCGCCGGATTTCAACAATGTCCGAATATCGTCCACCGTCCGCACGCCTCCGCCGACCGTCACCGGCATGAAGCAGGCTTCGGCCGTCCGACGGACGACATCGAGCATGGTGCCGCGGTTTTCATGGGTCGCGGTGATATCGAGAAAGCACAACTCGTCAGCGCCCGCCGCGTCATAGGCGATGGCCGCCTCCACCGGGTCGCCGGCATCGCGCAGATCGACGAAGTTGACGCCCTTGACGACGCGGCCGTCTTTGACGTCGAGACAGGGAATGACGCGGACCTTGAACATCGCGAACTCCTAGGCAGCCCGCGCATCGCGGATCAGCGCCAGCGCTTCGGCAGGATCGACCCGGCCATCATAAAGCGCACGTCCGGCGATAGCGCCCGCCAGCTTGCGGGCGCGCGGCGACAGCATGGCCTTGATGTCGTCGATCGAAGCGAGGCCACCGGAGGCGATCACCGGAATCGAAATGCTGTCCGCCAAAGCAATGGTCGCCTCAAGATTGAGGCCCTTGAGCAAACCGTCGCGCGCGATGTCGGTGAAGATGATCGCGGCGACGCCGGCATCCTCGAAGCGCCGCGCAATCTCCAGCGCGGTGACTTCCGACGTCTCGGCCCAGCCTTCAACAGCCACCTTGCCGGCGCGCGCATCCAATCCCACCGCGACCCGGCCCGGAAATTTCGCCGCCGCATCCTTGACGAACGCCGGATCGCGCACCGCAGCGGTGCCGATGATCACCCGTGTGATGCCCTTCGCCAGCCACGCTTCGACGGTGGCAAGATCACGAATGCCGCCGCCGAGCTGCACCGGCATGGTGACGACCTTCAACATGGCCTCGACGGCCTGCGCATTCATCGGCTTGCCGGCGAATGCTCCATCCAGATCGACGACGTGCAGATACTCGAATCCTTGCGCGGCGAAGCTTTGCGCCTGCGCGGCGGGATCCACATTGAACACGGTGACGCGCGCCATGTCGCCCTGTTGGAGGCGCACGCACTGGCCGTTCTTGAGGTCGATCGCGGGAAAAAGAATCACGGCTTCCACTTCAGAAAGTTGGCGATCAGCGCCAGCCCGAAGCGCTGACTCTTCTCGGGATGAAACTGGGTGCCGATCGCGGTGTCCTTGCCGACCATGGCAGTAACAGGGCCGCCGTAATCGGCGCGCGCCAGCACGTCGCCTTCGTTCGCCGCATTGAGGTGGTAGGAGTGCACGAAATAGGCGTGGCGCCCTTTTGGCCCCAGCGGCAGCCGCTCCAGCACCGGATGCTCGCGCACGACATCGAGCGTGTTCCAGCCCATGTGCGGAATTTTCAGGCTCTCGTCGCGCGGCGCGATCTTCTCGACATCGCCGCCGATCCAGTCGAGGCCGTCGGTGGTGACGTTTTCCTTGCCGCGCGTCGCCATCAGCTGCATGCCGACGCAGATGCCGAAAAATGGCCGCGCCTTGACGCGCACGGCTTCCGTCATCGCCTCGATCATGCCGTCGAGGGCGTCGAGACCCTTGCGGCAGTCGGCGAATGCGCCGACCCCCGGCAACACGATGCGGTCAGCGCGAAATACAAGATCGGGATCGCGTGTGACCACGACGTTCTCCGGTGTCTCCATGCTTCGCGCCGCCCGCTCGAACGCCTTGGCAGCAGAGTGCAGATTGCCGGAGCCGTAATCGATGATCGCGACGGTCACGTCGAGCCCCCCGGTTGTGGAAACAGGCCGACGATACCAGGCGACGCCGGCGGCCGCGAAAACGACTGTCCGGGCACGTTGCGGGTCGGCGGCGGACTACCGCGCTCGACCGTCATCGAGTCTTCGGCCAGATCGCGCTCACGCGCGGCCCAGCGTTCGAAGAAGCGCCGTTCGGCATCCTGCTCGTCGGTTGCGACGACTATATCGAGCTGCCGCCACTTGCCGCGCGACAGAGTCCAGCGCCGCAAGCTCGCCGCCTCCAGTCCCATCAGGAGCGCCAGCAGCAACAGCACGCAGAGGCTGACGCCAGTGCCGACCCGCGAGAATCCGAGGGCAATACTGACGCCCGTCATCAGCACGACGTAACCGACCAGCGCCCACCACAGCCGATGATACAGCAGCCATAAGCCGCCAAAGACAAAGGCCCAGACATGGATGCCATCGCGCACGAAGACGACGCGGTCGCCAATGGCACGAATGTCAGCATCCGCCGTGCGGGGTGCGTGCACTGTATAGATTCGCATCACTTGCCTCCGACGGCTGTGCGTTCAGCCGCCAAGCTGCCCTTTCGTCGATGGCACTTCGCCGGCGTTGCGCGGATCGATCGCGATCGCGCTGCGCAGCACCCGCGCCAGGCCCTTGAAACAGGATTCGGCGATATGATGGCTGTTGTCGCCGTACAGCGTTTCGACATGGAGCGTGACGCCGGCATTGATGGCAAATGCATTGAACCATTCGCGCACCAGTTCGGTGTCGAATTCGCCGATCTTGTCGCGCGGAAAGTCCGCCTTGAAGACCAGGAAGGGACGACCGGAAATGTCGATCACCACGCGCGTCAAGGTCTCGTCCATCGGCATATGGATGGACGCATAGCGCGTGATGCCCGCCATGTTGCCCAAGGCCTGCCTGACCGCCTGTCCGAGCGCGATGCCGACATCCTCTGTAGTGTGGTGATAATCGACATGGAGATCGCCCACCGCCTTCACGGTGAGATCGATGCGCGAGTGGCGAGCCAGCAGATCGAGCATGTGATCGAAAAAGCCGATTCCGGTCGCAATCTGGGATGCGCCGGTGCCATCGAGGTTCACGGCGATCTCGATGTCGGTTTCGTTAGTCTTGCGCTTGATCGTGGCAGCCCGCATGGCGAGAGCTCTCCGCATCCTAAAAACGCGTCCTTTTAACAGGCGGATGCCGCCTTCGCTACTGCGGGAGATGGGGTTTTTGCGGCGGATCGGCCATATGGTGACTGAAATCGACCAATCCGCCGCAATTGCAACCCCGCCCGGCCGCGCCTAAATCAGGGCTCTCGAAAGGATCCTCATGAGCGCATCACATCTGGTTTCGGCGGACGGATCGTCCCACGGCAACGGCATGATTTGGCACGGCACCACCATTCTCACCGTCCGCAAGGGCGGCAAGGTGGTGGTCGGCGGCG
>DATMSE010000195.1:0-8358 GCA_035565575.1 Xanthobacteraceae bacterium
CCGGGGCACGGCAAGGCCGTGATCTCGTCCTATCTGGTCGCCAACGAGGAGACTGCGCGGCGCGGCATCGTGCTGTCGTTCGCCTCGGCATTGGCGCAGGCTTTGGTCGCGGTGGCCATCGTCGGGATCGGCGCGTGGCTGTTGAACGTCACCGTGAAAACCATGTGCGGCGCCGAGCGCGTGATCGAGATCGCGAGCTACGGACTGATCGCGGCATTCGGCGCGCGGCTGGTCTGGGTCAAGGGCGGCGGCTTCTTTCGCGCGCTGTCGTCGCCCCGTGCCTCCGATTTGCAACTGGCCCCGGCGCTGGCCGCCAGCAGCGCCCCCCATCAGGCTGCGTTGCATGACGATCATGGCGGCGGACATCTGCACGCCCGCGCCGCGCATCATCACGACCATGGGCACAGTCACGATCATCATCATCATCACGGGCATGGTGCCCAGGATCATTGCGATCACTGCGGCCATTCCCACGGCCCCGAACCGGAGCAGCTTGCCGGCCCCGAGGGCTGGCGCCGTGGTCTCATTGCGGTGCTCAGCGTCGGCATCCGGCCTTGCTCGGGCGCGATCCTCGTTCTGGTCTTCGCGCTGGCGCAGGGCCTGTTCTGGGCCGGCGTCGCGGCGACCTTCGTGATGGGACTCGGCACCGCGATCACCGTTGCCGCCATCGCAACGCTTGCAGTTTCGGCCAAAAGCGTGGCGCGCCGGCTCGCCGCCGGACGCGAGGGAGGTGGCGCGCTGGTAATGCGTGGCCTGGAGTTCGGCGCCGCCGGCCTCGTGCTGCTGCTCGGCGCCGGCCTGCTGCTGGGCTATGTCGCCGCGGAGCGCGTGACCTGTTTCTGATCGCGATAGCGCAGCCGTGACGACCGTTACCTTGACAAGCCTGCACCGGACCGCCAAGCCAAGCACCACCATGATCAATGCCGATCCAGCTTCGCAATCCGTTGCCGCCGCGCCGAACAGGGTCGGCGTGCTGCTGGTCAACCTCGGGACACCGGATACGGCCGACGCCGCCGGCCTGCGCGTATACCTCAAGGAGTTCCTGTCCGATCGCCGTGTGATCGAGGATCAGGGCCTCATCTGGAAGCTGGTGCTCAACGGCATCATCCTGCGCGTGCGTCCCGCCAAGAAGGCGAAGGACTATCTGAAGATCTGGAACAACGAGCGCAACGAGTCGCCGCTCAAGACCATCACCCGTGCACAGTCCGACAAGCTCGCCGCCGCGATCGCCGATCACGATCATGTCGTGGTGGACTGGGCGATGCGCTACGGCAATCCGTCGATCCAGTCCGGCTTCGAAGCTCTCTCGGCCAAGGGCTGCGATCGCATCCTGGTGGTGCCGCTCTACCCGCAATATTCGGCCGCGACCACGGCGACGGTGTTCGACAAGGTCGCCGAGGTGCTGCTCGCGATGCGCGCGCAGCCGACGATACGCTTCACGCCGCCTTATTATGTCGAGCCGACTTACATCGATGCGTTGGCGAACACGATCGAAACGCAGCTTGCATCGCTGCCCTTCGAACCGGAGGTGATTGTCGCGTCGTTTCACGGCATGCCGCAGAAATACGTCGACAAGGGCGATCCCTACCAAGCTCAGTGCATCGCGACGGTGGAGGCGCTGCGCAAGCGCCTGAATGTGGATGACAAGCGCCTGATCCTCACGTTTCAGTCGCGCTTCGGGTACGATCCCTGGCTGCAGCCTTATACCGACAAGACGATGGAGCGGCTGGCCCGGGAGGGCGTCAGGCGGATCGCCGTTATCACCCCCGGCTTCTCCGCCGACTGTCTCGAAACGCTGGAAGAGATCGCGCAGGAAAACGCCGAAATCTTCCGTCACAATGGCGGCGAGCAGTTTTCCTACATTCCGTGTCTGAATGACAGCGAAGGCGGCATGGATGTCATTCGGCAGCTGGTGCTGCGCGAACTGCAGGGATGGATCTGATCGCGGCTGCTAACGGCCCGATCGGTGGAAGTCCGGCAGTTCGAACCTGATTTGCGGCGATTGCGACCAAACAGGGATTGCAGCGGCCGGTCCCGCGTGGCTGCATGGCGTATGTCGCTGCTTGGCTGGGAGGGGCTTGATGTCCGGTTTCGATATTTTCGCCATCGTCGTCGTGCTGCTGGTTATTGTCACGCTGTTTGCCGGCGTGAAGACGGTGCCCCAGGGCTATGACTGGACCATCGAACGGTTCGGCAAGTTCACCCGCACGCTGTCGCCGGGGCTGAATCTCATCATTCCGTATTTCGACCGCGTCGGCCGCAAGATGAACATGATGGAGCAGGTGATCGACATTCCCGGTCAGGAGGTCATTACCCGCGACAACGCGACCGTCTCGGTGGACGGCGTCGCCTTTTTCCAGGTCTTTGATGCCGCCAAGGCCAGCTACGAGGTCGCCAACCTCACGCATGCGATCACCACCCTGACCATGACCAATATCCGCTCGGTGATGGGCGCGATGGATCTCGACCAGGTGCTGTCGCATCGCGACGAGATCAACGAGCGGCTGCTGCGCGTGGTCGATGCGGCCGTCGCGCCGTGGGGCGTCAAGGTCAACCGAATCGAGATCAAGGATATCGTGCCGCCCGCCGACCTGGTGGAGGCCATGGGCCGCCAGATGAAGGCCGAACGCGTCAAACGCGCCGACATTCTGCAGGCGGAAGGCCAGCGGCAATCGGAAATCCTGCGCGCGGAGGGCGCCAAGCAGAGCCAGATCCTGCAGGCCGAAGGCCGCCGCGAAGCGGCGTTTCGCGACGCCGAGGCGCGCGAGCGTGCCGCCGAAGCGGAAGCCAAGGCAACGCAGATGGTCAGCGAGGCGATCGCCAAGGGCGACGTCGCGGCGCTGAACTACTTTATCGCCGACAAGTACATCAAGGCCTTCGGACAACTCGCCGAATCGCCCAATCAGAAGGTCGTCATGCTGCCGCTGGAGGCCACCAGCATGCTTGGGTCGCTGGCGGGCATCGGCGAGATCGCCAAGGCGACATTCGGCGAAAGCGCGGCAGCGGCCGCAGCGGCCGCGCGCCGGTCGTCGGTGCCCCCTTCGGGTCCGCCGCAGTCGTGAGGATGTGATGCGATGACATCGATCTTCGTTACCTTGGGGACCTGGAACTGGCTGATCCTCGGCCTGGTGCTGATCGGCATCGAGGTGCTCGCGCCTGGCGTGTTCATGCTGTGGCTGGGGCTGGCCGCGCTCTTGGTCGGGCTGCTGTCGCTGGTGATCAATCTGCACTGGCAGACGGAGATTCTGCTGTTCGCCGTGTTCGCGGCCGCTGCCGTGCCGGTGTGGCGGCGGCTGGCGCGGCATAGCAGGGCGGAGAACGCCAATCCGTTTCTGAACCGGCGCACCGACGCGCTGGTCGGCCGGGTCTTCACGCTGGAAAAGCCGATTCAAGATGGCAGCGGCACGGTGCGGATCGACGATACGATCTGGCGCGTCACCGGGCCGGATGCGCCGGCCGGCAGCCGCATCCGCATCGTCAAGGCCGAGGGCGCGACGCTCACGGTTGCCGCCGAGTAGGCGGACGCCGTCGCGTCCGGCTCTATGCCACGCCCTCTATGCCACGCCGGCGCGCAGCAGGTCATGCAGGTGGATGATGCCGATCGGCTTCCTTGCGTCGGTGACGATCAGCGCCGTGATCTTCGACGCGTTCAGAAGCTCCAGCGCCTCGCCGGCGAGCAGATTCGCGCCAATGGTCTTGGGGCCCTTGGTCATGATCTCGTCGACGCGTGCCGTCATCAGATCAGGCCTCATATGGCGACGCAGGTCGCCATCGGTGACGATCCCGACGAGATGGCCGTTGCCGTCGGTGATGCCGACGCAGCCGAAACCCTTCGACGACATCTCCACCAGCGCATCGGACATCTGCGTGCCGAGCGCCGTCAGCGGGATCGAGTCGCCGGTATGCATCAGGTCGCGCACATATTTCAGCATCGCGCCGAGCTTGCCCCCCGGGTGCAGCACGCTGAAATCCACCGACGTGAAGCCGCGGCCTTCCAGCAGGGCGATGGCGAGCGCATCGCCCATCGCCAGTTGCAGCACCGACGACGTGGTCGGCGCAAGATTGTGTGGGCAGGCCTCGCGCGCCTTCGGCAGGGTCAGCGCGATATCGGCAGCCTGCCCGAGCGTGGACTCGGCTTCCGCCGTCATCGCGATCAGGCGGATGCGAAAGCGCTTGGCATAGGTGATCAGGTTCTTCATCTCCGGCTGCTCGCCGGACCACGAGATCGCCAGCACGATGTCGTCCGGCGTGATCATGCCGAGATCGCCGTGGCTGGCCTCGGCGGCATGCACGAAGAAGGCCGGAGTTCCGGTTGAGGCGAAAGTCGCGGCGATCTTGCGGCCGATGTGCCCGGATTTGCCGAGGCCGGTGATGATGACCCGTCCCTTGGCATGAAGAATGAGATCGATGGCGTGCGCGAAGGCGGCGCCGAGCCCGGTCTGCAGCGCCGCCGCCAGCGCGGTGATGCCGGAAGCTTCGGCATCGAGGGTGCGCAGGGCGGATTGCAGCGCCGCATGCGCCATGTCGTCTGGGGAAGACATCGGGATCCTTGAGTTCGGTTGGGTCATGGTCGGTCCGCTTGAGGTTGCGCGGGTCTTATCACGGCTGACCGGGGGAAGGCGACGGCGCAGACGAGCCCCCTCAACGGCTCGTTAACCATAATTGTTTTAACTCCCTTAACGACGTTTTTGCCCGGTTCCGCCGCTTGCCGCGACGGCGGCCGCAAGTCTCTGGGTTGATTGGAGTTTGACGGTCGTGATGCCAGATCGAGGGAGCGGCCATCGCCATCGCGTGCGGCGCGCGCGACTGGCGTTCGCGTGCGGCACCGCGCTCGTCGGGGGCATCGCTCCCGCGCAGGCGCAGATGCTGTCCGATCTGCTGAGCCCGAACCCCGTCCAGTTTTCCGGCACGCCGGACCGCAACGCAAGGCAGGCCGACCGCGCCCAGTCCGTCGGCGTGTTCGGCGGCGCGCCGCTGGGGAGCAGCCGCCAGGCGCCGTCCCGCATCGGCCAGATTCCGACCTATGGCGTGCCGCCCGCGTCCGGCGCTTCCGACGACGGATACGACTCGCTCAATCGCAAGCGCAAGTCTGCGAAGGCCCGGCCTGGCGCCTTGAAGCTCAAGGGCACCGTGCCGCCCGATCCCTATGCCAGCATGAAGCCGCTGCCGCGCATCAGCCCGCCGCCCTCGCAAGGCGCCAACAGAGCGCCGTTGCCTCCCGCGATGATTGCCGCTGTGCCCGGCCAGCCCTACCGCCGGCAGTTGAAGCGCGATGACGATCCGTTCGGCGCGGTCGGCGATTATGTCGGCGGCTTCCTGGTCAAGGGCGCGATCGAGGTCGGCGGCGGTTACGATTCCAATCCGGGCCGCTTCAACGACAAGGAGCGTGGCTCGGCGTTTTATCGCATCGCGCCCGAACTGCTGATCGCCTCCGACTGGAAACGCCATTCCGTGGTGGCGGACCTGCGCGGTTCGTTCACCGGCTACGACCGGACCTATCCCTCGGCGCCCGGCGTCATCTCTTCGGTGCCGACCGTGGTCGATCGCCCGGACTTTACCGGCACGGTCAAGGGCCGGCTCGACGTGACGCGCGACACCGGCGTGCTTTCCGAATTGCGGATGCGTATCGGCACCGACAATCCCGGCAGCCCGAATATTCAGGCCGGCCTCTCCAAGTACCCGGTTTATGTCACCAGCGGCGGCTCGCTCGGCGTCGAGCAGAATTTCAATCGGCTGCAAGTGACGGTGAGCGCCACCGCCGATCACACGTCGTATCAGGCTTCCAAGCTGACCGACGGCTCGACCTACAACAACGACGATCGCAACTTCAACGCGTTCGGCGGCATCGGCCGGGTCAGCTACGAAGTCATGCCGGGCCTCAAGCCGTTCGGTGAGGTGCAGGGCGATACCCGCGTTCACGAGGTCAAGGTCGACCGCAACGGCTATCAGCGCGATTCCAACGGCGGCTACGCCAAGGTTGGCACCACGTTCGAGCTGACGCGGCTGCTCACCGGCGAACTCTCGATCGGCTATGCGATGCGCAATTATCAGGATCCGCGGTTGACCCAGCTGACCGGACTCCTGACCAGCGGCTCGCTGGTCTGGTCGGCGTCGCCGCTGACCACGGTGAAATTCATCGCCGGTACCTCGGTGGACGAAACCACCGTGCCCGGTGTTGCCGGCGTGCTGACCCGCACTTACACCGCCGAGGTCGATCACGACTTCCGCCGCTGGCTCACCGGCATCGGCAAGTTCACCTACGGCACGCTCGATTATCAGAACGGCAATCGGCTCGACACCATCTATTCGGTGTCCGGCGATCTGATCTACAAGCTCAATCGCAATCTGTGGGTGAAGGGCACCCTGCGCCGTGACTGGCTGGAATCCAACGTGCCCGGCATGAGCAGCGCATCCACCGTGGTGATGCTCGGCGTGCGCGCGCAGAACTAAAAGCACCGCGCCAATGCAGTTCAAGACCATGCGCGGCCTGTGGCCGGCCTGCCGAACGGCTAGGGACGTCTCATCTGACGGCCACATCCATCGCCGGCCGACCGTGTTCGCTTTTGCGAAAGGGCGGCCGGCGATGTCGTTAAAGCGATCGTGATCGCCCGCATTGAGGGAGATATCGGCTGCGCTTCAAGCACCTCATCACCGTCGATCCTGCTTTCCGATGTTCGCAGGGATGCCGTTTTTCTAGGCATCCAATGGATCGAATCTCAGCAGCGCATCGCGCGACGATCATGCGCCATGTCGAATATTGATCCAAATGCGCTCGCTGCAATGCAAGATCGTCTTTTCTATAATCTTTCGCAGATTTGATTTTTGTTATAGAAGCGCTGCTCTCGGGTTTGTTGCTCATTGACAGGAGCACTCCATGCTGAGCTCGTCTCGCAAGACCCACGCACCCTGGCGCATCGGGGTGTTGTTCTCCCGCACCGGCTTCATGTCGGTGATCGAGGAAACCCAGTATCACGGGACCATGTTTGCGATCGAGGAGATCAATGCCCAGGGCGGCATCAACGGCCGCGAACTGATTCCTGTCGCCTATGATCCCGGCTCCGAAGCAATGGCCTTTGGCCATTTCGCAAAGCGGCTGATGATCGAGGACAATGTCAGCACGATCTTCGGCTGCTATACGTCGTCGAGCCGCAAGGCGGTGCTGCCGGTCGTGGAGCGGCTCAATGGGCTCCTGTGGTATCCGACTCTGTATGAAGGGTTCGAAGCCTCGCCCAATGTGATCTACACCGGGGCCGCTCCCAATCAGAACAGCCTCGCGCTGTGCCGCTTCCTGATGCGGACCTACGGCAATCGTTTCTATTTCGTCGGCTCCGATTACATCTATCCGCGCGAATCCAACCGCGTGATGCGCGAAATCCTGAAAGAGAATGGCGGATCGGTGGTCGGCGAACGCTACCTCAACATCCGCGCGCGCCGGCAGGATTTTCTGCCGATCGTGAATGAAATTCGGCGTCTGAAGCCCGATGTCATCTTCTCGACCGTGGTGGGGGACGGAACGGTCTTTCTCTATCAGGCCTATACCGACGCCGGGCTCGATCCGCGCACGATGCCGATCGCAAGCCTCACCACCACCGAGGCCGAGATTCGCGCGATGGGCTTCGATGTCGGCGAGGGGCACATCACCGCCGCGCCGTATTTCGAAGGCGTCGCCGGCGACGCCAATGCCGCGTTCGTCGCCAAGTTCAAGAAGCGGTTCGGCGACGATTGCTCGACCAACATGTGCGTCGAGTCGTCCTACTTCCAGCTTCATTTGTTCGCGAAGGCGCTCGAGCACGCCAATACGCTCGATACCGACGTGTTGCGCGCCATGGTGCTGGGTACGACGTTCAACGCTCCGCAAGGGCAGGTTACCGTCGATCCGATGTCGGGTCACACCGATCTCTGGACGCGGATCGGCCGCGCCAACCGGCGCGGACAATTTGACATTCTCGATCAATCCCCGGCGCCGATTCATCCGGATCCTTTCCTGATCGGATATGGTCGCGCGATGGCCGGAGCGGAGTCATGACGATGATCGATCCAAGCAAGCCGAAGGTGAAGATCGAAAGCGCAGCGGGCGACCACAAATCCATCATTCAGGAATTAAATGGGCTGACGGTGGTCGTCGTCGCTCCGCTCGATGATCAGATCGCGTTCCTGGTCCGCGACCTGCAGCGCTTGCGAACGCGCGCGAGGCAAACCTGGCCGATGCCGGAAACGATTCCTGGCGATGCCGACATCGTCTATTGCGAGTACGCGCCCGATCTGGCGCGGCGGCTGCCGTGGATTCCCGGCGACGCGCGCTCGGCCCTGGTGGTGATTCTTCCGAACGGCGATCCGATCCAGGTGGAAGCTTTGGCG
>DATMSE010000196.1:0-7090 GCA_035565575.1 Xanthobacteraceae bacterium
CAACGATCACAGTGAGGATGATCGTCGCCAGCGCGATGGCGATGGTCGGCTCGATGCGATTGCCGATCATGGTGATGACCGGGACGTTGGAAATCAGCGAGACGCCGAAGTCGCCGTGTAGCAGCTTGCCGATCCAGGTGAAGAATTGCGTGTAGAGCGGCTCGTTCAAGCCGAGCGAGGTGCGGATGCGCTCGAGCTGTTCGGGCGTGGCGTTGTCGCCGGCGAGGATCGCCGCCGGGTCGCCCGGCGTCAGCCGCAGCAAAAGGAATACGAACAGCGCCACCACGCCCATCACGGGAATGGCGGCTAGAATCCGGCGGATCAGGTAGCCAAGCATGGGTCCCTACCTCGTCACGCGCCGGCGTTCATCGTTCGATGCCAAGACTTCCATCCCGTCGCGGTGTGCACGTTTCGACATGCGCGGTGTCGGCTCCTTGTCGGATGGCTCGCATTGTCGAACTCACGCGGTGCGGCCAAATTCCGCCCAGCGGGAAGGGGTGCGGTCCTTCCCGCGTGATCGTGAGTTCAGCAATTCCCGTGCCATCCATCCCCTCAGTGATGTATCGCCGCGGCGCTGGCGGCCGCTTACTCCAGCGTCGCCAGCAAGCCTGCCATCAGCCGGCCGCGCTCCGCAAGACTGTCGACTTCAATATGTTCGTTCAAGGTGTGGGCATCGGCGCCGCGCACGCCGAGTCCGTCGAGCGAGGGAATGCCCATCGCGCCGGTGAAATTGGCGTCGGACCCGCCGCCGGCGCTGCCATGCGGCAGTTCCACGCCCAATTGCCGGGCAACGCCGCGCGCTTTTTCATAGAGGGCCATGGTTCCGGCATCCGGTTCCCACACGGGCCGGGTGACGCCGCGCGTTACGGTAAAGGTGACATCGTCGTGGGTCCCGGAGAGCGCCAGCATGCGCTCGACGCCGCGATCGAGATCCGCCTGCCGCTTCGCCATGCTGAGCGCTTCGCCAGTGCAGGTGGTGGCGACGCAGTTCACCCATTGTCCGCCATGCACGATGCCGACGCTGAAGGTGCAATCAGGTCCGGTCATGGAGTCGATGGCAATGATCTGCCGCGCCATCTCGCGGATCGCGGAGCGGCCGGAGGAAAGCGTCGCGCCGGCATGGCTCGGCCGGCCGGTGGCTTCGAGATTGAAGCGCGCAATGGCGTAGCGGCCGGTGACGACGCCGTTGTCGGGACGGCCGGGCTCCGGCACCAGCACATATTTGTTGCGTGCGGCTTCGGCCTCGACGATGTCGCGCATGCTCGGTGTGCCGACTTCCTCATCCGGCGTGAGCAGGAACGTGATCGGCAGCGGCGTGGTGAAGGCGGCGCGCTGAAGCTGCCGGATCGCTTCCAGCGACAAGTAGTTGCCGCCCTTCATGTCGAAGATGCCGGGGCCATAGCACTTGTTGCCCTCGCGCCGCCATGGCAGCTTGGCCAGCGTGCCGACCGGATGCACCGTATCGAGATGACCGGCGATCAGGATGCCGGGCTCACCCTGTTTCGGATGCGGGAAGCGGGCGCGGACGCAATCGCCAAATCCCATCCGCCCGGGGATGCGCTCGATCGTTGCGCCCGCGAGCGCCATCTCGCGCGCGGCAAGATCGAGCATGCGATTGACGGCGGCGCGGTCCCAGGTGGGACTTTCGCACTCCACCCATTGGCGCAGGCCTTGCAACATCGTTTCGGTATCGAACGGAAGGTTGGCGGGATTCATGGCGTCTTGAAGCCTTCTTCTTCTGGTTGCCGCTTCTCACATCCGCGTCGTGCTCAGGATCGTCTGGGCGGATGCTGCTGTGAGAAAGGCGCAAGCAATGGACGTTTCCGGTGAAGTTTTGGATTCGACATGCGCATCGCGACACGGCGGCGAGTGGAGCGACTACTGAACCGACGCCTTTCGTGTCCTGCAAAGCAGGTTCGACGTCGCGACGCGCGATCATAATGGAGACTTCGACGGAAATTGCCAGCGCCGCGTTGTGATGAATGCAATTCGCATCGCCTTCAGACGAAGCGGAAGACTGCCGAAAGCTTGTGCGACTGCGAAGGCGAAGTGCGATTGACGCCCAGCAAACTTGATGCAAGTCTTGCCGCATAAGAAGCCACGTGAATGACCGATTGCCGCATGCCGGCGTGTCGGGCTTTGTCTGCACGATTCATCGTCGGGTGTTGATTTCATCAAGTCTGGAGAGAGTGAATGTTGCACGTCACGCGTCCACGGCCGTCCAAGAGGGTGGGGAAATTCAGTTTGGCTTTGAAGGCGGCGCTGCCCGCCCTGGTGCTCGCCGCGGCCTTGGGATCGCCCGCGCTGGCGCAAACCAAGACGATCCGCGCGGTGATGCATTCCGATTTGCGTGTGCTCGATCCGGGGCTGACGACTGCCTACATCACGCGCGACCACGGCTACATGATCTACGACACGCTGCTGGCGATGGATGCCAATTTCAAGATCCAGCCGCAGATGGCGACCTACCAGGTGTCCGACGACAAGCTGACCTACACCTTTACGCTGCGCGACGGTTTGAAGTGGCATGACGGCCAGCCGGTGACCGCCGAGGATTGCGTGGCCTCGCTGAAGCGGTGGGGGAAGGCCGACGGCATGGGCCAGAAGCTGATGGACTTCACCGCCAGCATCGAGGCGCCCGATGCGAAAACCATCGTGCTCAAGCTGAAGGAGCCCTACGGCCTCGTGCTTGAATCGATCGGCAAGCCGTCGTCGCTGGTGCCGTTCATGATGCCGAAGCGGATGGCGGAGACGCCGGCGGGCAAGGCGATCTCGGAGCACATCGGTTCGGGGCCGTTCAAGTTCGTGCAGGCGGAATTCCAGCCAGGCGTGAAGGCGGTCTATGAGAAGAACAAGGACTACGTGCCGCGCTCCGAGCCGCCGAGCTGGACCTCGGGCGGCAAGGTGGTGAAGGTCGATCGCGTCGAATGGATCACCATGCCGGACGCGCAGACCGTGGTGAACGCGATCCAGTCCGGCGACATCGATTTCGCCGAGACGCCGTCCTACGATCTGCTGCCGATCCTCGAGGCGGACAAGGAGCTCACCATCAAGACGCTCAGCCCGCTCGGCTTCCAGACGCTGGGCCGGATGAACTTCCTCTATCCGCCGTTCGACAATCCGAAGGTGCGGCGCGCCGCCTTCCTCGCCGCGAGCCAGAAGCCGGTGCTCGACGCGCTGGTCGGCAATCCGAAGTACTACAAGGTCTGCGGCGCGATCTTCGGCTGCAATACGCCGCTCGCCAGCGACGTCGGCTCCGAGACGCTGACCAAGGGCACCGGCATGGCGGAAGCCAAGAAGCTGCTGGCGGAATCCGGCTATGACGGCACGCCGGTCGTCATCATGGCGCCGGGCGATGTCGGTCAGCTGAAGGCGCAGCCGATCGTGTTTGCCCAGTTCCTGCGCGACGCCGGCTTCAAGGTCGACGTGCAGGCCACCGACTGGCAGACCGTGGTGACCCGCCGCGCCAGCCAGAAGTCGCCGAAGGAGGGCGGCTGGAACATGTTCTTCACCAACTGGGCAGGTCCCGACGTGCTCAACCCGGTCGCCAACGTGTCGACCAGCGGCAAGGGCAAGAACGGCGGATGGTTCGGCTGGCCGGAGGATGCCAAGCTGGAGGAGCTGCGCGACAAGTTCGCCCGCTCGACGTCGCCCGACGAGCAGAAGAAGCTGGCGGAAGAGATCCAGGCGCGCGTCTACGATCAGGTGATCTACATCCCGCTCGGACAGTTCGAGCAGCCGAGCGTGTGGCGCAATTCGCTCAAGGGCGTGCTTGGCGGCCCGGCCACTCCGGTGTTCTGGAACATCGAGAAGACCGGCGACTGATCGATCCGATCAAGCGCTGACAACATGCGGCGGCCGGTCTCATCGGCCGCCGTTTTGTTTTGGGGCGCAACGAATGGCCGGCGAGGCACGCAGGAACGTCACTCGTCGCCACTCAAAAAATGTCCGATCGCCGCCAGCGGCCGAACGCCATCGCAGACGATCTTGGTGATCGCCAGCATCGGCACGGCGAGAATGGCGCCCGGGACGCCCCACATCCAGAACCAGAAGATCAGCGAGATGATTACCAGCACCGGATTGAGCGTGAAACGCCGCGCCAGCAGCATCGGCGTGACGATCTCGCCCTCGATGACATGGATGGCGAGATAGAGCGCCGCCGGCATCATCGCCATCCATAGCGGATCGAGCACCAGCAGGCCCGCCAGCAGGAAGATGCCGACGCCGAACAGCGGCCCCATGATCGGCACGAAGTTGAGGAGGAAGGCGACCACGCCCCACAGGATGGCGTCGCCGAGACCGAGCAGCCACATCGCGAGGCCGGTCGCCACGCCCACCGCGGTGTTCATCACGGTGATGGTGACGAGATACATCGAGATGTTCTCTTCCACCTGCTGGGACAGCTCGACCACCTGACGCTTGCCCTTGAAGCTCGGCAGTATCTCGACCGTGCGTTTCAGGAAGGTGTTGCCGGACACCAGCAGGAAGAACAGGATCAGAATGGTCTCGAAGAAGCTGCTGGCGAAGTGGGTGGTGCCGGTGAACAGGATGGTGGCGATGGCCGATCCGGAGGCCGCGTGTCCGCCGGGTGACGCGCCGCCACCCGAAATGAATCCGTCGATCTGCTGCAGGAATGTCTGCAGCGTGCTCACCGGCTGGCTGAGGAATTGCAGCCGCTCCTGCAGGCGCGGAATACCGCTCGGCAGCTTGGTCGCCCATTCGGTGGCGGGGCCGGACACGGCGGCGCCGATGGCGACGATGGCGCCGAAAAACACCAGGATCAGGATCAGCGCGCCGAGACTTCGCGGCACGTGCAGATTCTCCAGGGCGCGCATGCCGGGCTGAAACAGCAGGTTGAGCACCACGGCCAGCACGATCGGCAGCACGATGGGCGCGGCGACGTAAGCGACGCCGAGCAGGGCCAGCACCAGCAGGCACGCCAGCATCACCACGACGGGATCGGACGGCAGGTCGATCGTCTCAGGTTCGGTGGTGGTCTTGGCGATCGTGGTTTCGGTGCTTTCCAGCGCACCTTCAGGGGTGAATTCTTCCTTGAGGGTCGCGGTAACCGTCTGCTCGGTGGCCATCGTGGACCTGATATACTGGGGTTGGGCCTTGCGGCGCAGCGCCTGAAGACCTGGGGAGGCAGGCGAAGTGTAACGTCACCGGCAGGCGCCGGTTCCCATCCGTTTGATCCGGCGGTCAGGGCGCGGGCGGGAGGTGCGCTTCGACCCCCGTCGCGAGCGGCCGACGTGTCCCGCCGAGATCGTCAAAAAGCCCGCCCGCTTGCTCCAAATGTTTATAATCGCTCTAAACAGGTCGTGCCGGTCAATTGGCGCACTTGACCCCCGCGGCGGCGATTGAAACAAGCGACGCATGACCTTCAATCCCGATGACAGCGGTCCGACTCGTCTGCTCGGAAACGCCAAGCGTGGCTTCGCCGGCACCGTCCATGCGTTGCAGGGCGGCAATGCGGTGTCGAGCCTCGCGCCGGCCGAGCTCGAAAGTCGTCTGATCGAACTCGGCTTCGTTGAAGGGGCGCGCATCGAAGTGTTGCACGAGGGGCTGATCGGTGGCGATCCGATTGCGGTGCGGGTCGAGAATATCACCGTCGCTGTCCGCCGCCGGGAGGCTATGGCCGTCGTCGTGGTCTGACGCCGCCATCTGATCGTTATGGAAGCGCCTCTCTTCAACATCGTGCTGGTGGGCACGCCGAACTGCGGCAAGACCTCGCTGTTCAATGCGCTGACCGGAAGCCGTCAGAAGGTCGCGAACTATCCAGGCGTCACCGTCGAGCGCAAGCAGGGCTTCTTCGTCACGCCGCGCGGTCGGCAGGTGTCGCTGATCGACCTGCCGGGCACCTATTCGCTGCGTGGCCGCAGTCCCGATGAGGAGATCACGCGGGACGTGGTGCTGGGCCGCGCCGCCGGTGAGGCGACCCCGGACCTCGTGCTGTGCGTCGCCGACGCCACCAATCTGCGGCTGGCGATCCGGCTCGTGCTGGAGATGAAGCACACCGGCCGGCCGATGGTGCTGGCGCTCAATATGTTCGACATCGCCAAGCGGCGTGGCATCACCGTGGATGTGCCGGCGCTGTCGGCGGCGCTCGGGGTGCCGGTGGTGACCTCCGTCGCGGTGCGCAAGGGCGGCATCGACGAATTGCTGCGGCTGACCGACACCGTTGCCGAGCAATCGGTGCGGCAGGCCGCGGAAAACGATTGGCATCCGCATAGCGTCGCCGAATTGCGCGCCACCCAGCGCGCGGCCGATCGCATCATCAAGGACACCGTCAGCCTGCCGGCACGGCCGGATACCTGGACCGCACGCGTCGATTCCGTCGTGCTGCATCCGGTGTTCGGACTGGTGATCCTCGCCGCGATCCTGTTCGTCATGTTCCAGGCGGTGTTCGCCTGGGCGCAGCCGGTGATGGAATTGATCTCCGGCGGCTTCGAACTCCTGGGGCAGTGGGTGCAGGCGACATTGCCTGCAGGCCTGCTGCAAAGCTTCATCCAGAACGGCGTGATCTCCGGCGTCGGCAGCGTTCTCGTGTTCCTGCCGCAGATCATCATCATCTTCCTGTTCATCCTGCTGCTCGAAGACTTCGGCTACATGGCGCGCGCGGCGTTCCTGATGGATCGCATCATGGGCGGCGCGGGATTGCATGGCCGCGCCTTCATTCCGCTCTTGTCGAGTTTCGCCTGCGCCATTCCGGGCATCATGGCGACGCGGGTGATCGACAATCGTCGCGATCGGCTGACGACGATCCTGATCGCGCCGCTGATGACGTGCTCGGCGCGCATCCCGGTCTATACGCTGATCATCTCCGCCTTCATTCCGGCGAAGCAGGTGTGGGGCTGGATCAACCTGCAGGGCCTGGTGATGTTCGGGCTCTACGTCATCGGCATCGCCAGCGCGATGGCGGTGTCGGCGCTGATCAAGTTCTTCATGTGGCGCGACGATGCACCGGCGCCGTTCATGCTCGAACTGCCGGATTACAAATTGCCGCGCCTCAAGAGCATCGCCATCGGCATCTACACCCGCGCGATGATGTTCCTGCAGCGCGCCGGCACCACCATCTTTGCCATGATGG